>JBKJSE010000222.1:0-31281 GCA_046595925.1 Archangium sp. | reverse complement strand
GCCGTGCTCGCCGACTCGTTGATCTCGAAGGAGACCAATTGAGACAGCTCTTCCGGGTCGCCTTCGATCTCCTGCTCGAGGCCGCGCGCCGCAGGTGGTTCCTCGGGCTGTTCGGAGCGATCACGCTGGTGCTGTTGGTGCTGGGCTTCTCTCTGCAGCTCGACGTGGTCGACGGCGCGATCGCGGGCTCGAAGCTCTTCGGCTCGTTGATGTTCGACGACATCGTGTCGACGAACCAGGTGATGGGCGCGCTCTACATGATGACCGCGTACGTCAGCTTCTACGGTGGCGCGTTCTTCCTCGCGATCGCCTGCAGCGACTTCGCGCCCGAGCTGTTGGCGCCCGGGCGCATCGAGCACCTGTTGTCGCTGCCAGTCTCGCGCTGGCAATTGCTCTTCGGCACGTACCTCGGCGTCGTGGCGCTCGCGGCGATGGGCGTGCTGTACGGCGCCGGTGGGCTGACCGTGCTGCTCGGGGTGAAGACGGGCGTGTGGAACGCGAAGCTGCTCATCGGCAGTGGGGTGGGGTGGGTGGGCTTCTGCGCGCTCTACGCGGTGATGTTGACCAGCAACTTCTTCGTGCGCAGCGCGGCGCTCTCGGGTGCGCTCGGCGTGGTGACGTTGATCCTCGGCGTGATCGCCAGCTTCCGTGAGTCGATCGCGGTGGCGATGACCGCGGGCTTCGGCCGTGAGCTCTTCTCGTGGGCGATGTTGCCCATTCCTCGCCTCGGGACGTTGGCGACGGTGTCAGCGCGACTCGCGGCTTCCGAGCCGATCGAAGGCGAGCTGGTGGGCCGGTTGCTGGCCGGGTGCTTCATCTTCAGCGCTGCGCTGCTCTCGGTGGCCGCGTACCGCTTCGAGCGAAAGGACTTCTGAAGAGATGGCTCACAAGCGACGGACTCCGTGGGTGTGGTTGATCGTCGCGGCGCTGCTGCTGGCCGGAGGCGCGTGGTTGATGCGCGGGGCCGAGCCTCCGAGTCGTCCTCCGCCGCCCCCCGTTCGACTTCCGACGCGCATGAACAAGAGCGAGAACCAGCGCGCAGACGATCGGCGCACCTGGGTGCCGGTGGCCGCGGAAGATGCAGGCTTCGTCAAGCCGCCCCCCGCGAAAGATCCGATCCTCGCGTTGATGCCCGCTGAGGTGAAGCGCGCAGCGGTGGTCGCTGAGTTCAACGCGATCATCAACTCAGAGCTCGGTGGGCTGATGACCGAGTGTCTGTTCGGTGAAGACGATTTCCTGGGCGAACTGCGTGACGCGGGCATGGACCCCACCACCAAGGTCGATCGCGTGGCGATGATCGACGACTCGCTGGTGGTCACCGGTGATTTCAAGAACTCGCAGTGGAAGAAGTTCCTCCCGCCAGAGGCCGTGGGCAAAGGCTACGGGCGGCAGGGTGAGGTGATCGAAGTGCAGCGTGAAGACGGCGGCATTCAGACCTTCGCGGTGTGGGGCGGCCAGATGTTCATCGCGGGTGGCGACGAGGCTTCGCAGAAGGTGATCCTCGATCGGCTCGAGGGGAATGGCCCGCCGCAGGCCACGTCGGTGCTCGACGACTCGATGGCGTACGGCGAGGTCTACGGCGTGATCGCCTCGGGCATGCTGGCGGATCTGATCGGCAAGGAAGACGCGCGGCTGGGCGAGACGATTCGGCAGTCGGCGAAGTCGGTGCAACTGCACATGGACGTGTCGCACGACGTCGGCCTGGTGGCGGACATCAAGTCGGGCGACCCACAGATGACCCAGGAACTGCGGCGCACCATCGGCAGCGCGCTCTCGCTCGCCCGCATGCAGGCGCAGGCGAAGGGGAAGACCGAAGAGGCCGACCTGCTCGATCTCGCGCACGTGCGCAGCGCCGAGGGGGGAAGCGACTTCCGCCTCGAGGCCGGCCTGCCCTACGAATACATGGAGAAGACCTTCCGCCGGTGCATCGCAGATCGGAAGAATCGAAAGGCCGAAGAAAGTGCACCCTCTCCCCGAGGAGGAGAGGGTGGGGGAGAGGGCAGTCGCCCCTAATTCTTCACGGCCAACGTCTCATCGACCGGCAGCCACACGATCTCGCACGCCTCGAACCGATTCCCGCAAGCGCGATCCAGATCAGCCCGTGTGTCACACCCGGGCCGGTCATCCGCGCACGTCTCGGGCAGATACGCCCAGACGATCTGCAGCACGTTCTTCCGCTCCTCAGGCAGCGCCGCGAGGAACTCATCTGCGTGTGCGTCGAACAACGCCGACAACTTCACGGTCTTCCCATCGATCGCGAAGTGATCTCGCCGCTGCACGAAGCGCCGGGTCGCATCATCGAGCTGCAGGTTGAGCGACTCGGAATCGAACGGAGCCCCATCGAGCACGCCGCGCCCCTTCGCGCCGGTGAAGATCGACAAGAACACCCGCGCGTCGCCCGACTGGCTCAACGTGCGCCGGTAGATCGCCAGCCGCGTCAGCCGCCGCCCCCCAATCGCCGACGCCTCGAACGCCTCACGCCACGGCGACGTCGTCGTGCCGCGCGTGTCGAGCAGCTCGAGCAGCGCGAGCGAATGGTACGCGTTGAGCCAGTACGCCAGCCGCGACTCGACGGTGGGGAACGACTCAGGCGCCACGTCGGGAGAAAACGCCGCGAGCGAGGCGACGAACGTTTCGAGGCTCGCGTGCCGCTTCTTGAGCTCAGCGAGATCGACCTGCCCACGCGCGTCGACGGCTCGCAGCGCATCGACCAGGTCGCTCATGGTGTTCGCCGGCGCGTCAGCAGGCACCGAAGCAGGGAACTGCCCATTCACGTGCATCACGAAGGCGGCGACCATCAGCATGCCGATGGTCATCACGTAGACGACTTTGCGGAAGAAGCCTCGCGCGCTCACGTTCGAGGGGGGAATTTCGCATGAAACGGCCAGCGCAGGGCGGCCGGTTTCAGCTCAGCGCGCTCGTTGGGTCAGGTCGGCTGCGGGCCCCACGAAGCGCAGCCAGGGCGTTGCGAGCAAGATCACGAGCAGCAAAGCGAATTGTTCGCGCTCCAGCCCCTGCCACTGCGAGCGGAAGGCGCGCCAGGCCAGCAGGCCCAGCCCGACGAGCACGGGCCAGCCGATCACGGCGAAGGTGAGCGCATGATCATTGAAGTGCGACAGGTCAGCGCTGCTGCTTCGGGCGAAGAGCCCCGCATGCAGCATCGAGATGTCGAACAGCGGTAGCAGCACCGAGGTGAAGAAGAGCAGCTTCGATTTCAGGCGGGGCACCAGCAGCGCGCCCCCAAGCGCGTGCAGGTGCGCGGTGAGAAACGGCGCGATCACGGCCAGGTGGGCGCCTGACCGGCCCAGTCCCGACCAGCGCACGAACCCGAAGCGGAGGCCGTTGGGCCCAATGCCCGGGAGCACGCTCATCTGCTCCACCGTTCCTCCGAGCGCCAACGTCATCAGGGCATGCGAACCCTCGTGCAGCACGCTGCCCAGCAACATCAACAACGGCGTGAGCAGCGCCCAGCGCCAGTGGGCCTGGAGGAAGGCGAGCACGCCCGCATCCTCTCAGGCTCTGGCGGGTTTTCGATAGAAAGAACCCTGATGCCCTCTCCCCCGCGGGAGAGGAAGCTCAGGTGGGCCCGGCAGTTGAGCTTCCGTGCGCGCCTCGCGAACGTGACCGGGTTCATGCCCAACGCGAGGGCGCGCGCCTCCATGACGAGAGATCGCGGGAGGCCTGCGACCGGTGAGCGCGAAATGGACGGGCGTGCGGTAGCGTCGCCCTCAGACGCACTCACTCGCCGTCGAGAAGGAATGGCCCCCCCCATGAAGCTCCTCATCGTCTCCGTGCTGGCGTTGCTCTGGTCGCCGGCCGCACCGCCTGACCTCGCCCCAGGAACTGACGAGCTCAACGCCTCGTACGACGCGCAGATCATCGGAGGGGCAGACGCGACCCAGTGCAAGCGCAAGTGCAACTCGCGCTGCAACGGCGCGCAGAACAAATCCAAGTGCGTCGCCGAGTGTCGGCGAGCGTGCGATCGCTGAAGCTCGGCACACACCAGATGAGCACGAGCGGCGCGCCGTTGACGAAAGCCGAGGTGTCGCGCGTGCAGGCGTGGGTCATCGCTCATGCGCGCGCGCAGTCGTTCATTCCCCTGGTGGCTGCCGCCCTGGCCGCCTCGAACTGGCTCAGCTCGCCGCCCAGGTACACCCTGGCGCTCGGGCTGACGGCAGGCTCGGTGCTCATCGCCGCTGTGATCGGCGCGAGCTGGCTGCGTCAGCGGAAGGTGGCAGCCAGCCTGCGCGAGGGCGACGCCACAGAGCTGGTCTCGGGGCGCTACTTCGACAAGCGCGGGCGCAACGCGGTCGGTCCGACCTTCGGCAACCGCCTGGTCGCGATGGTGGCTCTCGAGGCGCCCCCGCCGAGCGGTGGCTGGGGCGAAGCGCGCGCGCTGTCGATCGACCCGCCGGGCAGCCCCGGAAGGGGCCGGTGGGTGGTGGTGCAATGGTTGAAGACCACTCCACCCTGACGACTGACTTCGTCATGGGTGCGTCTGCTGCTCGCGCACCTCGGCGGTGAGGGGCTCTTCATGAGCGAAGGCGAGCGCTGGGCTACCCGAACGGCGAAATCGCGTGCGGCTCCTTCGACAAAGTGCCCCGCCCAGACGAACGCCGGGCCACCCGCGAGGGCAGCCCGGCGCCGTCTACTCACCGCTCAGCGATTCTGCGGACGACGGCCCTGCGCAGAAGGCGCCGCGGCGGGCTCCTTCGCGTCGCTCTTCACCTTCTTCACGGCCACCGTGGTGGGCCCCGAAGTGGTGAGGAACGGCTTGAGCTTCTCGAGCTTCTTCGCGCCGAAGCCCTTCACCTTGCGCAGGTCGTCGACCTTGGCGAACGGCGTCTTGCTGCGGTGCTCGATGATGCGCTTGGCCGCCTTCTCACCGATGCCGGGCAGCAGGTCGAGCTGCTGCGCCGACGCGGTGTTCAGGTTCACCACGCCGCTCACTTCCTTCTTGATCACCGGCTTGCCAGCGAACGCCGCCCCCGCGCTCATCGCGAGAATCGCCACCGCAACCCACCCCATCACCTTCGTTCCCGTGTTCTTCATTTCAGTGTCCCCCCATCGAATCGGCCATGTTGGCCTCCTGCGTCGACGAACCATTCGTCGAGGCAGCCCTGCTGTTGTTGCCCTCTGCCCGCTTCTCCTCGAGCTGCTCCCGCACGTGCAGCTTCCCGTCGAGCGGAAGCACATCGAGGTACACGTTCAGGCTTCCGTCGCGGTTCACCCACGCGGTGCCTGCCTTCACCCACAGCGTTCGTTTCTCTTCGCCCTGCTTCTCGGGCATCTCTTTGATGGAGAAGACCTGCAGCCGCTTTCCTGGTGCCAACACGCCCAACCTCCCTTGCAGCGTCGGCGTCAGTGCCGACGTACAGGGCTCATGAGCAGCGGCCGTGCCAGCGGGAGTTCGCTGTGGAGCAGCGGTGCAGACGAGCGCGGCGGGGGCTCAGCCAGCGATGGGGCGCGGACGCTCCCAGGTGGAGTCTCGGGGCCAGAGAGTCAGTCGCCGAAGTCGAAGTCGAGCTCGCGCTGGTGACGAATGGAGAGCATGACCACTTCCTTGCTTCGCACGAGGTAGAGGACCACGTTCTCCTCGACCAGGACCTCGCGCAGCACGCCGCCCCCGAGTCGTTGCCTCACCCGTTCGACGATGGGCGGCGGGCTGCCGCAGTGGCAGCACTTCATCCTGAAACCTGGCGACCGCGCGTTCGAATGCATCGGGATGACCCGTCTGGAAGTCTCTGAGCGCTTGAAGGTTGCGCACGTAGTTCGCGGTGCCGACCGCTCTCCGGCGTGTCACTTCTTCTTCTTCTTTCGGAGGCTCGCACGCAGGTTGGTGAGGGTTCTTTCGAACTCCGCTTCGGTCAGCACGCGACCGGCATCGAGATCATCGAGTGAACGTTCGATGTCCTGAAGCTGCAGGAGCTGCCCTCGTTCGCGAACCGCCTGTCGGTAGTAGTCGAGCTTGGCGATGTCGATCACCGCGACATAGGCCTCGCCGTTCTTGGTGATGATCTTGTCGTCGCCCGCGTGCGCCTCATCAACCAGCTCGGAGAAACGCGAGCGCGCAGCGCTCAAGGGCACGATGTCGCGGGTGTACACAGTCATGTACGGAATTCTGTACGGCCCGCTGGCCGCGGGTCAACGCCCCCGACTCAGTCGAGCAGGAACGTGTACGTGTAGACGAACGTGTAGCCGACGGTTTCGCCGCCCTTGGTCGCCGGCTTGAACCGGAACTTCCGCAGCGCATCACGAGCGGCCTCGTTGAGCCCGTAGCCGGGGCCTGAGATCACCGCGACTGCCGTGACGAGCCCTTCGGGGTCGAGCGTCACCTTGAGGCGCACCGAACCTTCGATCTCGTTCTTCTTCGCCTCGTCGGGGTACGGAATCTTCACCTCGCCCAACATCACCGGCTCGGTGTCTGCCCCACCCGGAGGTGCATAGCGCGCCGCTGCGTACGGCTTGACGTCAGCCGCATCGACGATCTTGTTCGACGCCTTGCCGTAGGTGGTGTTGCCCACCTGCACCGCGAAACCACCCGCCTGCGTGGTCGATGACATCGAGATGCCCACCACGATCGGCACGGGCTTGGTGGGCGTCTCCGGGGGCGGTTCTTCATTCGGAGGCGGCGGCACGTCTTCTTTCGGCTTCACCACTTCGGCCAGCTTCACCGGCGGCGGCTTGAGCTTCACCTTCTCGAGCGGCTTGGGCGGCTCGGGCTCTTCCACCTTGGGCGGCGGCGGGGGCGGCGGCTCGTAGAACTCCATCTCGGTCGTCTTCTGCGGCGCCGCCCGCGACATCATCTCGGGCAGTGTGGCCATGGTGCTCACGTGCACGACGAGCGAGAGCGCAAGGGTGCCCGCTAGGAACCAGAGGCTCTTGTCTTCATCTGAACGGTGCTGCCCGCTGGCGCTCATCATGTTCACGGACCCGGTTTCAACGCGCGAACGCGCCTCACCGGTTCCATCCTTCAAGTCAGGGCGAGCCCGTGGGCTTCGCTTCCTTCTGAATATTCAGGGCGAACTTGGCGATGCCCGCTTCCTTCACCTGGTCGATCAGCGTCATCACCTTGCCGTAGTTGAGGGACTGGTCAGCGCTGATGATCGCGCGCACTTCTTTGTCTTTGGTGACCGCGTCCTTCATCTTGGTCATCAACGCTTCCGGGGCCATCTCGACGCCGTCGAAGTAGACCCTGGCGTCCTTGTCCATGGTGAGCATCACCGGACCCTGAACGGTCTTCTCCTGCGTGTTGGCCGCGCGGGGGAGATCGACCTCGACGGTCTCGCGAACGATCATGTTCGCCGTCACCATGAAGATGATGAGCAGCACGAGCACGATGTCGACGAGCGGGGTGACGTTGATCCCCGTGATCTCATCGCCGTCGTCGGGTGTTCCTCCACCGGCCATCGGTTATTTCCCCGTCGAACGCAGGTGGCCGACCAGCGCGTGGCCCAGCGCCGTCGCGCGCCAGGCGGTGTTCTTCACCGAGCGCTGCAGCACGTTGTAGCCAACGACCGCGGGGATCGCGACGGCGAGGCCGACCGCGGTGGCCACCAGCGCCTCGGAGATGCCGGTCATGACGGTCTCAGCGCCGCCCTTGCCGCCCGCCATGCCGAGATCCTTGAAGGCCTTGATGATGCCGAGCACGGTGCCGAACAACCCGATGAAGGGCGTGCTGCTCCCCAGCGTGCCGAGGAACGAGAGGAACCGCTCGTAGCGCGGGCGCTCACGGGCCATCGTGGCGTTGATGATCTGCTCGACGGAGTCGGGGCCCTTCTCGACCCAGCCCAGGCCTTCGCGCAGCACGGACGCTTCCATGCCCTGGTGCTTGGCGATCTCTGCCTTCACGCCCTCGAGGTCACCCTTGGCCAGCTTGAGCACCACGTCGCCGCTGTTGGGCAGCCGGTGCATGGCGAAGTAGACGCTGCGCTCCAGCATCACGGCGATCGAGATGATGGACAGAACGGCCAGCAGCCAGAGCACCCACTCGGCGTTGCCGGTGAGGACTCCGAGGAGTCGCATGGTGAGCCAACCCTGGTGCTGCGGATTCGGTGCGGCCTGCGCCAGCAAGAGAAACGGGGTCATGGAACCTGGTGGGGGAAGCGAACGAAGAAAGCCCTGAAACGACAGCTGATCTCGTGCGTGGGGTGCCGAATGTCAACCAATTCGGCCGCCTTTACGAGCGGGTCGCGTCTCTCAACGCCAGGGCTGCTGCCTTGATTTCATTCAATCTGCCCAGAACCAGACCGCTCGACGTGGCGGCCACCTGCGCCTGCGGTTCACCCAGGCCCGAGTCACGCTGCTCCTTGAGCATTCCCAGAATGAGTGAGCGCAGCTCGTCGGCGTCCTGCAGGCCCACCATGGTGACGAGGTGCGAGTTCTCAGCGCCCGGCGTGGTGTCGGCACCGGCGGTCGAGATGGTGAGTGACTTGAACCCGAAGAGCCGCTCGAGCGGGCCCTGGTTGACCTCGATGTTCTGCACGTTCGCGTACGAGAGCGTGACCTCTTCGCGCTTCCACGCACCTTGCGCCACGCGCAGAGACCGATCGCCCACGAGGTAATGGCGCAGCTCGAAGTCGACGCGGGTGGTGACCAGCGCGAGCCCGATGAGGAAGGCTTCGACGGCGAACACGCCCAGGCCGATCGCCACGCCCCAACCGCGCAGCTTGGCGACCGCGGCGATCACCGCGATGCCCACGCCGACGAACTGGTTCAAAAAACCGAAGAGGGTCTGCAGGTAGCGATAGGCGAGCCACTTGTCCGACGGCTTCAGGCTGCGCACCAGCGAAGTGCCTTCCGGCAGGTGCGGGGCGGCGAGGTCCAGCTTGAGCAGCGGCAGGAAGAAGGGCTTGAGCAACCGCAGGAGCAGCTCCATCACGGCACCTTCTTCGAAGCGGTGATCGCCGCGGCGGCCTGCTGCAGCGCATCGCGAATCTCCACGAGCACCGCGTCGGTGCCTGCAACGGCGGCGTGCGCGTCAGGCGCGTCGTTTCGAACGCCCCGCATCATCGCGTAGAGGTAGTCGCGAATGGCGTTGAAGTCCTTCACGCCCACGATGGTGAGGTTGCCGCTCGCGCCCGAGCCGGCGGTCTGCACGGTGACGGTGCCGATGCCCAGCCAGCGCTCCACGATGTTCTGCGAGAGGTGGATGTCCTGCATGCGCGCGTAGGTGAGCTGCATCTCGCGCCGGAAGAGAATGCCGTAGCCCATCGACACGCCGCTCGGCTCGAAGCGGTACCAGAGCGTGTGGTACCGGAAGTAGAGCGGGATGAAGACGATGGGCGCCGCGAACAGCAGGGCCAGGGCGGTGAGCAGATAGAGCCATAACAATGCGGGCTCGGGCCGGGTGATCGCGTGCACCCGCTTTTCCAGTGCTGCCAGTTCGGTCGCGTTCATGTGCCGCGGACCGTAGCGCAGGGCGCACGCTTTGCTGGTTTGGGAGAAGAAGCCTCGACTGCACGGAGCTTCCGATGAAGAGCAAGTCGTTGAAAGGGAGCGCAGCTGCGCTCATGTTGCGGCCATGCTCGCAGCCAGCGTGGTGGCAGTGTCGATGATGCTCGGCAGTCACTTCGAGGCACCTCGTGAAGAGAAGTTCCAGCTGCTGGCCCAGGCGCCGGAAACGACGAAGTCCGCCAACCAGCGCGAGCTCGAAAAGTTGATCAGCACGCGGCCGACCTACGTGCCCGGAGTGATCGTGGTCGGCGTGGGGACCGGTGTGGGACTGCTGGGCGTGTTGTTCATCGGGCTGGCGTTCATCGAGTACAACTCGCTGGCGGGGACCATCGGCCTTGTCGCCGGACTGCTCTTCGTGCCCACGGGGGTGGTGGGGCTGATCATCGGGGTGGTGATGTTGATCGTCACTGCGATCGCTCGTGGCGTGACTGATGCGCGGGTGCGCAAGCTCGAGTCGCTCGAAGTCGGCGCTGCGCGTGCGGCGATCGAAACGTCGCGTGGTTTCGTGCTCGCCCGCTTCTGAGCGTTTCTCGGAGAGGGTTGGCCGAAATGGGAATCAGGAGCGCAGAGTCCTGATTTCGGCCAACCGTCAGGGCGCGACGGTGTACGTGAGCCCCGTGTCTTCCGAGCTGCAGTTCTGCCCGCGCATCGTGACGGGGTACGTGCCCGGCGGAAGCTCAGGCGGGAAACCCACGAACGCGCCGCGTGCTGCGCTGTAGGTGCTCGTCTCGAGCGCCACGCCACCGATCAAGATGTCGAGCACGCGCGGCATGTTCTCACCCCTCACCAACACCGGATCACCCGCGATCGCAGGCGGAGCGATCGAGGTCACCCGCGGCGTCGGCAACGTGTCGTCGCACACGTAGAAACGGAACTGCTCGAACGCCTGCGCGCCGCGATTGTCGCGAACCACCAACCAGAGCTGTCCGGTACGCCGCTCGGGCACCGGATCTTCCGGAAACTTCGTCGAACCCGGCGCGAAGAACGTCGTCGCATCGGTCGACGTGACGTCGAAGCGCTCGCGACTGAAGCGCCCGTTGCTCGAGTACCAGGCGCCCACCACGACCTCCTGCTTCTCCACAGGTCCCGTCGGCTGGACCTCCGTGTAGTGCTCTCTGGCCGCTTCAGGCACTTCGACACCCAGCGCGACCTCTTGTCCCGGTCGCACCTGCAGCCGAGCGCCCAGCGGCAGGGGCGCACCATCGAACGTGAGGTTGCTGATGCGGGGGTTCTGATTCTTCTGCGCCTTCTCGCTCACCACGATGCGGGTCAGGCCGATCGCCGCGGGCGTCTCCTTGTTCTCGATGCGGCGGAACACGTTGGTCAGCTCGTCACCCATCGCCGACAGGTTCACCTCTTCCGCGATCACGATCGCCATCACCTGGCCCACGCTGCCGTTCTGACGAACGCCGTCTTCGGGGGCGAGCACGTCGAACACGGTGGCCGACGACGAGTACGTCGCCGTGTTCTTCGAGCCGAAGCCGAGCAGCTTGAGCCCTTCCGGGTACTCGGTGATCAACGTGGGCTTCACCAGAATCGAAGCGTCGTTACACGCGCTGCGGTTGAGGTCTTGCGGATCAGGCTCGCAGCCCACCCAGATGATGGTGCTCGGTTGGCCCACCCGCGTGGGGTCGCCGAAGAGCACGCTCACGTTGCTCGGCTGGCCGGGCGCGACCTCGGGCGGATCAGAGACGATCGACAGAATGCGCAATGAATCGACCAGCGTCTCGGGCGTGAACTGCGCTCCGCACGACGACGTGAGCACCAACGCCAACGACAGGTGAGCGCGCATCACCACTCTCCTCTCAGGCCCAGCGTGGGCAGAATCGGAATGCCCGTCACGTAGGCCGACTGCGTGTAGTTGTGGTTGTAGAAGTACGCCTCGGGGTTCGCCTGGTTCGTGACGTTCTGCACGTCGAGGTACACGACGAAGGTCCACGAATCGAAGACGAAGCGTTTGTCGACGCGCGCATCGAGCTGGAAGAAGTCGGGGAGGCGCTCGCTCCACGGCAAGCCCGGCAGCGGCACCGTGTAGTTGCCGTTCGTATCGAAGAGCGAACCGAGCACCGGCGTGACCAACGGGCCCGACGAGTAGCGGAACCGCAGCCCCAGACTCAAATCCCACGGCAGCTTGAAGCTCGCCACCGCCACCAGGTTGTGCGGTTGATCGAGCGGGCCGGGCGCGAACTGCACACCGCCGAAGTAGTCGCGCTCGAAGCGGGTGAGGCTGTAGGCCACCCAGCCGACGAAGTAGCGGGTGGGGCGCACGCGCAAGAGCACCTCACCACCGTACGCGCGCCCGTAACCCTTGCTGGTGAAGCGCGTCTCATTGCCGGCGATGGCGATGTCGCTGCCTTGTCCGTTCGCGAGCGTCTGGCGCGCCTGGTTGAAGAGCGGCTTGTAGTAGCCCTGCACGTCGAGCTCGAAGAGGTCGAATAGCTTCGCCTCAGCGCCGACCATGAAGTGCCACGCCCCTTCGGGGAGCAGGTCGGGGTTTCCGAAGACCGGCGAGAGCTGGCCCGTGCGGTAATCAGGGGGCTGCTGGTACATCGCCGCGCCGCCCTTGAGCGTGAACTGCGGAATGATCGACCACCGCGCAGAGAGCCGCGGGTTGACCCACGCCTTCTTCATCGTAGTCAGCTCGCCGTCGAGCCGCAGACCACCGCGCACCTGCACCGACTCGAAGGGCGTCCACGTGGCGTCGACGAACATGCCGGGCTCGAGGTACGTGCGCTGCTCGGTCTGCGCGATCAACCGGCGCGTGACGTAGGGGTCGGGCAGCTGGTTCGCGCTGAACGGAGGCGGCTGCTGCGCGTCGAGGAACGCGGGGGTGATCAACGCGTCGAGCCCCGCACCGAGCACCAGCTTCACCTCTGGAATGTCGATGCGGAAACGCTCACGCAGCTGAATGGGCACCTGAGTGGCGCGGAAAAATATCTCTGTGGTGGCGCCCTGCTGCTCGCTGATGTCGAAGCCGATGGAGTTGCGCGAGGTGAACGTCACGCGCTCGCTGAGCTTCTGATCGACGCCCACCACCAGGCGGTTGTAGAGCTGCGAGTTGCCCGCGGCGCCCCGATTGCCTTCCACGTCGTTGTCGAGGAAGGGGTTGGGCCGCAAGAAGGCCCACTGATCCGACGAGCCGAAGATCATCACGAAGAAGCGGTTGCGGCTGTTGGCCACCTTGCGCTCGGCCCGCACCTGGTAGTCCCAGAACTGCGGCGCCCGCGCGAAGCCCAGCGCGTTCTGCAGGTTCGCCGGTACGAAGCTCTTGACCGCGAACGGTACGGTGAGCTGCGCGAGGCCGAAGCGACCGGCCGCGCTCACGCTCCAGGTGTCGGTGAGGGGCGCTTCGATGTTCGCCGAGATGTCGAAGAAGTTCACGTCGAGGGCGCCGTGAACGCCCTTCTTCGAAGGCGTCTTCACCTCGGCCTGAATGAGACCGCCGATGCTGCGGCCGTAGTCGACGCCGAAGTTGCCCGGCTGAAACGAGATGCTCTCGACGGTCGCCGAGTTGAACGTCGCGTTGAGGCCGGCGAAGTGGAACAGCTGGGGAATCTGGATCTCGTCGACGTAGATGCGCGAGTCCCACGCCTTGCTGCCTCGCACCACCAGCGCTGCGCCGCCGAACGGTGAACGCGCCACGCCGGGCAGGTTCTGCACCACCTTGAAGGCGTCGTTGCGAGCGCCCGCGACCATGCGGAACTCGCTCTGGGTGAGCTTGACCTGTGAGGCTTCGCGGCGATCTCGATTTCCGCGCACCACCGTGACGTTCGGATCTCCGGTCGAGCGCAGCACGTAGCGGACCTCGGTGCGCTCGCCCGCGCGGATCTCTTCGGTCGCGGTGTAGCGCTCGAACAGCGGCACGGTGACCTTCACCTCCACCGAGCCCACCGGCACGTCGGTGAACTCGAAGGCACCTTCGGCGTCGGTCTCCGTCGTCAGCTCGCCCGCCGAGACCGTCGCGGCGGGAATCGGCTCGCGCGTGCCGGCGGCTGTGAGGCGGCCCTTCAGGTTCACCACCGGAACTCCGGCGTCCGTCACCACGGGCACCTCGACCTGCTGCTGCTGAACGACGAACTGGCTGCTGTACTGAATGCGCACGGGCGTGGGCACGCCGTCGAACTCAGCGGGCGTGAACTCGAGCTGCTTGGCCGCGGCGATCGCGGCCTCGTCGAACTCAGGCCCGGCGCTCCCGATGACTTTGACTTCCATCACCTTGCCGTCAGCGCCGATGTCGATCTCCATCACCACCACGCCTCCCACGCCCGCGTCGGCGAGTGAAACGGGGAAGACCGGCTCGACCTGCTTGATCAGCGTGGGCATCTTGGGGGGCGTCTGCGCGAACGCGGACACCGCCAGCAGCAGGACCAGAGCCAAAGCGCGTCGCACGATCCGTGCGTTTAGCCCAGAGGGCCTCGCGCCTCTATCTCGCTCTCCCGTTGAGGTCGAGCTGACGGGTCGATTTTGCGTCAGCGTTGGGAGTCAGGGGAAGGTGAGGGGCCCCGCGAAATGCGCCGCGTGCTGCGGTGTTCAGGCCCTGTCGATCATGCGTCCCATATGAAGACGAACTGGTGATCGACCACCACGCACTTGGCGTGAAGACTGGCGAAGATGCCCGCCGCCAGCACGAAGCTGAGAATCTCCGGGAAGGGCGGGCCGAAGGGCCAATGGTCCCGTCGGAAATTAAACCGCGAGCAGCTCCATCTCGACCACGACGTCGGGCAGCTCGCGCGCCTCGACCGGGAGCACCTTCACGCGGGGAATCCACGTGGTGGCCACCCTGGGTGACCGGTCGTGTCGAGGCATCGACCTCGACCGCCAAACCGTGACCGACGCCCCATTCCTGGCGCTTTCGAAACTGGAGATCGTTGACCGTGTCGGGGGGCAATTTGCAGGACTTCAGGTGCAGCGCTTCGATCAACTCCCGCTTGCTTCTCAGACCCCAGATGGAGTTCACCCTCAGGTGTTCTTGCGGCTTCGCCTCAGGAACGTCGCCACGACCCCGTAGGCAGGACCGCAAACGCCTTGCGCCACGTGATGCTCGATGTCGACGTCCCGGCCCAGCTTGCTGGTCCATGCACCGCTGGGCAATTGGCGAGCGGCATGGGTCGGCTTTCCATTGAGCCAATAGAGAGCGACTTTTTCGAAGCCGATCTCGATGCTGCCATCCGCACAAGGCGCATAGCCGACAGTGGCAAAGGCCTGAACGAATGAGGCGAGCTCGAGGGTTGCCGGAACAGAGGGCGGCCAATAGCCGCCTGGGAACGGCCACCACCAGCGCGTCTGATCACCGGCCGCCCAGGCAATGCAATTGTAGGCCGGCGTTTGGGGGCTCGTCAGTTTCCCCCCGGTCGCCTCGAGGTCGGGAAAGTTCTTCAAAAGACGCTTCACCGGAATTACCCGCGCAAGACATCGGATTTCGATGAGGCCCAGCCCAGCCAAGCTTGTCGCATCTTCTCGAGGTCGCCGCTCGATTCGGCGTGCACTGGATTTTCTCCCGTGATCGAAACCAGCGCCCAGTGCCAGTGATCTGGCGCACGCCTGAGCTCGTCGAGAATGTACGGAAGTGCGTCCTGCCCCATGCCGATGATCCGCTGATACGAAGGGTGGGCCACGATGTCGCTCAGCGAGGAGAGGAGCATGGTGCCCTCACGCCACTCGAGCGTCAGTTGGTCAAACAGATGTTGCTTCGTCCACACCACGCGACTTGCGGCTGCCGAGTAGTGCTCGACGACAGCGTGCATCGAATCAGCGCGAACGGAGACCGCTGCCCGGGGCCAATCCAGCATCCTCGAGTGTTCAATCGATCCTTCTTTGAATGCCTGTGCCATCACACGAATCCTCCGCCCAATTCGATGACCTTGTCCGTCACGCTTTCGAAGAAAAATCGGTTCTTGATGTCTCGGAGTCGGTCGGCCTCAGCCCAGACGGCGGAGTCGTCGACTTCAAGCGGACCTGTACCGATCGCATCAATGTCGAGGACCACTGAAGAAGGCGTCTGGCGTTCATCGATGAGCTCGGTCACTACGACCCGTGTCTTCGCATCGACTGGCACGACCACCCGCATGAAGAGGTTGCTCAGGTTTTGCTCGAGCGAGCTGGCGATCTCTGGCCCGGTCTTGAGGTAGTGCTTGAGGTTGGCGATGGGGGGAATGGGGATGCGGTTGATGAAGCGCACACCGATCCGCTCGAGGCCATTGGGATTGGTCAGGCCGCGGTACTGGGACCAAAGGGCGCGCGCTTCGTCTCTGAAAGATTCCCAGCCGTCGTAGGAGTTGAGCCGACTGAATCTCAGGCCATCGATACGCAGCTGGACGGCTCGGCGCTTGTCTTCAGTGGTCAGCAAAAAGCCCACGTCACGAAGGTCTCCGCTGCTTGCTGCTCCGCTGGCGCCAAGGTCGATGCGCCCGGTCCACTCGCGCTGGGCGCCTGTGTGTTTGTAGGACGCGCCGAGCGCGTCCCTCATCGAGGCGAGATCGTCCAGCGCCAACGTGCGGTCAAAAGTCGCCCGGAATTCGATCAACGCCTCCACGATAGGAGGGCTCTTCAGTTTCCTCGCCACGATCCGTGAAACCTAGCCAGCCCACGATCCCAATGTCGAACGCTTTGCCCTGGACTGGCTATTTGTTCAGGTTGACCGTCGGAGGGATCTACCGGAGCTGGTCGGTGGCCGTCAGGAAGTCGAAGTTGCCCTGGCCAACGGTGCTGCGCAGCGTCTGGATCACGCGTGCACCGTCGTCATGCGGGCCCTCGACGAAGAACGGCTTCCCGTCTTTTCCGAAGCTGAAGGCGCTGGGGCCTTCGAACGCGCCCAGGGCTGAGCGGCATCGCTCGAAGTCGGGATCGGGCTCGAAGCCCAGGCCGCGCGCGTACTCCACTGCCCCGAAGACGAGATGTTGGACGAGCTCGAGGGGCGCTTGCACGGGCGTTCCCACGTGAGGGGCATAGAGCCGCTGGCGGAGCAGGGCCAACTCGAAGTCGCGCTTCACGCCAGGCCCCGAGACGCGCTTGGCGCCCAGGCAATAGACGTCGAGCAGCCAGGTGCAGATCGACACGCGAGAGCCCCGCTCCTCGCGGGCGACGAGCACGCTCACGAGGCCGCCGGAGCCCTCGATGACCGGGACCACCTCGCGCCAGTCTTCATGGCCGACCCAGCTCAGACCGGAGCTCCAACCCGCACTCAGCCAGCAACCGATCAGCGCGGGCTCGGGGGCTTCGGAGGCGCTCTGCGCGGCGATGGTGCGCACCAGCTCGGCCACTTCGGCGGGCCTGACACCGAGCGTCCGTGCGATCTGTTTGGGGGAGTACGACTGGGCGCGCAGCTCGCGCACCTTCTGCTCGAGTTCGGTCGGGGTCATCAGACGTTCATCGCAGGAAATCGACGAAGCGTGAGCAGATGTTCACGCTTCGGCACCCGACTGAGCGCCCAAAGCACCGAGAGGGGTCTGCCCTGCGCATCGTCGTCAAGACACGTCAGTCGCACGAGCGTGTTCGTGTCGCGCACGCCGCTCGCTGCCTGGACCTCGTCGACCAGATACTGCCGGTGACGCACGCGAGCGATGTCTCCAGGGCGAGGCAGGGAGTCGGTCAGCACGCGCGCACCATGGCGGGTGTTCAACCCTCACGAAGCGGTGCTGCGACCGCTCAGACCCCGAAGACGACGGTTCGGTTCCGACCTCGGCTTCCCGCCAGAAAGGGGAAGGGTTGCCCCCGCTCGCGAGTTAGGCTGCTCAACGCAATGGCCGCCGGGGAAGAACGACGGAGACAAGCGGTCGAAGCACGCATCTCGCGCGTGCGTCGGCACTTGAACCTCGAGGTGCTGCTCAAAGCCTCGGTGGCTCCAATCTGGGTCGCCATCACCGCGTTCGTCGTCTGGCGCATCTTCGTGCAGAAGGGCCTCTTCATCGTCGGCCCCCTCGCGGTGGCGCTGGGTGCGTTCGTGACCTGGTTGCTGGTTCGCAATCAGGGCGTGAGCCAGGCGCGCGCCGCGGTGATCGCGGATCGCCAGGCAGACGCAGGCGGCCTTCTCCTCACCCGGCTCGAGATGCCCGTGGGTGAGTGGGAGCTCGGCCTCAATCAACAGATCAAGGCGATTCCGCTCCCCGAGATTCAGCTGCGCAGGCCCGCTTCGCTGATCGGCCTCGCGTTCTGCTTCCTGCTCGTCGGGATGATCGTGCCGCAAGCGCAGAGCGTGCTCATTCCCCCGAACGCGGCGGCTGCGACGCGCGTGGAAGAGCTCGCCGAGAAGATGGAGGCGATCGCGAAGGAAGAACCCGCTGAGCAGGCTGCGCTCGCCGAGCTGCAACGCCTTCAGGAAGAACTCGCGGACAATTCGTTTGACGCCGCGGACTGGGAGGCTGCCGACACGCTGGAGCAGCAGGTGGACAAGCAGGCCGCCGAAGCTTCCCGTGAACTCGAGCGCGCCGAGAACGCCGCGAAGAATCTCGAGAACGCGATGGCGAACGCGCAGTCCGGCGAATCGGAGAAGCGCGAACGCGATGAGCTCGAACAGGCGTTGATGGATCTGTCCGACGGTCAGGCCAACTCCGGCGAGCAGGCGATGAAGCAGGCACTGGGCGAAGGCAAAGAAGGCGAAGGCAAAGAAGGTCAGCAGGGCAAAGAAGGGGAGCAGGGCAAAGAAGGGGAGCAGGGCAAAGAGGGGGAGCAGGGCAAAGAAGGGGAGCAGGGCAAAGAAGAAGGGGAGCAGGGCAAAGAAGGCCAGCAGGGCAAAGAAGGTCAAAGCCCCGGTAAGAGCGGACCCACCAGCAAGCAGGTGAACGAGCTCCGCAAGGCGCTCGCGCAGCGGCAGGACCAGCTCTCCAAGCAGTTCAGCAAGGGCAATTCCCCCCAGGCGAAGAAGCCGTCTTCCGGCAAGAGCCCGGGCAAGGGCGAAGGCAAAGGAGAAGGCGAGGGGAAGGGCGAAGGTCAGGGCGAAGGGAAAGGCAAAGGCCAGACCGGCGGCGACGACCGCCAACACGCCTCGCGCAACATGGAAGAAGGTGACGTCGGTCGCGGCGGCGGTGAGGCCCAGGAGCTCGTCTTCGGAGGCAACGCCGAGATGGATCCCGATCGCCTCAAGTACGAAGCGCTGCCCGAGGGCAACGGCGGCGAAGGCGAAGAGCTCTTCGGCCTGCGCGGCTCGAACCCGAAGACGAACCCAGACGGCACCATCAGCACCGGAACCGGCACGAGCGCCACGGGCGATCAAGCGGCCGGTTACGACGAAGGGGCCATGAGGCCCCGCAACCGCGCGCTCGTTCAGCGGTACTTCGATTCAAAGTAGTTCGAGGGGAGTCCACGTGTCGGATCAGCTGCTCACGCCGCAGGAAGTCCAGGCCGCAGGCGAGGCGATCGCCAAGCTCAAGTCTGGGCTCAACCAGGTCATGATCGATCAGACCTCGGTCGTCGACCGCGTCACCACCGCGATCCTCGCGCGCGGTCACCTGCTCCTCGAAGGTCTGCCGGGTCTGGGTAAGACCGAGCTCTGCAAGGGCCTCGCGCGCCTGATGGACCTGCCTTTCAAGCGCATTCAGTTCACGCCCGACCTGCTGCCCGGCGACATCACCGGCACCTACGTCATCGACTCAGAATCGCGCGCCTTCACCTTCCGCGCCGGCCCGCTCTTCGCGTCGGTCGTGCTCGCCGACGAGATCAACCGCAGCTCGCCCAAGACGCAGTCCGCGCTGCTCGAGGCCATGCAGGAGCGCAGCGTCACCGTGCTCGGCACCACGCACCAGCTGCCTGCGCCGTTCTTCGTGCTCGCCACGCAGAACCCCATCGAGCTCGAAGGCACCTACCCGCTGCCCGAAGCGCAGCTCGACCGCTTCATGTTCCGCGTCATCGTGCCGCCGGTCGGCGCGAAGACGATGGCCACCATTCTCACCTCGCGTTTCCGCGGCCAGCCTCCGCAGCTCTCGGCGGTGATCGACGGCCCGGGGCTCGCCACCTTGTTCGCGCTGGTCGATCGCGTTCACCTCCCCATGCCGGTCGCCGAGTTCATCGGACGGCTGGTCGAGGCCACGCACCCCAGCAGCGCGAGCGCGCCCGATTCAGTCAAGCGCTTCGTGCGCTACGGCGCTTCACCGCGCGCGGCGCTCGCCCTCGCGGCTTCCTCCCGCGCCTGGGCGCTCGCCCGGGGCAAACCCAACGTCGGCTTCGATGAGGTCAAGGACATGGCCAGCGCAGTGCTCAATCACCGTCTCGTGCTCTCGTACGAAGCGGGCCTCGAGCGGGTGAGCGCGGAGAACGTGGCCGAACAGTTGCTCGCTGCCGTGCCTGAGGTGCCTCGTGGTTGAGAGTCTTCTGCTCGCCGTGATGCTCGCGGTGACGCAGGACGTGACGGGCGACGTCGAGACGGACGACCTGGCCGCCGACGTCGCCACGCCTGTTGCCGTGCCCGCTCCCGAATCTGACGAAGACCCCACGAGCGGCGTGGTCTCGCTGCTCGATTATCAAGTCGCGCAGGTCAGCCGCATCGACGTCGCGGGCGGCCGCACCAAGGTCTCGGTCGAGTCGAACGCGCCTTCTCCCCGCGCCGGCAGCTTTCCGGTGCGCTTCTTCATCGACAACACGTCGGGCCCCAACCAGGTGGTGACGCTCTCCATTCGCAGCTCGATCGCAGGCGGCATGCACTCGGTGACTCGCAGCGTCGAGGTCAACGCGGGTGAACGCCGCACGGTCAACGTGCCGGTGCCCAGCGAGATGCGGTACGGCACGGTGCGCGCCGATGGGCCCGGCATCTCGGAAGACGCCAACGCCTCGATGTACTTTCAGGCCACCTACGAGCCGCAGCGCGTGGTGCTCACCATCTCGCGGCCCGAGCAGTTCGAGAAGTTCGTCGGCAAGGCCCCGCGCTACTCAGGCGCGAACGTGCAGGTGCACGCCATTCCCCCCGCGGAAGCGCCCGGCGAGCTCGCTTCGTACCTCGGCTACGACGCGATCGTGGTGCCCGACAGCGCCATCCTCGACACGCTCGAGGAGTCGCAGCGCCGCGCTCTCGAGGCCTACGTCGCGACCGGCGGTCACCTGCTGGTCGGCGGCGTGGTGCGCAGCGCGGCGATCTTCCCGTTGCTCAAGGCCATTCGTCCCGGCACCTCGCGCTACGGCTTCGGCAAGCTGCTCGTCACCACCGGTCCTCCCACCGCAGACCTCGACGTCTTCCGCGACACCATGCCGGTCAGTCCGCATGGTGCGCTGCCTGAGTACGAGCGGCGCAACTCCGACGCGAAGAAAGAGCTGCTGCTGCCGCAGGCCACCGCCCCGCTGGGCCGCTTCCTGCTCATCATCACGCTCTTCACGCTGGCGATCGGTCCCGGCAGCGTGTGGGTCGCTCGCCGTCGTGGGCCCGCGGCGTTGCTGGTCACCATTCCCGGTACCGCGATAGTCACCTGCGCGTTGATCATCGCGTACTCGGTCATCGCCGACGGCTTCACCGTCCACACCTCGTCGTACGGCTTCACGCTGCTCGACAGTCAGCAGCACCGCGCCATCACCCACGGCGTCACCGCGTATTACGCCAACCTCGCTCCTTCGAAGGCGACGCTCGGGCCTTCCACCGTGCTCGTCGCGCCGTTCGAAGATCGCCGCGACAAGTACGTGGCCGATCTCTCGTGGAAAGACGGTCTGAGCCTGGGCGGTGACTTCGTTCCGTCACGCACTTACCGCGAGTGGGGCTTCATCTCGGTCGAGCCCACGCGCGCCCGCGTGGTGGTGAAGAGGAAGGGAGAGGCGTGGATCGCCCAGAACGCGCTCGGCGTGCGCGTCGAGCGCGTGGTGGTCAACGTCGATGGCCGCTTCTTCACCGGCGGTCCCATTCGAGACGGCGGCGAAGAAGCGCTGGTTGCGGGCAACACGCTGACCTACGCCGGCAGCATCGCCGCCAGCCGCTTCAGCACCGACGTCACGGACACGGTGGGGAGCCGTGCCCTGCAGCACCACGAGTTCCTCGCGAGGATCACCGGCGCTTCGCTCGTGCCCACCGGCGGTATCTCCGCCACCTTGAATGACGCAGAGCACTGGGTGCGAGGGGAGTTCGAAGAATGAGCGCGTTGCTCGAAGTGAAGGGCCTGACCCGCTACTACGGCGCGCTCAAGGCGGTCGACGACATCACCTTCTCGCTGCCGGCCGGCACCATCCTGGGGTTCATCGGCCCCAACGGCGCGGGCAAGTCGACCACGATGCGCATCATCGCCACGCTCGACGTACCCACCAGCGGCGAGGTGCTGCTCGATGGGAAGTCGTTGGTGGCGAGGCCCGATCAAGCGCGCCCGCTGCTCGGCTACATGCCCGATCGCTACGGCACCTATGACGACATGACCGTCTTCGAGTTCCTCGACTTCTTCGCGCGCGCGTACCGGCTGCGAGGCAACGAGCGGAAGGCACGCGTCGACTCGGTGATGGACTTCACGGGCCTCATGCCGCTCAAGGACAAGCTCACCTCTGAGCTGTCGAAGGGCATGAAGCAGCGCGTGGCGCTCGGTCGCACGTTGCTCCACGATCCCAAGCTGCTCATTCTCGACGAGCCCGCAGATGGCCTCGATCCGCGCGCGCGCATCGAGCTGCGTGAGCTGCTCCGCGCGCTCGCCTCTCAAGGCAAGGCGGTGCTGATCTCGAGCCACATCCTCACCGAGCTCTCCGAGATCTGTGACACCTGCGCGATCATCGAGCAGGGTCACCTGCTCGCCACCGGCACCGTGCAGGAAGTGCTCTCTCGCACCTCGAATGCGGCGGCCTTCAGCGAGGTCGAGCTCACCTTGTGGGCGGGCCCCGGCGCGCCGCTGAATGAAATCGGCAAGAAGACCGAGCGGCTCCTGCTCGAGCAACCACTGGTGACCAACGTCTCGGTGCTCAACAACGCCGTGCGCTTCCGCCTCGCGCTCGCCGTGGGGGAGACGCCCGCTTCGGGCTGGGTGGAAGAGGCGAGCGTGCGCGTGCTCAAGGTGCTGGTCAACGCAGAGATCCCCGTGACCAGCTTCCGCGCGCGCGAACACGATCTGGAAGACGCGTTCATGTCGGTCACGAAGGGCAGGGTGCAGTGAGCACCCAGGCCGACAGCGCGCAGAGACCGCGCGAGCCCGACGCCTTCGATCGTTTCGGCGAGCAGCTCGCTGATCGCATCAACCCCATCGTGGTGAAGGAGGTCCGCCAGGGCCTGCGCACCCGCGTGTTCTGGATCTTCTTCTCGTTGATGTTGGTGGCCTGTCTGTTCATCTCGCTCTTCGCGTTCGCGGCGAGCGACGGCATCGCCGACAAGGCGGGCCAGGCGACCTTCATCGCGTACTTCGTGTGCTTGGGCTTCGTGCAGTTCTTCGTGATTCCCTACGCCGCGTACCGCTCGATGGCGCGCGAAGCCGAAGACGAGACCTGGGTGCTGCTCACGCTCACCGGCATCGGGCCGCGCCGCATTCTCGCAGGCAAGCTCGGCAGCTCGGTGCTGCAGGGCGTGCTCTACGCCTCGGCCGCCACGCCGTTCCTGCTCTTCTCGTACTTCCTCAACGGCATCGACCTGCCCACCATCATGGTCGGCGTGGTGGTCTCGATGGGGTACCAGATCTTCCTGGTCTCGGTGTCGGTCAGCCTCGCCACGTTGGCAGAGTCGAGGCTGGTGCGCTCGCTGCTCCACTTCGTGTTGCTCGGCGTGCTGCTGCAGGGCCTGGGCTTCGGCATCACCGGCGCGGTGCTCATCGGCGAGTTCGCGCAGAAGGTGACCTCGTCGGCCGCGTTCTGGCTCACCTCGTTCGCGGTGTTGTTCGGCATGGTCACCACCGGGCTGCTCTTGTTCGAGTCGGCCGCGGCGCGCCTGTCGCTCGCCACCGAGGACTACGCGCGGGGTGCGCGCTTCGTGTACGCGATTCAGTTCATCGGCGCGGCCCTGCTGTTTCTGTGGGGCTGGTCCATCAGCGGTGAGGCTGAAGTGCTCACGGCCGGCAGCGTGACGCTCTCGGTGTACGCCGCGCTGGTCGGCCTGTTCGTGGCGAGCGATCGCGATGGCATGGCCAGGGTGCACTGGGTCACCGGTGGCCGCTACTCGCTGCTCAAGCCCGGCGGGTTGCGCGGCTTCGTGCTGGTGATCTCCTTGTTGATGTCGATGGCGCTCGCCTTCACCGGGCTGGCGCTGGGTGAAGGCAAGCTGCCGATGGGCGCGATGCTGGTGCTGATCGCCGCGCCCGCCTTCGCGTTGCTGATGCTCTCGTTGCCCGTGGTGGTCGCCCGGTGGATTCCGCACCCGCCATGGCAGACGCCCGCGATGATCCGGCTCGTGTTCCTGGGGCTGGTGGTGCTGATGACGGGCGTGCCGCCGCTCATCGGCGAGATCGTCTCAGACGCTGACGACCTGTTCCTCAACGCGCTCAACCCCGTCGTCGGCCTCATCAACATCGAGCGCCAGGCTCACGACGCGATGCCGTTGGTGCTGCTGGTGTGGGGCATCGCCGTCGGCCTCGGGTTCTCCGCCTTCTTCTCGCTGCGGTCACGCGACACCGAGTGGTTGGCGTGACCGCCCTCTCCGCCAGCGAACGCTTCGTGGAATCGGTCGGGCCCATCGTGGTCAAGGAGGTCCGCCAGGGCCTCCGCGCGAAGGTCTTCGCCCTCTTCTTCGGCTCGTTGCTGGTGGTGTGTTTGTCGATGGCGCTGGTGGCGGTCGCGCAGGCGACTGAAGCGGCAGGCACTGCCTTCGGAAAGGAATTCTTCGGCGGCTATCTGACCGCGCTGGGGGCCGTGACGTTCTTCGTCATTCCCTTCGTGGCCTTCCGTTCGATGGTGCGTGAGCTCGAGGACGAGACCTGGGTGTTGCTCACGCTCACCGGCCTCGGCGCCAGCAGCATCATTCGCGGCAAGTGGGTCAGCGCGATGTCGCAGGGCCTGCTGTTCGGCTCGGCGTGCGCGCCGTTCGTGTTGTTCAGCTACTTCCTCAACGGCATCGACATCGTGCAGGTGGTGGCCGCGTTGGTCCTCGCCGCGGGCTGGAGCGCGCTGCTCACGTCGGTCGGAGTGGCCATCGCCACGCAGGCGCAGAGCAAGCTCGGCCGAACGATCGCGCACTTCGTGGTGCTCGGCCTGTTGGGCCTGGGCACGATGATCGGCATCGGCTCCGCATGGATCATCGCCGGGAAGGGCAGCCGCCTGGTCACCGACGACGCCTTCCGCAACGTCGCCATCGCCGGGGTGCTCTTCAGCTGGGCGGTGACCTGGCTGATGCTCGAGAGCGCCGCGGCCGGACTCGCGCTGCCTTCCGAGGCCGCATCGCGGGGCCCTCGCATCGCCTACGTCGTCGTCGGCTTGCTGGCGCTGGCCTTCGGGTTGGTGGTCTTCGTGCTCGAAAAGGGCCGGCCCAGAGACGCTGTGGCGGGGCAGGTGATCACCAGCTTCTTCTTCACCATCGCCGGCGCGTTCTGCATCTCCGAGGCCGATGGTTGGCCTCGCCAGGCGGCCACGGGCTCCTGGCTCAAGCCGGGCGCCACCCGCAGCTTCTGGCTCGCGCTGGGCATGCTCTTCCTCTCGGCGGTGATGTGGAGCGTATTCATCGGCGACTTCTCGATGTCGAGCGACGAGGGCTCGAACGAGCGCGCGTTCCGCGGCACCCTGGCTGCCTTTGCTTACCCCGCGCTCTACCTCTCACTGGGGGTGCTGCTGGGCCGGCTCACGCCGCTGCGCCAGTTGTCCGAGCCGGTGGCCAGCCGTGTCGGCTTCATCATCTCGATCGTGGTGGGCGTCGCTGCTTCGATGGCGCTCTCCATCGTGTTCGAGGGGCGGCCCAACGGGAAGGTGATGAACGTGCTCAACCCGCTGGTGGGGTTGCTCAACTTCGTCGACCGATCCGGTTCCGAGCTCGAGTCAGGCATCGTGCTGTTGGGCGCTGCCACGTCGATGGCCGTCGTCCTCGCCGCGGCGGTGCTGCACTGGCGTGACGAGGTGCGCTCCTCATGACGGTCAGGCTCGATCAAGGCGTGGTGGAGCGCGCGGCCGCTGGCTGTTCGCTGCGTCTCCCGCGCGGCCCTCACCGCGGCAAGCTGGGCGAGGTGCGCGCGTCGTCGGTGGGCAGCAGCCTCGAGCTGCACGACTTCAGGCAGTACCAGCCCGGTGACGATCTGCGGCAGATCGACTGGAACGCCGTCGCGCGCACGGGCGAGCTCTACCTGCGCATTCGCCAGGACGAAGTGAGCCCGCGCGTCGAAGTGCTGGTCGACGGCTCTGCTTCCATCGCCATCTCCGAAGAAAAGGCAGCGCGCGTGAGGGAAGTGGCTGCGTGGGTCTGCACGCTCGCCCGCCGCGGTGGAATGGACCCGGTGGTGATCGCCACAGGCAGCACCGTGCGCAAAGCAGGCGGCCCAGCCACGCGCGCGATGCTCGAGGCGCTGGAGTTCGACGGACGTGAGCCCTTCGACGCCGCGCTGCGCCGTGCACCGCCGCTGCGCCCGTGTGGGTTGCGCGTGGTCATCAGCGACTTCCTGTTCGAGTCGCCGCCAGAGCCGTTCGCCGAACGTCTCGCAAGAGGTGCTTCAGGCCTCGCGTTGGTGCAGGTGCTCGACCCGGAAGACCTCGACCCTTCTGGTGGTGCAGGTGCGCGCCTCACCGATTCGGAATCAGGTGAAGTGCTCGAGCGCATCCTCACGCCCGGCGTGGTCGATCAGTATCTGGCCCGGCTGCGCGCGCACGTCTCGCTCTGGCAAGGCGCGGCACGGCGCGTGCGAGCGAGCTGGAGCCAGGCCTCGGCCGAGTTCACCCTCGATGCGCTGGCGCGGCGTGAGCTCAATGAACTCGTGGAGCTCGCATGACCTTCGGGTTCCCCCTGGGCCTGCTCGCGCTCGCGGCGGTTCCGGCGCTGGTCGCAGCCTACTTCCTGCGCCGCCGTCAGCCACCCCGCACCGTCTCGGCGCTGTTTCTCTGGCGCACGCCTGATCAACGCGCCGAAGCGGGCCCCAGGCTCAACCGCTTTTCGCGTGAGAGCTCACTCGCGCTCGAGATCCTCGCGGTGCTCTTCGCGGCGCTCTTTCTGTCTGACGTGCGGTGCGGCCAGGCCGCGAACCAGCAGCACGTGGTGATCATTCTCGACGGCAGCCTCTCGATGAACGCGCGCGTCGACGGCAGCACCGCGACCGAACGGGCGAAGACCGAGATCGCCCGAATCGCCCGGCAGGAGAACGCCGGCGTGCTCACGATCATCGAGACCGGCGTCAAGCCCACGTTGATCGCAGGCCCTCAGCTTGACCGTGAGCGCGCCCTCTCTGCGCTCGAACGGTGGACACCCGCTCAGCCAGCACACGACATCACGCCCGCGTTGACCCTGGCGCGCGAGCTGTCTGGCTCGGGTGAACACCGCATCTTCTTGCTCACCGACGGGCCGGTCGGTGAGGCCGTCGCCCTTCCTTCGCAGATCGAAGCGCACTCGGTCGGCAAGCAGGCGAGCAACGTCGCGTTCCTCTCTGCCCAGCGACGCGATGAAGACGGCAAGGCGCAGGTCACCGTGCGCGTGGGGAACTTCAGCGACGTGCCCGTGAACGTCGAGGTGCGCTTCGAGGCGGCTGACGACGCGCCGCAGGAGCAGCAGGTGAAGCTCCAACCTTCCGGCACCGCGGTGCTGCGCGTGGGCTTCAAGACCTCGCAGCCCATCACCGTGAAGCTGCCTGATGACGCGCTTGGTGAAGATGGTCTGCTCACGTTGCTGCCTTCTCCACTGGCCGACGTGACGGTGAGTCTGGTCGAGGGCATCGATGCGGCGGGTCAGCAGGCGCTGCGGCGGTTTCTTTCGGTCGCGCCAGGCGTGAAGGTGACCGCGCCGTCGTTGCTCACCTTCGGTCCTCCCGGAAGCACGGCGGGCGTGACGCTCGGTGCGAAGGCGCCGCTCAAGTCTTTCGTGGGGCCGTTCTTCGCGCAGAAGGGCAACACGCTGCTCGACGACGTGCAGCTCGGCGGCGTGGTGTGGACTGCCGGCGAGAATCCGCCCGGGCGCGTGCTGATGAGCGCGGGTGACGTGGTGTTGATCAGTGAAGAAGAAGACGGCGCGGTGCACCTCAACCTCGACGTCGGCCGCAGCAACGTTCAGCGCACGGTCGCCTGGCCGGTGCTGCTCAGCAACCTGGTGCGGCAGAGCCGGCTCTCCACGCCCGGCTTTCCGCGCAAGCACCTGATGCTGGGCGAAGACACGCCGCTGGTCGCCAGCCCCGGCTCGACCTGGGAGCTGATCGCGCCCGATGGTCAGTCACGCCCGGTGATCGGCAGCGGGGTGCTCACCTTGCCGCCGCTCAACGCTTCGGGTCGGTGGAAGCTCGAGAAAGATGGCGAGCCCTTCGATGCGTTGGTGGTGCTGCCGCTCGATCCGCGCGAGTCTGATCTGCGCACCCGCGGCGCGTGGGAAGTGATTCCGGAGAGGCCGCAGACGTTCGCTTCGTTCGCGACCGCGCATCCCCGGCCGTGGTGGCCGATTCTGATGGTGCTCGCGTTGGTGTTGCTCGACTTCTGGCTGACCGCTGCGCCGCGACGGAAAGAGGCGACCACGTGAGCGGGTGCAAGGGTGATCGAAATCAGGAGCGCACACCGGTCCTCCCGAGCAGGGGTACTGGCTTCGCCGGCGATTTCGTCCGAAGGAACAGACCCACCTCTGCGGCGCGCGGCAAGTGCCCCCTCGACTGGGCTCGGGGAGACCGGTGGGGTTCTCAGTTCCTATTTCGGCCAACCCTCTCGGGGGGAACGGCGGTGCTGTTCGTTAGGAGCGGAGTCCAGGGAGTCCCTCTGCTTCGCGTGGAAAGTGCCCCCTCGGCTGGGCTCGGGGTGACCGGTGGGGTTCTCCATTCGGCAGGTCGGGTGATGCGATGAACCTCGTCGCTCCGCAAGCACTGCTCTTGCTCCTGCCGCTCGGGCTGTTTCTCTACTTCACCGCGCGCATCCACGGCCCGCCGATGTGGCTGCGCGTGGCGCTGGTGTCGCTGCTCGTGCTCGCGCTCGCCCGGCCCGAGCTCCGTCTTCGCAGCGCCGGCAGTGACGTGGTGGTGATCGTCGACCGATCGCGTTCGATGCCGCCCCGCGGTGAAGCGAGCGCAGAAGAGCTGATCCGCCTGCTCGAGCCGCAGCGCCGCCCGGGCGATCGCCTCGGCGTCATCTCGTTCGGCCGAGATCCTCGCATCGAGATGCCGCTCTCCACCGACGGCCGCTTCCCCGGCTTCAACGCCGCCATCGACGGAGAAGCGAGCAACCTCTCTTCCGCCCTCGACGCTGCCGCCGAGCTCATTCCTTCGGAACGAAGTGGCCGCGTCCTGGTGCTCTCCGATGGCCGCGCGACCGGTCTCGATGCGCGCGCCGCCGCCCGCCGGCTGACCTCTCGCGGCATCCCCGTCGACGTGCGCTTCGTGGGCCGCGAAGAGGTCTCGATGGACGTCGCGGTCACCTCGCTCGTGGTGCCTCCCACCGTCGCCGCGAAGGAGCCCTTTCTTCTCACCGCCACACTGAAGGCCACCTCGCCTGCGAAGACGAAGCTCACGCTGCTGCGCAACGGCCGCCCGTTGGTGAAGACCGAGCGAGCGCTGCCCGTGGGCGCGACGGTGCTCACCTTCCGCGATCTGGTCGATGCGCCGGGCCTCGCTTCGTACGAGCTGCGCGCCGACACCGCTGACGACGGCGTGGTCGAGAACGACCTCGGCCGCGCCGTGGTGCGCGTCGAAGGCCCTCCGCGCGTGCTGCTCTTCACCGACAAGCCGAAAGGCACCCTCGCCAGGGCGCTCCAGGACGCGAACTTCGTGCTCGACGTGCGAGCGCCGGCGCCGCTCACGATGGAGCAGCTCGAAGGCGTGGGCGCCGTCGTGCTCGAAGACGTCGAAGCAGGAAGGCTCAGTGAGGACGGGCTTCACGTGCTCGCGCAGTTCGTGAAGGAGGCCGGCGGCGGCCTGGTCATGACGGGCGGCAAACACAGCTTCGGTGAAGGCGGCTATCGAAAGTCGCCGGTCGAAGATCTGCTCCCCGTCTCGCTCGAGGTCCGTGAAGAGCAGCGCAAGGCCGCCATCGCGATGGCCATCATCATGGACTGCAGCTGCTCGATGGGCGCGCGCGTGCCCGATGGCCGCACCAAGATGGAGCTCGCAGCCGAAGGCGTCGTCGGCGCGCTGCAGTTGCTCAACCCGCGCGACGAGGCGTCGGTGGCGATGGTCGACACCGAGACGCACCAGATTTTCCCGATGAGCCCCGTCGCCGGCGGGCTGCCCCTCGACAAGGTGGCCAGGGGCTTTTCCGGCGGCGGTGGCATCTACGTCGGCGTCGGCCTGCGCGCGGCGAAGAAGCAGATCCTCACGTCGAGCAAAGAGACGCGGCACGTGTTGCTCTTCTCCGACGCCTCCGACTCGGTAGAGCCCGATGACTACGTGAAGACCATCGGGGACCTGGTGGGCGAGAAGGTCACCATCTCGGTCATCGGCATGGGCTCGCGGTCCGACTCCGACGCCAAGCTGCTCGAGGAGGTCGCTCGCCGCGGCAACGGGCGCATCTACTTCGCGGAAGACGTCTTGAGCCTGCCGCGCATCTTCAGCCAGGAGACGATCGCGGTCGCGCGCTCGACCTTCGTGGAGGAGAAGACCGCCTGCAAGCTGGGGCCTGATCTCGCGCAGCTGGGCAAGCTGCCGGTCGCCGACGCTCCGATGGTGGGTGGCTACAACCTGACGTACTTGAAGCCGCTGGCCAGCGTGGGGCTGCGCACCACCGACAACAACGACGCGCCGCTGCTCAGCATGTGGCCGCGCGGTGCGGGCCGGGTGGGCGCGTTGATGGCCGAGGTCGACGGGCCGTTCACCGGTGAGTTCCGCCAGTGGAGCGGGCAACGCGCGCTCATCACCCAGCTGGTGCGGTGGACCATGCCGCCGCTGGCCCTGCAGCTCGACGCGGTGGCGCGGGCTCAGCTCACGGGCAGCGATCTCCACGTCACGCTCGACTTCGATCCGCTCGCGCCGCCCCCGACCGGTACGCCGACGTTGGTTTTGTTGTCGGGTGACGCGAAGCAGAAGCCGCTCGAGCTGCCCATGCGCTGGGAAGACGAAGATCGGGTGGGCGCGCACTTCGTGTTGCCTGGCAGCGGCACGTGGCACCCGGTGGTGCGGTTGGGTGATCGGCTCTTCCGCGCGCCGCCCGTCACCTTGCCGTGGGCCCCCGAGTTCGAGCCTGCGCCGGTCAGTGAAGGCAAGGACCTGTTGTCGGCGGTCGCCAAAGCGGGCGGCGGGATCATTCGCATCGCCATGGTCGGGCTGTTCAAAGACGCGGTGGAATCAGAGGCCGCGATTCCACTCGCTCCGGCGATCCTCGCGTTGTGCGTGTTGCTGTTGGTCAGCGAGGTGTTCGTGCGCCGGTTCCTCTCGGGGCCGCGGTTGCGCAAGCGAGCTCGCCCCGTGGTCGCAGCGCCTGCGTTGACGCCAGTGTCGGCGGTCTTGGCAACGAAGCCGCCAGACGCTCCGCTTCCCCCGGCGAAGCCCAGCGCACCGACGATGCAGGACGCGTTGTCCGCGGCGCGCGACAAGGCCCGCAAGCGCACCGGCCGCTGATGTGCTCCCTCTCCCTTCGGGAGGTGTTACGAGCGAACACCGTTCCTCCCGAGCAAGGAACCAGCTTCGCAGGCGATTTCGTCCGAAGGAACAGACCCACCGTTCGCGTCGAGCGCAGTCGAGATGCCACCTCTGCGCCGCGCGGCAGGTGACCCCTCGACTTCGCTCGGGGCGAACGGGACGTGCTGTTCCTTAGGAGCGAAGTCGAGGGGTGACCTGCCGCGCGAGGCAGAAGTACTCCCTCGACTCCGCTCGGGAGGACCGGTGTGTTCCTTCGGTCGAAATCGCCAGCGAAGCTGGTTCCTTGCTCGGG
>JBKJSE010000034.1:0-7701 GCA_046595925.1 Archangium sp. | reverse complement strand
CCGAAGGAACAGACCCACCGTTCGCATCGAGCGCAGTCGAGATGCCACCTCTGCGCCGCGCGGCAGGTGACCCCTCGACTTCGCTCGGGGGGAACGGTGCTGTTCCTTAAGGAGCGGAGGTCAGGGATTCCCTCGACCGCGCTCGGGGGGACCGGTGGCTGCCCTATTTCACCAGGTCAAGGCAGAGCAACAAACTCGAAGATCGCCGCCAGCACCGCTTCTTGGTCGAGCACGTCGTTGTGATGCGCACCGTCGACCGCGACGAACTTCGCGCCTGCAATCAGCTTCGACAGCGCCTCGCCCAACTCGAAGGGAACCACCTCGTCACGAGTGCCGTGAACGATCAACGTGGGCACCTTCAACCCCGGCGCCTTCGAAGCCGAATCGAAGCGATCCCGCAGCAGCAACCTCACGGGCACCCACCAAAACGCCTTCGCCGCGACGTCAGGCAGCGTGGTGTACGGAGAGATCAACACCAGCTTCGTGCCCCACCCGCGTGCCGCCAGCTCGACCGCCACGCCCGTACCGATGCTCTGCCCCTCGAGCACCAACCGAGCTCGGTCGACCTTCAACACGCCGCTCAGGTGCTGGAGCGCCGCTTCACTCGCACTGACGATCGCCTCTTCAGACGGCGCGCCTTCCGTACCGGGATAGCCCGGGTACTCGACCGCGACGAACGAAGCGCCTCGTTTTGCCCAGGCCTGCGCGAGCCACCCGAGGTAGCCGACCTGCTCGCCGTTGCCGTGAAAGTGCACCACCACGGGTCCATCGCCCGGCACGTTCTTCCAGAGAAAGAACGTCGCGCTCGGGACGTCGACCCGCTGCATTCCATCGCTGACTTTGAACAGCTCGACGGGCGCAGGAAAGATGAGCTTGCGCTGCACCACGAAGAGCATGACGCACAGGGCGAGGTAACAACTGCCCACCGTGACCAGCAGCAGCTTGAGCAAACGCTTCACCACAGAAACGGTATCAGCGCGCGGCGCTGCGAGGGGTAGTCGGCGAACTTCTGCCGATACCAGCGGTGATTCGACAACGCGCGCGGCGCCAGGTTGGCGAACGTGAACGCCGCGAACGCCCACCCCGCGAGCGTCTGGGCAGCGATCGCGAAGCCCACCCACTCGAGGATCTCCCCCAGGTAATTGGGCGAGCTGACGACGGCGTACAGCCCACCATGCGGGATCTTGTACCCGCTCTCACCGGGCTTCCGCAGCGAGCGCAGCACGTGATCGGCGTGCAGGTTCACCAGCATGCCGGCCAGGAAGATCACCAACCCACCAACGAGCGGAAGATCGATCGCGCGATCATTCAGCGAGAGCGCGTTGCCCCCCGCGTTGAAGGCATTGAAGACGATGGCCATCGACATGGTGAGCAGCGGCTGCCGCTTCGCGTCGCGCATCAGCAGCGAGAACACGAAGGTGCGCTGCCCGTAGTGCACGAGCCACGCGGCCCCCAGCAGCATCACCACCGGCGTCCCGAATTGCGGGTTCATCACCCACAACGCGGCGAAGACGAAGAACGAGACCGATTCCATCACCACCCACGACAACTTCGCGGGCAGCGTCGGCCCCCACCCCGGCCGCTCGTGGCGGCCATAGGGCGCGGTGATGAAGAACAGCACCGGAAAGACGATGGCGGCGAACAGCAGGACGATGCGGGGTGCGGCGTGAGCGAAGTCCTGCAGCATGCCCAATCGATATCAGTTGTGGCCGTACGCCTCGTCGGAGATCTTCATCGGCGTCTCGTCCTCGAGCAGCGCGATCTCGGCATGGTGCTTGGCCTGCGGCAGCACGTTGCGTGCGTACCAGAGCGCCGAGTACCTCTTGCCCTCGTAGAACGAGCGATCCACATGCTCAGCAGGGAGCCTGGCGAGCGCCGCTTCAGCCTTCACGCCGGCGTCGAGCAGCACGTACGAGACCGCCAGCTGCGACATCATGAGCAGGAAGCGGTTGGCCACCAGCGGCACGAGATCGATCTTCCCGGCCTGCGACCAGCCCATCATGTTCATCGCGACGCCCATCACGGCTTCGGACGCGGCAGAGAGGTACTGCACCTCTTTGCCGAACACCGCGTGGTCCTTGTTGGCTTCCACGAAGTTCGCCAGATCAGAGATGAACGCCTGGAAGTTCGCCCCGCCGTTCTGGCCGAGCTTGCGGGCCACCAGATCCATCGCCTGAATGTGGTTGGTGCCTTCGTAGATGCTGAAGATCTTCGCGTCGCGCGTGTACTGCTCGACGGGCCAATCTTTGAGGAAGCCGGCGCCGCCGTAGACCTGCTGGGCGACCGCGCAGAGACGGAACGCTTCGTCGCTGCTGAAGGCCTTCACCAGCGGGGTGAGCAGATCGACCTGGCCCATGTGGTAGGCGGCCGCCTCGTCGTCCTGGCCCGCGAGCACCTGCCACTGGTCGCGATGCGAAGCGAGCTTGACCACCAGCGAGCGCAGCCCTTCGGTGGTCGCCTTGAGCTCGAGCAGCATGCGGCGCACGTCGGGGTGCTCAATGATCGAGACGCGCGGCGCCTTGGGGTCCTTCCACTGCGTGAAGTGCGAGCCCTGCTTGCGATCCTTCGCGTACTCGAGCGCGTTCAGATACGCGCTGCCCGCGACGGCCACGCCCTGAATGCCGACGCCGATGCGCGCGCCGTTCATCATGCGGAACATCTGCGGCATGCCCTGGTTCTCGACGGTGCCGACGAGCTCGCCGATGCAGTTGCCGTTCTCGCCGAAGTTGAGCGAGCAGGTGGCCGAGCCGTTGATGCCCATCTTGTGCTCGATGCCGGCCACGGTGACGTCGTTGAACTCACCGGGCGTGCCGTCGGCCTTCACGCGCACGCGGGGAACGATGAAGAGCGAGAGGCCCTTGGTGCCCTGCGGTGCGTTCTCGACGCGCGCGAGCACGAGGTGCACCACGTTGTCGGCCATGTCGTGATCGCCGCCGGAAATGTAGATCTTGTTGCCGGTGATCTTGTACGTGCCGTCGGGCTGCTTGAAGGCCTTGCTGCTGGCGCTGCCCACGTCGGACCCCGCGTGCGGCTCGGTGAGGCACATGGTGCCGCCGAAGGTGCCGTTGAACATGGGCTCGGCGTAGAGCTTCTTCTGCGGCTCGGTGCCGAACTGCGCGATGACCTCAGCCGCGCCGCCCGCAAGGCCGGGGTACATGCCGAAGGCCGTGTTCGAGCCGCTCGTGATCTCTTCGACGATTGCGTACAGCGCGGTGGGCGCTTCCTGGCCGCCGAACTCTTTGGGCACGGAGATCTGCTTGATGCCGGCCTCGAAGAGCTTCTTCCAGGCTTCCTTGAAGCCCTTCGGCGTGATCACCCGGCCATCGACGACCTTGCAGCCTTCTTTGTCGCCCGACGCGTTGAGCGGCCCGAGCACTTCAGTGGAAAACCGGTAGGCCTCCTTCACCACGGCCTTCGCCGTCTCCTCGTCCCAGTCGGCGTAGTGGCCTTTTCCGGCGACTGCGCTGAACGGGTACTGCTCGAAGAGCACGAAGAACATCTCGCGAAGGTCAGCCTTGTACCGATTGATTCCAACAGACATGAACAGCTCCCTGAAAAGGACGAACGCTCACGTAATGACGTGGCGCGTCGCATACTCGACGAACCTTGATTTCGAAGTCAACGGGGTACGACGCAGTGCGTTGACAATCGCATATTCGCCATAAGTTTCAGTGATTTGGCAGATCGCGACCGACGGGCATGCCCGCGCACGTAGCCAGAACTGGGCATGGAAAGCCGGGATCGCGCGGCTACTTCTTCTTCTTCTTCGCCTTGGGCGCTGGCTTGGCGGGCTTCGCCTTCTTCGCGGGCCTCACAACCTTCACGGGCTTGCTGGGCTTCTTGCCCTTCACGACCAGTGCAGGCGTCGGGGCGGGCGCGTTGCGAATCGACTCGCGGGGCACGTTCACGATGAGCGGCGGTTGGCCCATGCGGAACCGGTTCTCGTCTTCCACCGAATAGAAGACCTTGAGCGTCACGTTGCCGCGAATGACCAGGCCACCGGTCTGGTTCTCGGCCCACACATCGAGCTCGAGGAAATACTTCCCGTCCTGCCCGTGGCGATCGGCGACGCGGCCTTTGCAGACCAGCGTGTCACCCGGCCACAGCATGCGAGAAAAGCGGCACGACAAACGTTTCACGTGCGCGCCGCGAGCCCAGTCGCCCACGAGCTGCCCCAGAAAGCCCATGCCGATGGTGTTCGGAGCGACCACTGACGGCATGCCGAAACCACGCGCGGCCAGCTCGTCGACGTGCACCGGGTTGAAGTCACCCGTCGCACCGGCATAGCGGGCCAGCTGCACGCGATCGATGGGCGTCTTGGCCATCGCCGGCAGCTCGTCGCCGATGCGGATGTTCTCGAAGTACAGCTTGCGGGGCGGCATCAGCTCTCCCTCGTGGTGCGCACGACGTAGGTGCGGCGCACCTTCAAGACCAGGTGGCCACTCTCGTCGCGGCCTTCATCTTCGATCACGGCCACTTCCACGCGGCCCGCGGGGCTGGGGCGCTCGCCGACCTCGATCACCCGGCTGGTCATCAGCAGGCGATCTCCGGCGATGACGGGGCGCTCGTACTCGACGGTCCACTCTGCCAGCAGCAGGTGCTTGCCCGGCACGCCGAGCAGCTCGCGCAGATCGATGCTCGCGGTGAACGCGAGCGGAAACGAGGGCGGCACCACGATGCCGGGAAAACCCGACGCCCGCGCGTACTCAGCGTCGAAGTAGCTCGGGTTGTAATCGCCCAGGCTCTCGGCGAACCGGCGAATGGCGCCCTTCTCGACTTCACACAGCGTTGGCGGCGTCGTGCGTCCCACGGCGTTGCGATCGAGCATCGGTCGGTGCACTCCTGAGAAACGAAAATTCAACGGGCTGCGGGCAACTCCAGGACGGTGAGCAGGCCGGGCTGGGCGGCGGACACCCGCGGCGCGGCATTGACGACGAGGTTGGCGGTCGCGCGATCGCCAGACAACCCACCGGGGATCGACATGCGCACCGGGGGATCGGCGTCGAGCTCGATGAAGTCGCCCGGCTCATCAGCTCCGACGGCGATGGTGAGCTCAAGGCGCACGCGTTCCTGGCCATCAGCCAGGCCAATGGCGACCTGGTGAATGCCGGCCACCCGACCCTTCTTCACGGGGAAGGCGCCGCCGGTGATCTCTTCTTCCGCGAAGACCGGCGTCAGCTCTTCTTCGTAGTCGTCGCAGTCGATGCCCAGGCCGAGCGCACACAGCGCGGCCGACTCGACGAGGCCGACGTGACCGACGAGATCCTTGTCGACCAGCGCGAAGAACTCGTCTTCGGTGAGGCCTGCTCCGACCTTGCGCTGCAGGCCTGGTCTGCGCTTGCGCGCGTCGACCACGCGCGAAACCCTGGCGTGGCGAATGGGGCCGCACAGCTGGCCCAGCGTGGAGACCAGGCGATCCATCACGAAGCCCGGGTTGATGCCCGTACCCAGCACCGTGGTGCCCGCCTTCTGCGCGGCGCGATCGATCTTGTCGGCGAGCGCGGCGTGATTGAACCAGGGGAAGGAGAGCTCTTCGCAGGTGCTGACCACGTGCATGCCCAGCGCGAGCGCCTCGAGCACCTGGTCGGTCACCGCGGGGAGCTTCGAGCCAGTCGCGTGCAACAACACCACGCCCTGTCTGCGACCGACGGCTTGCGCCAGCGTCGAGCTGATCTTGAAGGTGCCTGCGGGCAGGCCCAGCACGTCGGTGAGCTTCTTACCGGCGAGCGACGGTGACTTGTCGACCGCGCCGATCAACTCGAGTTCTTCTGATTGAAGCGCGGCTCGGGCGATCTCTTGCCCGATGAACCCAAGCCCCATCACGACCACGGGCACGCGACCATCAGTCACACCTTCTGACTTCTTCTCGTTCCGCGCGCCCCCTGCGGGTCCAGCTCTCGCCATAGATGTCGAAATGGTACGCGAGCAGATCCGTCCGGCGAGAACTTTTCCCCCCTCTCCCGCTCGGAACCCCATGTGTGCATTCATCGCACCCGTACCGAAAGGGAACTGCCGCTATGGTCCTGCGACCTCATGTCTGCACCGAAGAGCCCCCCCCCGGTCGAGCGTTTTCTGGTGGTCGACGACGATCCCTCGATCACCGAGGCGCTCACCAAGGTGGTGAAGTCGATGGGGTTCGAGGTGATCTCCCACACCGACCCGCGTGAGGCGGCGAAGGAGACGGCCTTCGATCTGATCATCACCGACTTCATGATGCCGCACATGTCGGGGGTCGAGCTGCTGCACGCCCTGCGCGCCACCCGACCCGAAGCGGTGCGCCTGCTGATCACCGCCGCCAACGACTTCAAGGTGGCGATGAAGGCGGTCAACGAAGGGGAAGTCTTCAAGCTGCTGGGCAAGCCGTGGGGGCTCAACGAGCTGCGTTCGGCCATCACCCAGGCGGTCGACTACCACCGGCTCATTCAGGACAACAAACGGCTGACCCGCGAGGTGAACGAGCGCAACGCGCAGCTGACCGCGCTCAACGCCACGCTGGAACAGCAGGTCACCGAACGCACCACGGGTCTGCTCGAGGGCATGATTCGCGCGCTCGATTACCGCGACACAGAGACCCAGTGGCACTCGTGGCGGGTGGCGCGTTTCACCCGGCGCATCGCAGAGGCGATGGGGATCAGCGGTGAGCAGCTGGTGCAGATCGAACAGGGCGCGCTGTTGCACGACATCGGGAAGATCGGCGTGCGCGACGCGATCCTGCTCAAGCCGGGCCCGCTCACTCCGGAGGAGTGGGTGGAGATGAAGAAGCACCCCGAGCAGGGCTACCGCATGCTGGCGAACATTCCGTATCTGCAGCCCGCGGCAGACATCGTCTTTCAGCACCAGGAAAAGTGGAACGGCCAGGGCTACCCGCGTGGCCTCAAGGGCGAAGAGATCACCATCGGGGCGCGCCTGTTCTGCATCGCCGACACGATGGATGCGATCTGCAGCGATCGCCCGTACCGCAAGGGCAGCACGCTCGAGGTGGCGATCACGGAGATCGGCCGCCTGGCGGGATCGCAGTTCGACCCGAAGGCGGTGGAGACGTTCCTCGCCATTCCTCCGAGCGAGTGGGTGCGCATTCGCCAGGACATCGAACACCTCGAGCAGGTGGACAAGCGGCGCGCCACCGGAGAGTTCCCCGTCATCAAGGCGTGATGTTCAACCTCGCCCTGCGAAGCGGGGAGAGGTCGGTCCAAAGGACCGGGTGAGGGGCCTCGAGGGCGACGCTATTGGAGGCTCGCCTCGAAGAACGTCACGGCCGAGGCGTTGACCTGCTGGTGCACCGCCCGCCGGTTCACCCCCGGGGGATCCGCACACAGCTTCGCCTCGCCATCACAGGGCGCGAGGAAGACGTAGTGATCGGCGCCCGGGATCTCGGTGAACGCGGAGATCGACGGCAGACCCGCACGAACCAGCTCGGCGTTCTCAGCCGGCAGCAGCACTGAGTCCTTCTCAGCCACGACGACGGAGACCGGAGTCCTAATCGGGCTCAACGATCGCGGGCCGAAGAAGAGGCCCAGCGGGGCCATCACGAAGGCGGCGCGGATCCGCGGGTCAGAGGTGGGCGTCTCAGCCAGCGTGAGGTTCGGAGGCGGCGTCTTGCAGAACACCGCGTCGTCGGAGTGCCGCGCGCAGTAGCCAGCCCAGCGAGAAAAATCGGGCTTCGCGCCGACGAGCAGCAGGCTGGTGTAGCCGCCGGCCGAG
>JBKJSE010000002.1:0-8792 GCA_046595925.1 Archangium sp. | reverse complement strand
GCGAAGGCCGCGTTCAGGACCTTGGCTTCGGCGACGGAATGCCGACGCAGGATCGCGACGTGAACGCCGAGGCCGACCATGAGCACGATGGGTGCAAAGATGAAGTCTTCCATGGTCCGCGCTGAGTCTCCCGACAGGGCTCCCCTATTCGAAGTGTTGGCATTACTGCCAGCACGCAGGGACCAGTTGCAGGCGCGGGTGGCCAAGCTCGATGCCGGCGCCCTGGTGGAACACGCCGCCCGCCATGGGCTTTCGGCCATGGTAGCGGATGCGCTGGCGGAAGAGGGCGGGGCAGCCCTTCTACCCCCCGCCGCATGGGGGAGGCTGACCACCGACGCGCGTGGGCAGGTGGCGCACGGGCTCAAGCACAAGCGGCTCACCCTGGCGGTGCTCGACGCGTTGGCGGCCGAGGGCATCACGCCTGCGCTGCTCAAGGGCTACGCGTTGGCGCTGCGGCTGTACCCAGAGCAACCGCTCGCGCGGCCCTCGAGCGACGTCGACGTGTTGGTGACGGTCGACGAGCTGCCCCGCGCCCGCGCAGCGATGAAGCGGCTTGAGCTCACCGAGCAACGCGACGCCTCGCTCGACGACGTCTTCGAAGAACACCATCACCTCTCGTTCTCGAAGCCGGGCGCGCTGGTCGAGGTGCACTTCCGGCTCTTCTCGGGGTTCGGTGGCAACGTCTTCGACGACGGCGCGCTCCGCAGCCGCTATCGCGCCTCTGAAGTCGAAGGCCGCAAGGTGTTCCTGCTCTCGCCCGAGGACGAGTTCATCTACCTGGCGACGCACGCGGCCAACCACTCCTTCCTGCGCATCTCGTGGCTCGTCGATCTGCAGCGCTACCTGCTGCGCGAGCCCGGCCTCGACTGGGCCCGCATGGCACGCGATGCCCGGAAGGTCCGGTTCGCTTCCGCGGTGGGGGCGTCCTTGTGGCTGCTGGAAACCGCGCTCGAGGTGCAGCTCCCAGCCGTGGCCGCGGCGGCGTTCGAGCTGCAGGGCTGGCGCAAGCGGGGGCACGCCCGCGTGTTCTCTCCGGCCCGGGTGGAATCGGCCCAGTGGTCCTCGCACAGAATCGGGGGCTTCGCGTTGCGGCTCTGGCTCGTCGATTCGCCTCGTGCTGGACTGCGCCACGCCTTCGACGGAGCACTTCGTTTCGCCAGGCAGCTCCGCGCGCGTTCCTGAAAATGGCGAACTCAGACGTCAGCCGATGGTGGATTACTGCCGAGGTCTTCCTCGCGCTGTCGTTCGTCGCGTTGCCCTTGAGCCTGGGCGGCGCGCCCGATTGGTCGCTCTGGGTGCTGGCGGCACTGGGGTCCGGGGCCTCCATCGCGTGGTGCGCGGGCGCTGCGAAGAATCACCGGCGCTGGGGCTGGCACCCCGTGCTCCTGTTGCCCGCGCTGGTCGCGATGATCGCGATGGTTCAGCTCATCCCCCTGCCGCCTGCAATGCTGGCCATCCTCAGCTCGCCCGCGGCGGAGCTGCGCGAGTACACCCTCGTTCCGCTCGGCCTGACGCAGTGGCGCCCGGCGACGATGGACGTGCCCTCGACGTTGCGGGGCCTGGGCCGCGCCGTCTCGCTGGGCATGTTGCTCTTCGTGGCCACCGAGCTGAGCCGGGTGGTGGGCGTGCGGCGGCGGCTCTTCAAGGTGCTCGCGTTGAGCGTCACGCTCACGGCGGTGTGCGGCTTCGTGCACCTGCTCGCGGGCCTCGACGCGTTGTTCGGCTTCGTGCACTTCGGCGGCAACGTTCCGTTCATCACGCCGTTCGGGAACACCAATCACCTCGCGGCGTGGCTGCTGCTGGGGGGCACGGTGGCGTTGGGGCTCGCGCTCGACAGCCCGACGCGTGACGAGGCGCTGGGTTGGGGCATGTGCGCTGCGACCTGCGGCGTGGCGGTCTTCCTCTCGTACTCTCGCGGTGGCGCGGCGAGCTTCATCTTCACGTGGCTCCTCGTGGGCGCGGCGGCCCTGGCTTCGAAGGCGGGGAGCGTGCGGCGCGTGCTCCCGTGGGTGTTGATCGGTGGCACCATTCTCGGAGCGGGCCTGCTCGCCTTCGACGATCTGATCGAGCGCGCCGACTCACTGACCTCCGTCGAAAAGTTCAGCGCCACGAAGATCGCGTTGTGGCCGATGCTGACGAGCGGCATCGCCCAGTTTCCCTGGCTGGGCATGGGCGTGGGCGCGTTCGAGCTGGGCTTCTCGCGCTTTCACGATCACGACCTCACGGTGACCTTCACGCACCCCGAGAACATCGTGATGCAGGTGGTCTCCGATCTCGGCGTGCCCGGGGCGCTGCTGCTCGGGGCCATCGCGGCCTGGTCTTCGTGGCTCTTGTGGCGACGCGTTCGCGGATCGGCCCTCGAGCGCACGGCGTTCCTCGGCCTCATCGGGCTGGTGGTGCACGACGTGTTCGACTTCTCGCTCGAGCTCAACGTGCTGCCGGCAGCCGCCGCCATCGTGCTCGGCTCGCTCGCGTCGCTCGACGAGGAGCGCGGGCGCCAGGCGGTGCGCGCCAAGGGCATGTTCATCGCCGCTGCAGTGAGCGCGCTCGCCTTCTTCGCGGTGGGCCTGGGCATGCCGCATCACCTCGCGGCCGAAGCGAAGTTGGCAGATGCGATTGGCGAGAAGCGCCCATCGGCCGACGTTCGCGCGCTGGGGCTTGGGTTGATCAACCGCCACCCGGCGGACTGGGTGCTCTACGCGCAGCTCGCCGCCGACGTCTCTGGCCGCTCGGATCCACGTGAGGCGTTGGCGTGGGTCAATCGGTTGCTCTTCTTGCGGCCCAGTGACGCCCGAGGTCACGTCGCCGCGGCGCGTGCCCTGCTTCGACTGCACGCTCCGATGCAGGCCCTGGCTGAGCTCAAGTTGGCGTGGCTCTACGGCGATCCCAATACGCTCGAGCTTGGTCTTTCGTTGGCAGAGAAAGAGGGTGACTGGGGCCGCGTGCTGCTCGATCGCCCCGGCCACCTCGAGCTCGCGTGGGACGTGTTGATGAAGCGGGGCCGGCCGGCCGATGCGCGCAAGCTGCTCCAGGCCGCGCTCGATTTTCCGCCGAGCGCCGCGGTGGGTGAAGAAGCCGCATTGCTGGTGGTGAGGCACGACGCTGCACGGGGCGATCCGGCCGAGGCCCTGCGGGCGCTCGATGCGCTGCCTGCCGGGGTGCGGTCACGGGCTGAGCTCTCGGGCGCGCGCGCTGACCTCTTGATGAAGCTCGGCCGCAGCGAAGAGGCGGTCGCCGAGCTCGAGGGGGCGCTCAACCGCGAGCCGCAAGACGTGGGCCTGGGTTTCCGCCTCGCGGATCTCCTCGCGTCCCTCAAGCAGAACAACGCAGCGCGCGACGTGCTGCAGCGCTTGCGCCCCTTCGCGGGCACGTCTGCCCTTCGCTCTGCTGTTTTCCAGCGAGAGGCGCAGCTCTGGCTCTCTGACGAGAAGTTCCCCCGCGCACTCGACGCGCTGCAGACCGCTTCCCGCATCGAGCCGGTGCGGGCTGATCTCCACTACCAGCTCGCGGATCTCTTCGAGCGCATGGGCAGCCTGCACTCAGCCCTCGACGAGATTCAGCGAGGCCGTGCGCTCGACACACCCGACGGCGGGAAGAGCCGCGAAGCGCAAATCAGGCGCATCGAGGCCGCGCTGGGCGGCACCCCCCTGTAGCAGGCGGCAAATTGAACTCTGGGGCCCCGTGGTGGTACTGAGTCTTCAGGCGTGTCTGGCAACTCCAACGCAGCTGATGTGGTGTCCGGGGGCGTTGACCTCCGCTACTACCTGCGCGTTCTGCTGCGGCGGAAGTGGCTGATTCTTCTGGTGTTTGCCGCCGTGCTGGGCGCGTCCACGCTCTACACCACGCGCCAGCCCCGGGTCTTCGCAGCGCAGATCAGCCTGATCATCGACTCGAAGGAGCCCCGCTTCCTCGACACGCAGATCCAGGACGTCAACAACGACACCGGCTCGTACTACTGGGCAAACAAGGAATACCTCGAGACCCAGTACCGGATCATTCAGAGCCGCGCCGTCTCGCAGCGCGTGGTTGAGCGCCTGGGCCTCGCGAATGACCCCGAGTTCCTGGGCCTGTCGAAGGTGACCGACCCGAAGCGCCGCCAAGAACTGATGGCGCGCGCCGACGTCATCTCGATGGTGCAGGCGAAGATCAAGGTCGAGCCGGTGAAGGAATCGCGCGTCTCGCTCATCAAGATCGAAGACAGCGATCCCAACCGCGCTGCGCTGCTCGCGAACGAAGTGGCGCAGGCCTACGCCGACGAGGTGATGTCGCAGAAGCTCAAGCTCACCGAGAACGCTTCGAAGTGGCTCGACGAGCGCCGCGACAGCCTCTCCGACGCAGCGCGCACCAGCGAGCTGGCGCTCTACACGTTCCGCAAACAGCAGGACATCCTGGCCCTCGACGATCGCTCGAGCATGGTCTCGCAGAAGCTGCAGGAGACCAGCAAGGCGCTCACCGAAGCGCAGCTGCGCATCGCGGGGCTCAAGGCGCGGGTCGCCGCGATCCGCAGCGTGCAGAAGAACCAGGGCGCGGAGGATCGGCTCTGGGCAGAAGCGCTCCCGGCCGCGCGCGAGAACCTCAACCTCGGCAAGCTGAAAGATCGCGTCTTCACCATGCGCAACGAGGTCACCGACCTCCAGGCGCGCTACCTCGACGATCACCCCAAGCTCCTGGAAGCGCGCGAGAAGCTCGCCGCCGCAGAGAAGGAGTTCGAGCGCGAGCTCTCGAACATCGTCATCTCGTCCGAAGCCGAGCTCAAGGAAGCGACTGAGAAGGAGCACAACCTCTCCGCCATGTTCGATGTGGCGAGGTCGGAGGCGTTCGATCTCGAGAAGAAGAAGCTCGAGCTCGACAAGTTCAAGCAGGACACCGACAGCGCCAAGCGGCAGTACGACTCGGTCTACAAGCGCCTCAAGGACATCGAGCTCTCCGGTTTGCTGCGTACCTCGAACGTGCGCGTGCTCGATGCCGCGCGCCCGATGCTCGCTCCGATTCGCCCGAACGTGCCGCAGGGGGTGCTGATGGGTCTGGTGGGCGGCCTGCTGATGGGGCTCGGCCTCGCGCTGCTGCTCGAGTTCCTCGACTCGTCGATAGGCAGCCAGGCCGACATCGAAGAACGTCTGGGCCTCACCTTCCTCGGCTTCGTGCCCACGATTCCGCCCGTCGAAGGTTCGTCGCCCGACCTGCACATTCATCGCGAGCCCAAGTCGATGATCGCGGAGTGCATGCGCGGCATCCGCACCAACGTGCTCTTCATGTCGCCGGACAAGCCGTTCAAGCGAATGCTCGTCACCTCGAGCGGTCCGCAAGAAGGCAAGTCGACCACCACCATCAACCTCGGCATCGCGATGGCCCAGAGCGGCAACCGCGTGTTGATCATCGACACGGACATGCGCCGGCCCCGCGTGCACAAGGCCTTCGGCGTTCCCAACGACGTCGGCGTCTCGTCGCTCATTCTGGGTGAGCAGAAGCTCGACGAGGCGATCAAGTCGACCGAGGTGCCGGGGCTGTTCGTGATGCCGTGCGGTCCGATTCCCCCGAACCCGGCCGAGCTGCTGCACACCAAGGCGTTCTCGGATCTCCTCGACAAGCTCGGTGAGCGCTTCGACCGCATCATCCTCGACAGCCCGCCCGTGGGCGCGGTGGCCGACGCCGTGGTGTTGGCGACGCAGGTCGATGGCGTGGTGGTGGTGCTCAAGGCCGGCAAGACCAACCGCGACGTGGCGCTGCGCACCGTGCGCGCGCTGCGTGACGTGAAAGCCCCGCTCTACGGTGCGGTGCTCAACGACGTCGACCTCGCGAGCAGCAAGTACGGCGACTACTACTACGGCTACGCCTACCGGTATTACGGCGAAGGCGACAAGAAGGGCGCTTGAGCCGCGCGCGGGGCGAGCTGGTGGAACAGCTCGACGTACCGATCCACCACTGACGCGACTGAGAAGTGCTCCACCGCGTGGGCACGGCCGCGAGCTCCGATGAGGGGAAGGCTGTCCTTCGAGGCGAGCAGGCGCAGCAAGGCCGCGCCCCAGTCTTCACCCGGCGCCACCAGTGCGCCTGCGCGGCTGTCACCGAAGATGTCGGGGTTCGCACCGACCGCGCTCGCCAGCACCGGCACGCCCACGGCCATGTACTGGATCATCTTGAAGCCGCACTTGCCGCGGGTCAGCGCCGTGTCTTCCAGCGGCATCAGGCCGATGTCGAAGCTCTGCAGCGCGCGCAGCTCGCCCGCTTCGTTCCACCGCCATTGCTCCACGCGCGGGTGGCCCACGTACTCGGGCACCACGGCGTTGCTCACCAGCCGCAGGCGTGCGCGCGGAAGCTGCTCGATGGCCGCGACCAGTGAGGGCAACGCCGTGCGCAGCGAGGGCAGGTTGGAGGCCGTGCCCATCCACCCGATGACGAGCTCGTCAGTGGCCCGGCCGCCCGGCACGTATTTATCGGTGTCGATCACCGAAGGAATGAGCGTCGTCTTCTCGCGATGATTGGCAACTTCCACCAGGTACCGATTGCCGGCGACGAGGTGGTCGGCCACCTCGGCGACGCGCTCGAAGGTGCGGCGGCGCAACGGGTCGGCGAGGCCTCCGGGGCCCAGGTAGATGGCGTCGTCGAAGTCGAAGACCATCGGTGTCTTGCGCAGGGAGCGCAGCCACTCGGGCCAGCCGCTGAGCGCCAGCGCGGTCTTGTGCAGGAAGAGCACGTCGGCGCCGTCATCGGCGAGCAGGCGCCCTACGCGCTCGAGCCGACCCTTCAGCTTGTAGAGCGGTGCCCAGCGTTGCTCGAAGACGTCGTTGTAGCGGCTGTCGTAGGCGAAGCGCGCCTCGCAGTGAATTCCCCGCGCCTCGAGGTGCGGGAAGAACTGCAGGCACCGAAACCGGCTGCCGGGGCTCTCGGGCCCATCTGTGAAGAACAGAACCCGCATCGCTCGGGATCGTTTTAGCTCAAACGATTCGTCTCGAGCCACGCCTGGAACATCAACACGTCCCACAGATGAAATTCCCACGGCCGCCGCCCTTCCAGATGTTCAGTCCAACGCGTGCGCAACACCTGGACATCGAACAGTCCCTGTTGGCGCAGCCGCGATTCATCGAGCATTTCTTCCGCCCAGCCTCGCAAGGGGCCGCGCAGCCAGTCGCCGATGGGTACACCGAACCCCATCTTCGGCCCTGAGAGCGCGCTCCGGGGGACGTAGCGATCGAGCAACTGCCGCAGCAGCCACTTGCCCTCGGTGCCGCGCACCTTCCACTTCAAGGGCAGCCGCCACGCGAACTCGACGAGGCGGTGATCGAGCAGCGGCTCACGGGCCTCGAGGGCCACGGCCATCGACGCGCGATCGACCTTGGTGAGGATGTCGTCGGGCAGGTACCCGGTGAGGTCGCGCAGCATGAGCTCGTCAGCGACCTCGGCGTCTTCACCCAGCAGCGCTTCGGGGGCGCGGGGCGGGGGCGGTGGGTCGAGCAGCAGCGCGTCGCGGTGTTGCCAGTGCGAAGAGAGCTCCTGGTGCAGTTGCGCGGGGCTGTGCGCGTTGAGCGCGGCCGCCACCTTGTGCATGCGGATGCCGGCGATGCGCGTCTCGGGAATGAGCGGGCGACCTTTGGCAAAGAACGCATCCCATGCGTCGGGTGAGCGGCCGGTGATGAGGTTTCCCAGGGCGCGCCGCATCGGCTCGGGCATGCGCTTCTCGAGCGCCCACAGCCGAGGCGCCCAGACGTGTCGCGTGTAGCCCGCGAAGAGCTCGTCACCACCATCGCCCGACAACGCGACCGTGACGTCACGCCGCGCCAGCTTCGAGACCAGCAGCGTGGGGATCTGCGACGAGTCGGCGAACGGCTCATCGAAGACGGTCGGCAGCGACGGAATGAGATCGAGCGCGTCTTTCGCCGTCACCGTGAAGGCGGTGTGGTGCGTGTTGAGGTGGCGCGCGACGGCGCGGGCCGCGGGGCCTTCGTCGTAGTCGGCCCGCTCGTTTTGAATGGAGAACGTGTGCACCGGGCGGGTGCTCTGCGCCTGCATGAGCGCGACGACCGTCGAGCTGTCGATGCCGCCCGAGAGGAACGCGCCGAGCGGCACGTCGGCCACCATGCGCAACCGCACCGCGTCGCGCAGCAGGCGGTCGAGCTCGTCGAGGGCCTCGGGCAGCGAGCCGTCGAACTGCTGGCTGAGGCCGGCGCGCGCGACGGCCTTCGCGTCCCAGTAGCGGGTGTGCGTCGGGGCGTCGTTGGCCGCGGAGAAGGTGGCGAAGGTGCCGGGCGCGAGCCGGTGCGTGCCGCGAAAAATCGCCTGCTCGCCCACCACGCAGTTCGCGCGCAGAAAGCCCGCGAGCGCTTCTCGATCGATGGTGCGATCGAACCCGGGGAAGTGATGGAGCGGCTTGAGCTCAGAGCCGAACGCGAGGCCGTGCGGCGTCTGCGTCCAGTACAGCGGCTTGATGCCGATGCGATCGCGCACGAGGTGAAGCCGACGCTCGACGGTGTCCCACAGCGCGAAGGCGAACATGCCCACGAAGCGGGTGAGGGCGCGCTCGAGGCCCCAGGCTTCGATGGCCGCCAGCATCACCTCGGTGTCCGAACCACCACGCCACGCAGGCGCGTGACCCTCGTGGGTGAGCGCGGCCTTGAGCTCGGCGAAGTTGTAGACCTCACCGTTGAAGGTGATGACGAACCGGCCCGAGGCCGAGACCATCGGCTGGTGACCTGCGGGGGAGAGGTCGATGATCGCCAACCGGCGGTGCGCGAGGTGAACGCCGGGCGCCGCGGCCCAGGTGCCTTCGCCGTCAGGGCCCCGGTGACGCAGGGCCG
>JBKJSE010000381.1:0-2580 GCA_046595925.1 Archangium sp. | reverse complement strand
TCGACTTCCGCCAGAAGACCGAGCTCGGCGCGCCCAAGGGCAGCAACGTCGTCGACTGGCCCATCACCTACAAAGACCTCGCCCCTTTCTACGACAAGGCCGAAGCCGAGATGGGCGTGTCGGGCAACGCGGTGCCGCACCCGTTCGCCGAGCCGCGCAGCGGCAACTATCCGCTCCCGCCGTTGGCTGAACACCCCGTCTCGGCAGAGATCGACAAGGCGGCCAAGTCGCTGGGCTGGCACGCGATCCCCACGGCGCGCGGCATTCTGAGCAGGCCGTACCGCGGCCGCGATGCGTGTGTGTACTGCACGCTGTGCGGCAGCTACGGCTGTGAACACGGCGCCAAGAGCAGCACCGCCGCCTCGCTCATTCCCGCGGCCATCGCGACGGGCAACGTCGAGCTGCGCCCCAGGTGCATGGCGAAGGAGATCACGGTCGACGCGAAGGGCCTCGCCAAGAGCGTCATCTACCTCGACGCCGACGGCGTTGAGCAGGAGCAGCCCGCCCGCGTCATCGTCTCTTCCTGCACCGCGGTCGAGAGCGCGCGCCTGCTGCTCAACTCGAAGTCGAGCCGCTTCCCCAACGGGCTGGGCAACGACAACGGGCTCGTCGGCAAGAACCTGTTGTTCTCGAGCTTCGGCCAGTCGAAGGCGACCTTCTCGGTGGCCAAACGCGGGGCAGAGCTGCCGTGGCTCACGGCGAACATGCCCTTCGTCAACCGCAGCCTGCAGGACTTCTACGTGATGCCCGACGATCGGTTCGGCTTCCGCAAAGGCGGCACGCTGGGCTTCATGTGGGCGCACCCCAACCCCATCTTCGCGGCCGTGGGCATCGCGAAGAAGGGCGAGAACGGCGTGTTCGGCAAGGCGCTCAAGGACAAGCTGCGCACGTACCGCGACAGCCGCGTGCTCGAGTTCGAGATCTACGGCGAGTTCCTCTCGAACGACGCGACCTACGTGGGCGTCGACGCGAACGTGAAGGACAAGTTCGGGCTGCCCGTCGCGGCGATCACCATCAAGCGCCACCCGCTCGACTTCACCATGACGAAGTTCCTGGTCGATCGAGGCGAAGAGGTGCTGCAGGCGATGAACCCCGACAAGGTCGATCGCGTGGGCACCGCGGGCGAGACCACCATTCTGCAAGGCGGCACCTGCCGCTTCGGGAAGGACGCCGCGACCAGCGTGCTCGACGCCGACTGCCGCAGCCACGTGGTGAAGAACCTCTACGTGGTCGACGGCAGCTTCTTGCCCACCAGTGGCGGCGTACCGTTGACGCTCACCATCGCGGCCAACTCGTTCCGGGTGGCCCAGAAGCTGGTCGCGAGCCTCAAGAAGTGAGCGCCCTACTGGATGTCGCGCAGGCGCAGCGGCAAGACGTCGATCTTCATCAGGTAGCGGGTGCGCGCATCGGAGTCGACCTCGATCAGGTGATCGCCGGTGCCCGACAGCTCGGCCTTGCGCGTGACCCAGCCAATTTTCTCGTTCTCGCCGACCAGCGTCTTGCCGGTGACTTCCACGCGCACGCGCGAGCTGCAGCTCTCCTCGAAGAAGTTCATGACGGTCTGCTCACCCGCACCCGCGGTCTCGAAGAGCAACAACCCGATGCTCACTTCGGACGGCTCGAAGAGCTTGATGGCCAGCTTGTTCTTGCCGGGAAAACGGCCTTCCACGTAGCTGCGATCACCCACGAAACAACCCACCGTGGTGGCACAGACGTTCCACGCACCCGAGCAGTCGTCTTCGATTCTCGTTCCGATGAACTGGTCCTGAATGCTGCCGCACCCCGACCCGACAATCGCGACGAGCAGTACCCAATGAAGTAGTTTCATGCGGCGTTTGACCACTTTCTTTTGAGGACTTTCATGAAGCGATCTTTGATCGTCGGCTGCATCAGCTCCATTGCGATTCTTTCGGGTTTGGCGGCTTGTGGGAAGGCGCCAGTCGTTTGTGATGGAGAGTCCTTCACCAAGAGCCCGCAGGCCTGCCCCGACCGGGCGAGCCTGGGGTTCGCCCAGGAGTTCGGCAGCGGCACCTTCATCGGCACCAGCGTGCCCGAGCCGCTGCGCATTCAGAACGGAGGCACCGACGACCTGAACATCAGCGCGGTGACCTTCAGCGGGGCCTCGGCGTTCACGGTGAGCACCTCGCCCACGACCTTGCCGGCGGCCATCAAGGGCAAGCAGAACTTCTTCATCAACGTCATCTTCGCGCCCACCGAGGCGAAGGCCTACGCCGGGACGATCACCGTGCAGAGCAACGCGGAGAACACTCCGTCACTCACGTTCAACCTCAGCGGCTGTGGCGTGCCGACGGATGGCGGTACGTCGCCCTGCTACCGCGACGGCGGCCTCTGAGATTTTTCTGAAGGGTGATGACAAGGGGGGCGCAGCTTCTTGAAGCTGCGCCCTCTTTGTTTGCCGAGTCCTGAGCCGAGGGTTTGATCGAAAGAAGGTGCGCACACCGTTCCTCCCGAGCAGGGGACCGGCTTCGCTGGCGATTTCGTCCGAAGGAACAGACCCACCGTTCGCATCGAGCGCAGTCGAGATGCCACCTCTGCGCCGCGCGGCAGGTGACCCCTCGA
>JBKJSE010000375.1:0-3679 GCA_046595925.1 Archangium sp. | reverse complement strand
CCCTTCGTCTGGTCGACCTCGATGACCCGCGCGAGGCCGAAGTCGGCGATCTTCACGTTGCCCCACGCGTCGAACAGCACGTTCTCGGGCTTGATGTTGTGGTGGTGCAGGTCGGTCTGGTGCGCCGCCCTCAGCGCGTACGACAGCTGCAGGAAGTAGCGAATGCCCAGCGCCACCGGGATGCCCTTGCCGCCACCGGCATCGAGCTTCTCGCGCAGCGAGCCCTTCATCAGCTCCATCACGAAGTACGGCCGCGCGACGTCGGTGTTCTGATCGAGCACCTGCACGATGCCGGGGTGGCGCACCTGCGCCTGCGCGCAGAGCTCCTTCTTGAGGCGCTTGATCACCTCGCCGCGCTGCAAGAACGAGAAGTAGCCGAAGATGTCTTTGAGCTCCTTGACGCACACGTCGAGGCCGAGCGCGTTGTGCTTGCCCTTGTAGACGGTGCCCAGCGGGCCCGAGCCCAGCTGATCATTCTTCTGGTACCGAAGGTCGAGGTCCTGTCCCTTGCCCGGCGAGCCCATGCCCGAGGGGCTGGACACCTGGACGGCCGCGGTCAACTGCATCGGCGCAGGCGGAGGAGGGGGCGGGTTGCCGTACCCACCGCTCGAGCGCACTTCGGGCGCGGTGACCTGGGGAAAACCATCGTCCTGGTTCGGCTTGCGACCGCCACGGTTGGGGGGCTGGGGCATCGGGTTGGACTCCATGATGATGTCGGTGGCAGGCAGCGGGGGGGGCGGCGCGATGGAAGGCGCCGGAGGACTCGACTGATACGCGGGCTCGTCTTCGAGCGGCGGAGGAGGCGGCAGCCCTTCGGTGATCTGCTCGGCGAAGAAGTCGGCGATCTCTCCGCCGAACCGCTCGACCTCTTCACCCGAGGTCACCCGGTCGCCCTGATCCGTCAGCTTGAGCTGGGCTTCGCGATCCATCGCGATGTAGTGAAATTTTCGAAGAAAGAAGAAGTAGCTGTCGAACTCGAGCGAGACCGAGTTCTCCAGGCCCATCTTCACGTCAGCGAGCTTGTTGGAACGCCCGAGCCGCACGTTCTCTTTGAGGCTCTTCAAGATGAAGAGCGCGTCTCCGCTCACTTTGTCCCGCGTCGTCTCTGACATGTGGTGGTGCCCGTCGAGGGGAGCGGGCCTTCCTTTTCACTTGAGGCGCAAGAGCTGCTTCACGGTGTCCATCACTTCGGCAAAACGAACAGGCTTCTTGAGGAAGACGTTCACGCCCAGCTTCATCGCCTTGTCACGCGCGTCGAGACCGCCCGCGGAGATCGCCACCACGGGAATCTGCGAGAGCGCCGGCGTGGCCCGCATCTTCTCGAGCAACTGAAAGCCGTCCATCACGGGCATGTACAAGTCGGTCATCACCAACTGGAACGACGAGTCGTTCAGCATCGCCATCGCGGCGTGCCCGTCGGCGGCGAAGTGCACCTCGAGCGGCGTGGTGCCCTTGAACTCGTTGGCCGCCAGCTTCTTGAGGACGTAGCTGTACATCTCGATGATGTGAGGGTTGTCCTCGACGATGAGCACTCGGACACCCAGCGGGGCAGTCGTACTCGGCCCGGCGGGTTGGGTTTGCTCAGTGCTCATCGAAGTGTCGAGGGTTTATTCGATTGTGACGGGGCAGGGAAAGATTGATCCGCTTCGAGCGGGTAAGCGACGCCGTGCTACATCACTCACCCCCTGCCGAGGTGCGCATGCGTCAGTCGCTGTGGAGTCTCTTCTTTCTGATGGCGGCAGCGGGCTGTGGAAGCCCCTCCGTCGGTTCGCCGTGCACCGCGAAGGACACCGTCACCTGTAAGTCAGGCACGGAGACCTGGGCCTGCATCGCTGGAAAATGGGCGGCTGCGCCCTGCAACGGACCGAAGGGCTGCTCGGATGGGGCGGCTTTCAACTGCGATCTCACCATGGCGACCGCGGGCACCGCCTGTCCTCCCTGGGCGGAAGGGCGCTCGGCCTGTCAGGGCCTGCCCCCCGCGCTGGTGAGCTGTTTCGGTGGCAGTTGGCAGCAGACCACCCCCTGCTCGACCTGTTCGGTGGCCAGCGGCGCACCTGATTGTCAGCAGAACGGCTCGGGTGGCGGCGCGGGTGGTGGCACCGGCGGCGGATCAGGCGGAGGAACGGGTGGCGGCGCGGTCGGCGGCGGCACCGGCGGAGGCGCGGTCGGCGGTGGTACGGGTGGCGGAACCAGCTCGTGCGGCCCCGGAAACTGCGCGGGCTGCTGCAGCAACGGCCAGTGCTTCACCGCACCTTCGAATGGCTCGACCAACTTCTGCGGCAACAACGGCGGGGCCTGCGTCGACTGCAGCACCACGGGCCGGCGCTGTGACACCGGGTCGTTCACCTGCGTGGCCAGCACCTCGTGCAACCCGACCAACTGCCCCACGGGCTGCTGCAGCAATGGGCAGTGCTTCACCCCGCCCTTCAACTCGACGACCAACTTCTGCGGAACGAACGGCGGGGCTTGCAACGACTGCGGCCGCTTCGGGCTCATCTGCACCCCACAGAACTTCACCTGCAACCCGGCCAACACCGGCGGCGGCGGGGGCGCGACCGGAGGCGGCGCTGGCGGCGGCACGACGGATCCCTGCCAGGGCGTTCCGGTCGGTGGCGAGTGCGTGTCGGGGTCGCTCGTGCGCTTCTGCTCGGTGCCCACCGGCACGGGCACTCCGACGGTGCAGACCTACCAATGCCCAGGTGGCAGCACCTGCCAGGCGACGGGTGCGGGCGCGTCGTGCGTGCAGACCGGCAGTTGCCGTCAGTTCGACAGCCGCTGCGCGAGCCCCACCACCATTCAGCAGTGCAGCTCGAGCGGCACGTGGAGCGCGGCGCAGAACTGCGGGGGCGCGGGGTGCGTCGGCAGCTCGATCGGCGCCACCTGTGCCATCGCGGTGGCGACCACGCAGATCAGCGCGACCCTGCGCTACCAGACGCGAAACCCGCGGCAGGACCTCGCCGACTGGGACGCGCCGCTCGCGGTGCCTGCGCGCAACGTGCTGGTGCTCTCACTGCGCGGCCAGGACTGGATCGACGCGACGGTGACCGACGCCAACGGGCAGTACACCCTCAAGGTACCGACGGCGCCCGGCAGCTCGGACATCGTGCTCTTCGCCGCGTTCGGCGGTGACGGGCTGGGCATGCGCTACGTGGTCGGCGATCCCGGCCTGGGCACGGGGACCTTCTCACCCGGTCAGCAGGGGCAGAACGCGCGGTACTGGAGCTGGTCGAAGGCGGTCTCTTCGCTCGCCAACGGCGGCGTCACCACCATCACCACCACCGAAGGCTCGGGCGCGCTCAACATCTTCGATCTGCTGCAGAGCATCTACGCCACCTCGGTCGTGAACAACCAGGGCCGGCAGGGCCTGACCATCTCGATGTGGATGGGCTTTGGCACGGAGTGGAGCTGCGGCGCGTGCTTCTCGGAAACCGGTGGAGACTTCGACTCGTCGATCTGGATGCCCGGCGGCTCGCAAGATGAAGGCTACTGGAGCGACTACACGATAGGTCACGAGCTGGGCCACTGGCAGATGGCGAGCTACGGCACCTCACCCAACGAAGGCGGCTCGCACATGCTCACCTGCCCCACCTTCCCCGGTCAGGCGTGGAGCGAAGGGTACGCCAGCTGGCACTCGGCAGCCGTGCGCAACGAGCCGTTCCTGGAAGACAAACAGGGCGGC
>JBKJSE010000321.1:0-2876 GCA_046595925.1 Archangium sp. | reverse complement strand
TGTGCTCGATGCCCACTACCTCGCCCACGCCGTGCCCCGGATAGACCGCCTTGTCGCCTGGCTTAAACATCTTCACCTCTAACTACGGGAAAGCACTCGGCTTTTTGACACTTCAAGACGAGCGCGGAGCCCTCTTTACCACAACTGGGGCTTGACTACAAAAGCTCACATCCACCACGCTCCTCAACGGGCGTTGGGCGTGACGGGGGTGGGTAATGGGCTGGTCGTGGTGGGCGCTGGGCAATCGCCCGGCAGTGTTTCCCGTGTTGGCAGGTCTCGTGGGCGTGGTCTTCGGGCCCCTCGCTCAGTGGCCATGGTTCTCGTGGTTGGGGCTGTGTCTGCTCGCGCTCGTCGCAGCGTGGGTGCGCGGCGCGCGTGCTGGTGGCGTGGTGGCCGGCCTGCTCGCGGCGCTGACGCTCGGCGCAGGGCTGGGAGAGCTGACCGCCGACGTGCCGATGCCCCCCACCGGCATGAAGGTCTGTCTGGAAGGTCAGGTCGACGCGATCGGCGCGCATGGCTTCACCATGAACGTCACGCAGGTGGACGGTGTTCCGCTGCGTTTCCGCGCGGCGCTGTCTTCTGATCGCGCGCCTGCCCTTCTGACCGGACAGGTCGTTCGCGTGGAAGCGAAGTTGAAGCCGATTCAGGAAGCGGCGAACCCGGGTGAATGGAATCGAAGTGAGTGGTCCTGGCGCCGCGGGCAGCCGGTCACGGGGAGCTTTTCCCCTGCCCGCCTGGTGGTGCTCACCGCTCCTTCAGGTTGGCGACGGTGGTTGGCGGCGGAACACGCCACGTTGTCTCGCGACACGCATTCGCTGACCGAGGACACGACCGCGGCGGCGTTGTTGCTCACGCTCTCGGCGGGTCAACGCGCCGAGCTGGGTGACGAGCTGGAAGATGCGTTCGCGCGCAGTGGGCTCGCGCACGTGCTCTCGGTGAGCGGTCTTCACGTGGCGGTGCTGGCGTTCTCGTTGTTCGGCGCGCTGCGGTGGTTGCTCACCCGACGAATGAAGACCCGGCTGCGCCTGACGGATCCGCGGGCGTATGCAGTGCCTCTCGCCCTGCCCCTGGTGTGGGCGTACGTCTTGTTCACCGGGTGGCAGGGACCCGCGGTGCGTTCGGCGCTGATGTGCTGCCTGGTGCTGGGCGCGTGGCTGGTGCGTCGACGCAGCGACCCGCTCAACGCCGTCGCGCTCGCCGCGTTGGTGATGCTGGTGATCGATCCGGCGGCGCCGTTCGATCTGTCGACGCAGCTTTCGTTCCTCGCGGTCGCGGCGCTGGTGTTGTTGTCACCGACGATCCGCGCGGCGATCCCCATCGCGCCTCCGTCACCTGGCACTCAGACGGGGTTCAAGCTGCGAGTCGCCCGCTGGAGAGAAGCGGCCCTGCAGACGTTCGCGGCGAGCCTCGCGGTGACGTTGGCCACGGCGCCGTTGGTGTTGGCGGCGTTTCAGCGCGTGAGCCTTGCCGGCCTGGTTTCGAACGTCGTCACCCTGCCGCTCTCGGGCGTCATCACCATCGTGGCCGCCGGTGGTGCTGCGCTGCATCTCGCGTCGCCGGTGATCGCCACGCCGGTGTTGTGGGTGGGGATCCAGCTCGCGAAGGTGTTCGTGTTCATCGCGCATACGTTTGCTGAGCTGCCCGGTTCGACTGCGGCGCTGCCGGCCGCGGGGGGCGTGGTGCTGGCTGCCTGGTGGTTGGGGCTGCTGGCCCTGGTCTTCTTGAAGGGGCGCATGCGGTTGCTGGCGCTCACGGCCCCTGCGGCGCTGGTGATGCACCTGGCGGGGCCTGCTCGCAGTGATGCGCTCACCGTCACGTTTCTCGCCGTGGGCCATGGCGATGCGGTGGTGCTCAGCTCACAAGGGCACCACGCGCTCATCGATGGCGGCGGCGTTCCGCAGGGGCATGACACCGGGCGGCGGTTCGTCTTGCCGTTTCTTCGGCAGCAACGCATCACGCAGTTGGACCTCGCCGTGCTCACGCACGCGCATCCCGATCACGCGCTGGGGCTCATCACGACGCTCGAGGAGCTGCCCACTTCGCGGCTGTGGCTTCCGGCCGACGTGGGCGAAGGGCCGCTGGTCAGTGAGCTCATCGCCGCGGCGGGTGAGGCGCAGATTGAAGAGCAGGAAGCGGGCTCGGCTTCACTCCGGTTGGGAGCTGCGCGCATCGAGGTGCTCGGGCCGCCGCTGGATCGTTCGCAGTTGGAGGGCGAGAACGATCGGTCGATCGTGCTGCTCGTGAGGCACGGCGAGGTGACCTTCCTGCTCACCGGCGATGTCGAGGCGGCAGGAGAAGCGGCGCTCTCGGTGGGGCCGGTGACGGTGATGAAGGCCCCGCATCACGGCAGCGACACGAGCTCGGGGCCAGACCTGGTGGCGAAGACGAGGCCACGTCACGTGGTCTTCTGCGTGGGGCGCCGCAACCGCTTCAACTTCCCCCGGCCCGACGTGGTGCGGCGGTGGAGAGCGGCTGGGGCGACGTGTCACCGCACCGATGTCGATGGCGCGATCACGTTTACGAGTGATGGCCGCGATGTGACCGTGGAGACGTTCAACTCGCCCGGTGAACGGCGGGCTCGGCTGGGGCGATGAGGAGCCTGGTCAAGGAGGTACCCGAAATAGGAATCGCGAACCGACCGGTCCCCCCGAGCGCAGTCGAGGGGTCACTGCCCGCTCGAAGCAGAGGTACTCGCTCGACTGCGCTCGGGAGGACTGGTGTGTTCTTTCGGATGAAATCGCCGGAAAAGCCGGTCCTCTGCTCCTAAGGAACAGCACCGTTCCCCCCCGAGCGAAGTCGAGGGGTCACCTGCCGCGCGGCGCAGAGGTGGCATCTCGACTGCGCTCGATGCGAACGGTGGGTCTGTTCCTTCGGAC
>JBKJSE010000264.1:0-5398 GCA_046595925.1 Archangium sp. | reverse complement strand
TCATCGAAGGTCCCCGCCACGCGAAACGCAGTGACGTTGTCCCCGAACGCGCCGAGCTGATGCGCTTGCCTCGGCGACACGCGCCCATCGGGATACAGAATCACCACCCTGAAGCCCGGACGCTGGTGGAAAGCCGACGCCACCGCGGCGCCCGTATCGCCCGACGTCGCGACCAGCACTGTCGTCGTGCGATCGACCTTCGTCAGCCGCGCGAGGCACGCCGCCAGAAAGCGCGCTCCGAAGTCCTTGAACGCGGCCGTCGGCCCGTGAAAGAGCTCGAGCAGGCCCGTCTCGTCGTCGAGCCACTTCGTCGGAGCGTCGAAGGTGAACGCTTCCTGGATGATCGTATCGAGCGACGGCTCGAGCACCTCACCCGCAAAGAAGGGGTGCAGCAACGTGGTCACGCGGGTGCGCAGATCAGCCCCCCAAGGCCCCGAATGCGCAGCCAGCGACGGCGGCGTGTAGAGCCCACCATCAGGCGCCAGCCCCATGGCGATCGCCTCGGAGATCGACACCTCACTGCCACCACGCGTGCTCGTCACCTTCATGAGATCACCCGGGCCGCGGGCCCATTGGCAGGACTGACGAGCTGATCGCTTTCCAGACCCACCGCTTTGAACGCACCTGCCATCGCTTTCGCCGCCGACTCAGCAGCCGTCAGCGATTCGAACCAGCCGAAGACGCTCGGCCCGGCACCCGAGATGCTGGCACCCAACGCGCCGTGATCGAGCGCGGCCTGCTTCACCTGCGCGAACCCGGGGATCAAGCGGGCGCGGCGAGGCTCGACGAGCACGTCGCGAAACCCGCGGCGAATGAGCGAGGCGTCGTTCATGAAGCAGCCCGCGATCAACAGCGCGAGCCCTTCGCTCTGCACCACGAAGTCGTGCAGCTCGTACGCGCCCTTGAGCACCGCGCGCGCTGTGCGCGTCTCGAGCACGAAGTGCGGGTGCACCAGCGCCAGGTGCAACCACTCAGGAGTCGGCACCTTCACCGGCGAGCCTTCCGCGGGCGCGATCACCAGGCCGCCGAGCAACATTGGACCCACGTTGTCGCCGTGAGCGCTCCCGGTGGCGGCGGCCTCACCCTCCATCGCGCACTGGTAGAGCGTCTCGCGCGAGAGCGGCTGATCGAGCACCTCGTTGGCCGCCACGACCGCGGCGACGGCCGAAGCGGCTGAACCGCCCATGCCCGAGCCCATCGCGATGCCCTTGTCGATCTCGACGTCAAAGCCGATGCCCGGAGGCGCCGACCTCAACAACGTGAGCAGCGCGCGACCGGCGGTGTTCTCGATCGCGGTGAGCGGCAGCGGAATCGCGGCGCCGCGGATCGCGACGATCTTCACGGTGCCCGAATCGGTGCGCGTGACGGTGACGCGATCACCTGCGCCCGAGATCGATTGCCCGAGGATGTCGAAGCCGACCGCCACGTTCCCGATCGACGCCGGAGAGAACGCAGTGGCCCGTTTCACAGCTTGGCTCCCAGCGACGTGGCCACGCGCAGCAGGTCTGCGAACACGCCCATCGCGGTGACCTCAGGGCCTGCACCCGGCCCCTGCACCACCAACGGGTTCTTCGGGTAGCGCCTGGTCGTGAACTGCACGACGTTGTCGGTGAGCTTGATGTGCGCGAACGAGTGATCGAGCGGCAGCGCGACCAGCCCCACGCTCGCCTTGCCGCCGGCCTCGAGCTTCGCGACGTAGCGCAGCACACGCTCTTCCCGTTTCGCCGCCTGGAACTTCGCCAACATCGGCGCATCGAGCTCGGGAAGACGGGCGAGAAAGTCGGTGACGCTCGCGGCACGCAGCGGTTCGGGCACCAGCGACTCGAGGGCGATGTGCGAGAGCTCGGTCTTCCAGCCGTTCTCGCGAGCGAGGATCACCAGCTTGCGCGCCACGTCGAGCCCCGAGAGATCGTCGCGAGGATCTGGCTCGGTGTAGCCGAGCTCCTTCGCCTGGCGCACCAGCGTGCTGAACGGCACGGTGCCGTCGAACTTGTTGAACAGGTACGCGAGCGTGCCCGAGAAGATCCCTTCCACCGAGATCACCTCGTCACCGGTGTCGATGAGATCGCGCAGCGTGGTGATCACCGGCAGACCCGCGCCGACGGTCGACTCGTACTTGAAGTGCGCGCGCTTGCTCTTGATCGCTTCGTACCGGGCGATCGGCCCTGCCCCGGCGTTCTTGTTCGGAGTGATCACGTGGATGCCGCGCTCGAGCCAGCCTGCGTACCGCTCGGCCACCGCGTCACTGGCGCTGCAATCGACGATCACCGCGTGCGGCAGGTGATCGGCGTGCACGTGCGCTGCGAAGGCGTCGAGATCGGTCTCCTTGTCCAACTTCGGTTTCCCGTCGGCGAACGGCACGGCCTCGGAGAGCGCCATGTTCTTGCGCCCCACCACCGCGCGAACGCGGAGATCGATGTTCGAGTCCTGAAGCAGTCGCTCGCGGCCCTCCTGCAGCATGCGCAAGAACGCCTGACCGACGTTGCCCGGCCCGATCACGCCGACCGAGATGGTCTGCGCCGACAGATAGAACCCGCCGTGCACCGCGCGCAGCGCCTTCCTGGCGTCGGCAGCGTCGATCGCCACCGAGATGTTCCGCTCGGAAGAACCCTGCGCGATCATGCGCACGTTCACGCCCGAACGGCCGAGCGCGGTGAACAGACGCGCGGCCACACCCGGTGTACCGGCCATACCGTCACCGACCACCGCCAGCGCCGCGATGCCCTTCGTCACCGTCACGTCGGTCAGCTGCTTGCTCTGCAGCTCGCGCGTGAAGGCTTCGAGCACCGCCTTTCGAGCCGATTCCCCATCGTGTTCTCGAATGACGCAGCAGATGGAGTGCTCGGAAGAGCCCTGCGAGATCATCACGACGGAGACGCCCGCGAGCTTGAGCGCCTGGAACGCGCGCTCGGCGGTTCCGGGTACGCCGATCATGCCCGCGCCTTCGATGTTCAGAATCGCCAGGCCCGTGAAGGTGGTGACGCCCTTGACCGGCGTCGCGAGATCCCGCTCGGCAGAGATGCGCGTGCCGGTGTGCGTGGGGTTGAAGGTGCTGCGCGCGATGATGGGAATGTTGCGCTCGAACGCGGGCGCCATCGTCTGCGGGTGAATCACCTTCGCGCCGAAATACGCGAGCTCACAGGCCTCGCTGTACGAGAGCCGCTCGATGAGCACCGCTTCGGGGACCAGCCGCGGGTCGGCCGAGAGCACGCCGTCGACGTCGCTCCAGATGTGGAGTTCCTTCGCCGCGAACAGCGCCGCGAAGATGGCCCCGGAATAGTCGCTGCCGTTGCGGCCCAGCGTGGTGATGCGGCCATCAGGCGTTCGCGCCACGAAGCCGGTGACGATGGTGCGCTCTCCGGGATCTCCCAGGTGCGTGATCAGCTTCTGCGTCGAGGCTTCCCACTGCACCATCGCGCCGAGATCACTCTTCTCGACCACCAACACCTCGCGCGCATCGAGCCAGCGGCTGGTGGCACCACGCGCCCGCAGGGTGGCGTCGACCAGCGTGGACGACCAGACCTCGCCGAGCCCGGAAACCAGATCCAGGAGATCGCCGGAGACCGCGCCGATGAGCGACTGCGCGTGAAGCAGATCGCGCAACGAGGCAAACTCGCCTCGCAGTCTCTCGAGGACCGGCTCGACCTGGGCACCGAGCAAGGTGCGCGCGGTGTCGACGTGCTTGAGCTCGAGCGCGCGCAGCGCGTCCTTCCACGAGCCGTCGCGCGCGGCGGCCCGCTTCACGAGCTCGATGAGCGCGTCCGTCACGCCCTTCATCGCGGAGATCACCACCACCTGGCGCTCTGAACGCGCCAGAAGAATGTCCACCACCCGCGAGATGCACTCCGCGTTGGCGACGCTGCTGCCCCCGAACTTGTGACCGATCACCCAGCGGACCCTAGCCTGTCTCCCCTCGGGACAGGGTGAGGGCCGAACGGGCCGTCAGAGCGTGAAACCCGTGCTGCTGCAGACAGGAGCGCAGAACAGACCGTTCGGAGACCGGGGCGTCACCACGACCTCCCGAGTCTCACTGAGCACGACGTTCCCCTGTCGTGAGAGGTCAAGCGTGACCGTGTGCTTGCCTGCTGGCATTCCGTTCGCTGGCAGGTAGCGGAGGCTCGTGCCCACCAACGTCAGCCGGTCGCCTTCCGCGACCTCCCCATCGACAGGCACCATCAGCACCTCGTCAGCGCAATCTGTGTCGAGACAGGCGCGCACTTGAACGGGCTCGCCGGGCGTAAAATGCGAGGCCGCTGCACCCAGCTCGATGAAGACGCCGCTGCTGCAGCCGATCTCGGTGCAGCAGCCGTGCAGGACCAGCATCGACACGCCCGTCACCACCCAATTCGCAGGACGCAACATAGAGGCAGCGTAACCGAAATCAAAAGCAGAGCCCGACGAGCGTCGTGAGGTCGATGTAGCGCGGCGGCCCGTCCCCCAGCAGCGCGGTGAACGACGCCTTCACGCCGATGCGCCCCGAGACCGGCACGCCCTTTCGCGCAGGCAGATCGTAGGTGAGCCCCAGGCCCGTCTCGATGCCGCTGCGGTGGTGAATGCCGCCGTCGTGCTCCGACAGCCCCAGCACCACGGGGATCGGGTCGGTCTTCACGTGCTCCCAACCCGCTTCATGCTGGTGCGCGAACAGGACCGACAGGAACGGGCGAAGCCGCGCCTGCGTCGGCCACTCGAACCGCGCCCCGAGGCGGATCATCGTGAGCACGTCGATCGGCTGCGTGTACATGCCCAGGCCCAGGGAGAGTTCGGCTCGCAGCCAGCTGAAGATCTGACGGTTCACGCCGATCAGTCCGCCGCCGCCGGGCCCGATGGTGTCAGGGCGAATGCCGCCTTGCAGGCCTGCGTAGACTTCCCACTTCGGGGGAGCTCTTGGCGGGGGCGCAGGCTGCTTCGAGGAGACTTGCTGTGCTTGCGCCAGGAGCACCAGGACGAGGAGGTTCATGCCCCGTAGTGAGTGGGGCTTTCGACTTCATTCATGTTGCTGGTGCGTGGATCGGTTCAAGAGGTGATGGCAACTAAGCCCCCAGCGAGACTGGTGAAGAAGGCTTCGACAACACGAACTCACACCGTTCATCCCGAGCGCAGTCGAGGGATTACCTCCGCTTCGCGCTGCAGGTGACCCCTCGAGTCCGCTCCTAACGAACAGCACCGCTCCCCCCGAGCGAAGTCGAGGGGTCACCTGCCGCGCGGCGCAGAGGTGGCATCTCGACTGCGCTCGATGCGAACGGTGGGTCTGTTCCTTCGGACGAAATCGCCGACGAAGCCGGTCCCCTGCTCCTCAGGAACAGCACCGTTCCCCCCGAGCGAAGTCGAGGGGTCACCTGCCGCGCGGCGCAGAGGTGGCATCTCGACTGCGCTCGATGCGAACGGTGGGTCTGTTCCT
>JBKJSE010000371.1:0-8039 GCA_046595925.1 Archangium sp. | reverse complement strand
CACACCGGTCCTCCCGAGCGGAGTCGAGGGAGTACTTCTGCCTCGCGCGGCAGGTCACCCCTCGACTTCGCTCGGGGGGAACGGTGCTGTTCCTTAGGAGCGCAGTCGAGGGGTCACTGCCCGCTCGAAGCAGAGGTAATCCCTCGACTGCGCTCGGGAGGAGCGGTGTGAGTTCGTGTTGTCGAAGCCTTCTTCAACACTCTCTTCGGGCGAGGGTCGGGGTGAGGGGCGAACATGTTGGCTGAGGAGGCACCGCGACTGCCAGGCGATCAGTTGCGACGCTGGCAACCGCTCCACCAGGCTGCTGCCAGCGCACCGTCTGGCCTCGCCCGGGGGAGCGGCTCTACCTGCTCCTCTCGGCGGCGAGCCCCACGCTCACGGGCTTCAGGCCGTGCACCTCGATCACGCTGTTTCCCGTGAGGGCCACAGCCACGGGGTTGGCGCGTGGGTTTCTCGACGGCGTCGAGTTCTGCGCGTCGAGCAACGACTGGCAGGGCTTCCCGATGTTCCGCTCCTTCACCAGCACCGCGCGTGGGTCGGCGCGATGGTGGTCGATTCGTATCGCGTTGAGCGACGGCGGCGCAGCCCACCTCGACACCGTGACCTCGACCGCGAACCGCCTGGCGCTCGACCGGGCTGGCGAGCTCGAGGTTCGTCAGCAAAGCGCTGCTGCCCTCGAGCTCGTTCCACGTCTCGATTTCTCGCGTCGATGGCGGGGCGCCGCGGGCTCCACGCCCTTCGGTGCGGGCGTGGTCGAAGCCGACGCGGGGCTCGTCGAGATGGACGCAGGCGCGCGTGGGCCGCGGGCCCATGACGTGGGCTGTGCGTGTGGCGATGCGTCAGCGCACGTGACGCTGCTCACGCTCGCGATGCTGGTGCTGGTGGGCTCCTCCGCGCCGCTCACTCGATGCGAAGGCGCTGAAGCTGCTCACCGAGGTTCTTCGTGGCCCCTTCACGCGCAGAGCTCTCGGTGATTTGCCCATGGCTCACCGGCACCTTCAAGTCGGGCGGCGTGACGAGGTCCCACTCACGCCGGCAGGACAACGTGCCGTCAGTGAAGACCAGCCCGCGCACGTGGAGTCGACCCTCGGTCCACCCGCGGGCGTCCTTCTTCGGCGCGTCGAACTGCGCCGGCTCGTAGATGACGAGCGTGTGCAGCGCGAGAAACCCCTTCGCGCCTGCGATGCGGCTGGAGGCCGGGTTGAACGGGTTCGTCATTCGGCTGAGGTCTTCGTTTCGCGAGAAGCCCTCGCCGCGGAAGGCGCCCAGGCCCTTCGGAGGCGTGACGTCAGCGCCCCACCACACCACGCCCATGTCGAGCCGCACGGCGTCTGCGGGGACAGCACCGCAGGCCGGGGCTTCCTTCTCGCGTTGTGCGTACAGCGCTGCGAAGCGGGCCTTGGCGTCGAGCACCTCTTTGGGGAGCGGAGGCGGCGGGGCGCTGGGCTTGCGCTCGAGCTCGAGGCCGAAGCCGAAGCGTTCTTTGAGCGCGGCCGAGAGTTGCCGGGGCGCGTCGTCGAGGCGCGCCTGCTTCTCGACGTTGGTGCTGGTGTTGTACGTGCCTGAGCGGCCGTTCACGACCATGTCCCTGTCTTCCACGCCCTCGGGAATGGCGCCGTCGACGGCGAAGCCGCACACCAGCACGCCCTGGGCGATGTCGAAGAGGAAGGCCTCGAGGTGTGGGCTGCCCTCACCGCGCACCACGATGAGATGGGTGGTGCTCTTCGCGGCTTCGATTTGGGGAACCAGGCCCTTCCACACGCGCCTGCCCGGCTCGGTCTGGGCGCCGGTGGCGTAGTTGGCGACGGCGTCGAAGGCAGTGGGGGGAATGAAGTTCGGCCCTCGCGACCCCACCGGCATCAGTCTCCCTTCGTTTTCCCAGCGTGCCTTGTCGAACCGCAGCGTCATGAAGCGGTGCGAGACGACCTCGGTGTTGCCGACCTGCTGGTCTTTTTCGTCATAGCCCCACACCGCGTGCGTCAGCCCGCTCTTGCGGCAGTCACCGTCGGGCGAGCCGGCTTCGTCGACCAGCACCCAGACCTTCTTCTCGGCCTTCGCGGCGCGGTCGTATTCGGCCGCGTACTTCTCACGCACTTCGGCGTAGGTCGGTTGGCAGGCGCTGAGGAGCGACAGTGAGACGAGGGCGCCGATGATCCGCATGACCGCCTGACACCTCAAGCGCGTCGCGAGTGCAGCCTCCGTTGCCACGGTTGTCGGCGGACTGAAGGGTTCGCTCGAGCGAGCCCTTCCCGGTCGCTCCTGCTAAAGCGCGGTGATGCGAACCGCCCTGCGCCTCCTCCTCCTCACGATTGCAGCTGGCTGCTCCGCTCCGGCCGCCAAGTGTGATCCGAAGAGCTGCACCGGCTGCTGCGACGCGCAGGAGCAATGCGTGGCCGGCAACTCGGCGTTTGCCTGTGGAGTGCTGGGCGTCGCCTGCCAGCCCTGCCAGTCTGGCCAATCCTGTGCTCTGGGCACGTGTGTCGCGGTCACCAACACCGGTGGAGGAACGGGCGGCTCAGGTGGAGGCACCGCGACCGGTGGAGGCACCGCGACGGGTGGAGGCACTGCGACCGGTGGAGGCACCGCGACCGGTGGAGGCACTGCGACGGGTGGAGGCACCGCGACCGGTGGAGGCACCGCGACCGGCGGCGGGCCTGGTGCCTGCACTGCATCGACCTGCGCTGGCTGTTGCAGCGGCAACACCTGCCAACTCGGCACCACCCTCGCCGAATGCGGCGCCAACGGAGCGGCCTGCACCACCTGCGGCTCCGGATTGAGCTGCGTGAACGGCCGCTGCCAGGCGCCCAGCTGCAACTCCGGCAACTGCCCCGCCGGCTGCTGCCAGGGCACCGTCTGTCAGCCCGGCAACCTTCCCAGCGCCTGCGGTGGCAACGGGAACACCTGCCTCGCCTGCGGGAGCGGGTCCACCTGCTCCTCTCAGCGCCAGTGCGTGGCCACTCAGTGCAGCCCCGGGAATTGCGCGGGCTGCTGCGACTCGTCGGGCCTCTGCCAGTCGGGCACCTCGGTGCAGTCGTGCGGCCTCAACGGTAACTTCTGCCAAAGCTGCTTCCCGCTCAACAACACCTGCGCGGCCGGGAGCTGCGTGCGCGACGCGGGAGTGAGCGGGGGCACCCCGGCCGGAGGCGCCTGTACCGACGTCGACCAGTGCGCGGGTGAGGATACGTTCGGCCTCAAGTTCTGTACCTCGCCCGTGCTCAGCGACGGTGGGCAGAGTGGCTGGGTGGGCGGCGCGTGCGCTCCCTCCTGCTTCAGCCTGGTGGGTGCCATGTGCCCCTCGAGCGCTGACTACTGCAACGGGGTCAGTTGCTTCCAGAGTTGCCCGGCCCCCGGCACCGGCCGGAGCACCTGCCGGGTCGGCTACGTGTGCATCAACGGCAGGCTCTCGGATGGCGGGGTGGAGCTCAACTCCGCGCACTGCATTCCCAACTGCAACAACGCCCCCGCCGCCCAGTGCGGCATGCGCACGTGCCTGGCCAGCGGCTACTGTCAGTGACGCCGTGACGCGAGGTTGCACTCACCGGCCTGGTGCCATCAGGCCGCTCGCCGATTGCTCCGCATGGTCTTCACCAGCTGCATCGACTCGCCGACCGACACGGCCCCGCTCGCCAGCACCAGCCCCACGTACACCAGCGCATCGATGAGCAAGCGCACCGGCCCGAGGTCATGCAGCACGAGCCGGTCGAGCGTCATCACCACCACGCAGGCGAGCACCGACTTCACCACCATCTTCGCGAGCCGGCGATCGAAGGCCATGCCCCCGAGCCGGTAGAACATGACGGCCACGACGATCGCCTCGGTCAGCACCGCCGCCATCGCGCACGCCGCGCCCGCACCACCGGCGCCCCAGCTCTGCGAAAGCTCGACCAGCCCCAGCACCAGCAGCGGGTTGATCACCATGCTCATCAACGAGGTGACGGTCACCGTCCACTCGCCGCCGCCCAGGTTGAGCGCGATGCCTAAGACCACCGCCACGTAGGTGAGCAGGAACGTCGGCCCCAGAATGCTGAGCGCCCACGCCGACGCCGCGTACGGCTCGCCGAGCACCAGGTGCACCCACACGTCAGCGCCGGCCGCGATCGCCAGTGAAGGCGGGAAGGCGAACACTAAAATGAGCTCGAGCGTGCGCCGCAACATCTCGTGGTACTCCGCCTGCCCGCGCGTCTGCATGCGAGCGAACAGCGGCATCACCACGCCGCCCAGCATCGGCACCAACATGAACGTCATCTGCGCCAGCTCGGCGGCCGCGCTGTACAGGCCGATCTCGTTGTCGGTGCTGCGCATGCGAAGCACGCTGACGTCGAACCGGTTCACGATCACCAGCGCGACCGCGTTCACATAGAACGGGAACGCGCTGCGCAGCACCGGGGTGACCTTCTTCCAGTCGATCGTCAGCCGCAGCTTCACGTGCCTGCGCGCCAGCACGTAGCCGACCACCAGCTTGGTGAACTCGGCGAACAGCACCGAGAGGGGAATGCCCACCAGCGGCAGCTGGAAGACCATGGTGACGATGAAGCCCGCGGCCCACATCAACTTGGCCACCACGTTGAGCGCCGACAACCCGTCGATGGTGCGCGCTGACTGCAGCAACGCCACCAGCGTCTGGTTGTAGCTCATGCAGATCTGCGCGGCCGCGTACGCCCACACCAACACGCGCACCTCGATGGGCTGCCCCATCCACGACAGCATCAGGTTCATCAGCAGAAACACGATCGTCGCCATCACCGCGCGAATGGCGAAGACGGTGCCGAGGAACTCGTTGGCGCCCTCCAGCGTGACGGGCACGATCTTCCGAACGTAGAGATCGATGCCCAGGCTCAAGAAGATGAACGCGGTCGTGGTGAAGGCGTCGGCGAAGTTCACCGGGCCGATCACCGTCGGGCCCAGGTAGCGCCGCAGCGCGATGCGCACGCCGAAGCCGATGCCCAGGGTCAGCACGAGCGACCCGCCCAACGTCAGGGCGTTGCGCATGCTCGTCGCGACATCGGAGCGGGCTGCCTCTCCGTGCGTGGTCTGCTCTTTCACGCGGGAACCTATAGCTTCCCGCGTACCGCCCGGTTGGACTTATCGGCGTCGCTCAGGCCCCTTGAAAACACAGGGGTCAAATCAGAAACGTCACCGGCGGGCCCCACCGCGAATTGCAGTTGGAGACCCGCCAGCGCAAGCACTGCGTTCGGCTCAGGCGTTCTTGGTGCCCGACGTCAGCAACGCCGGCATGTCGACCTTCACGGGGCCCGGGCCCATGCGTTCGGCGACGCGCGCAGACAGCTTTTCCATCATCGGCGCGTAGTCGGCGCCCATTTGCTTCTGCAGCGCAGCGATCGGCGCGCAGCTCGAGGGGAACCAGGCCCAGAACTCGGCGAGCGAAGGCGCCTCGAAGGCGAAGGAGACCTGCTCGACCTTCACGTCGCTGAAGCCGGCGGTGGCCATCTCGGTGATGCAGGCCTCCGTGGTCTCGAGCACGCGCGGGGCGGGCGGGGCGGGCGGCAACAGCTCGGCCAGCGAACCGAAGAGCACCTGCATGAAGGGCAGCTTTTCCATCGGCGCCCAGCTGCCGACGACCGCGCGACCACCGGGCTTGATCACCCGGTACAGCTCGGAGAACCCACGCGCGCGGCTGGGGAAGAAGATGAGGCCGAACATCGAGAAGGCGGCCTGGAAGCGGTCGGCCGGCAGCTCGAGCGCCTGGCCGTCGCACACCTTGGTCTCGATCTTGATCTTGCGCGCGCTGGTGGCGGCCCGAAGCCGGTCCATCATGCCGCGCGAGAAGTCGACGGCCGTCACGAGGTGGCCCGCATCAGCGGCCAACAACGCGAGCGTGCCGGGACCCGCGGCGACGTCGAGTACCTCCGAGTTCGGCGGGACGGCTGCGATGCGCAGCGCCTCTCGCGCGTAGTTCTCGAACACAGGTACGACGTGCTGCGTGTACGACTCGGCGACGGAATCCCACGTCACCGCCGCTGCCATTGGGCCCCCGGGTTTGCTCATGTGCACCGCACCTAGCCTCACCAGCGCTTTCAGGCCAGCAGTCGTTCGAGGGCCAGTCGAGTTTCTGGGGGGAGGGCGGGGGTCAGCCGGAGCGCCCGCCGGGAGAGCAGGCGGTACAAACTCCCCAACTCTGGAGGCAAAGACTCGAGATGGGCCTGCACCACGCTCACGTCGCCGCGCACCACAGGGCCGGTCAAACCCTTCTCCAAACCCCGCGATTGCACCCCGCGAAGGGCCGAAGTGGACAGGGGAAGCAGTGATTTAAGGGCCAGTTCCCGGTTCAGGCCGGCCTCTTCGAAGGCGCTGACGGCCCCATCAAGAAGGGCGACCAGCAGGCCGGCGCTCAGCACCGCCCCCGCGTGGTAGGCGGCGCGCCCGGTTTCAGGCACTTCCAGCGTCGACATGCCCAGCGCGACGGCCATGCGCTCCAGCTGGGCGTGCAGGGTGCGATCGGTCGAGGCCAGGGCCACCGCGTGACCGCTCAGCGAGTCTTTGGGGTCCGAGATGGCCACCAGCGGGTGAAACGAGCCGACCGGGCGCTTGGCCTTCGCGGTGGAGAAGACAGTCAGCGGCAGGGCCCCGCTGCAGTGCACCAGCGCCGTGGAGGGCCCGAGATCCTCTTCCACCAACTCCATCGCCGGACCCACGGCCGAGTCGGGCACGGCCAGGACGCAGAGGTGAGCCGCCCGCAGATCGTCGTGATCCGCGAGGAACACCCGAAGCGTCGCCGCCTTGCGCACGGAGTCCGCTGAACGAGGCAACACGGCCACGTCCCAACCGGCATCGCGGAGCCCCAGCGCGATGGCCCCACCAACCCGCCCAAAGCCGACGATCACCACCCGGGGGGGCAGGCGCGGCTGTTTTTTCGGCTTCTTCAATTCGCTCTTTCGTGAATGGGGCTGAAGTGGAGCTGACCTGCGGCCAGCTCGATGCGCACGCGATCACCCTGCGAGAAGTCACCCGCCAGAATGCGCTCGGCCAACGGACCTTCCACCAGCCGCTGAACGGTCTGCCGCATGGGGCGCGCGCCGAGGGTGGGGTCGAAGCCACCGCTCTTCATGAGGTGGTTCACCACCTCTTCGCTGGCCTCGTAGGCGATGCCCTTCTCGGAGTGCAGCCGCTTGCTGGACTCGGTGAGGAGCAGGGTGGCGATCTTCGCGACCTCGATCTCCTTGAGGGGCTTGAAGGCGCAGCGTTCGTCGATGCGGTTCCACAGCTCGGGGGGCAACGAGCGGCGCGCGATGTCGGAGGCGGCCTGCTCCCCGGTGACCTCGATGCTCTGGCCCCCGAAGCCCATCGAGCGGCCCTTGGTCGAGAACGCCTCGGCGCCCAGGTTCGTGGTGAGGATCACGATGGTGTTGGAGAAGTCGATGTGGCGGCCCTTGCCGTCGGTGAGCCTTCCTTCCTCGAGCACCTGCAGGAGCAGCAGCAACACCTCGCGGTTCGCCTTGTCGATCTCGTCGAGCACCACGACAGACGAGGGCTTGCGGCGCACGGGCTCGGTGAGCTGGCCGCCTTCGCCGAAACCCACGTAGCCGGCGGGCGCACCGATGAGGCGCGAGACGCCGTGGCCTTCTGACATTTCTGACATGTCGATGCGGATCATCGCGTCGCGGCTGCCGAAGACCACGTCGGCAAGGCCACGCGCCATCTCGGTCTTGCCCACGCCGGTGGGGCCCAGGAACAAGAAGCTGCCCATGGGGCGGCGGCTGGAGAAACCGGCGTAGTTGCGGCGCACCACCCGGGCGACGCGATCGATCACGTCTTCGTGGCCGATGACGCGCTTGCGCAGATCGCTCTCCATCGAGAGCAGGCGCGCGGAGTCGTTCATCAGCAACCGCTCTTCAGGCAGCTGCGCGATCTTGGCGATCACCCGCGCGACGTCTTGCGCTTCGACCAGCGTCTTGCCTTCGCGGTGGCAACGCGAGCCGGCGAGATCGAGCACCGAGATCGCCTTGTCAGGCAGGAACCGATCGCTGATGTACTTGGACGACATCGAGGCCGCGGCCTGCAGCGCATCGGGCGCGTACTTG
>JBKJSE010000199.1:0-2592 GCA_046595925.1 Archangium sp. | reverse complement strand
GGTGTACGGCAGCACCTGCGTCCAGGTGACGTTCTCGCAGCTCTTCTGGAAGCCGCGGTGGAGGAAGCCGATCTCGGTGTCCATCTTCACGATGGTCTCGCCGTCGAGCTCGATGCGAAGGCGAACGGTGCCGTGCGTCGCCGGGTGCGAGGGCCCCAGGTTCACCACCATGTTGCGCGTCTGAAGATGCGCCTCGAGCTCGTGTTCACTCGGGGTCGGATCGTATTCGTCACCGGCAGCTGCCATGTGCGTACCTCTGAGGTGCTTCGAAAAAGAGAGAAGGCGATCAGTCCTGGACGCCGTTGGTGCCGGGGCCGCGGAAGATGTCCTGAATGGGGCGCTCGGGAATCAGGTTCTGGCGGCCGCGCAGCGGGTAGTCCTTGCGCAGCGGGTGGCCGACGAACTCCTCGTACATGAGGATGCGGCGCTTGGTGCCGCCTGAGAAGACGATGCCGTAGAAGTCCCACACGAAGCGCTCGCCCCAGTCGGCACCCTGGAAGACCTTGTTGATGGTGGGGATGTCCTGGTCTTCGTTGACCCGCACCTTGAGGCGCACGTGCTCGTTTCGCTCGATGTTCTTGAGGAAGTAGAGCACCTCGAACCGGGGGTCTTGCTCCTCGGGCGGAAGGTGGAGGCGATCGACCGCGTCCATCGAGATGAAGAGCTTGAAGCCGAGCTTCACCTTGAGGAGCTTCACGACCTCAACGATGTGCTCACGGGCAATGACCCCCCAGGTTCCGCCGGCCCGGTCGTTGTACCGTTCGACGAGCGCCTGGGGGAGCTGAGCCTGAATCTGATCGAGCGCGAAGGTGCTCAAATTTGCGTCCCTCTGAGGTGAAATGAGGCGCGGTTCTTCTAGGGAGCGCTCCGCACAGAGTCAACGTGATTTTCCGAGAGCTTTTGCAGGCTTAGCTCTTTGACCAGCCTCCAGTAGCGGCGCTGACCGACGGGAGGCAGATTTCCCTGTTTGCGGGGATTTAGTGAACGCCGATGACTTCGCCGGCCTCGGTGAGGTCGAGCCCGTAGGCCGCCGGGAGCCTGGGCAAGCCGGGCATGGTGAGGATCTCTCCGGTGAGCGCGAGCAGAAAACCGGCCCCCGCGGACACACGAACCTGGCGCACGGTGATCACGAAGTCGGTCGGTGCACCGGGTTTCGAAGGGTCGTCGCTCAGCGAGAGGTGGGTCTTCGCGAGGCACACGGGCAGATCGCCCAGGCCCCACTTCCGCAGCCGGGCGAGGTCCTTCTGCGCCTCGGCGGAGAGCTCAGCGCCTTTCGCGCCGTAGACCTTCTTGGCGACCTCGTTGACCTTCTGCTCGAAGGGCTCGTGCAGCTCGTAGCTGTAGCGGGGCGCGGTGGCGGGCTGGGCGATCACCTTCTGCACCGCCGCGGCGATCGCTTCGCTGCCCGCGCCGCCTTTCAGATAGCCGTTGTTGCGCGCGATGGTGACGTCATCGGCGTGCGCGAGCCGCTCGACGAGGGCGAGCTCTTCTTCGGAGTCTTGCGCGAAGACGTTGAGCGAGAGGATGGGCTCGATGCCGAAGCCGCGGATCGAGTGGAGGTGGCGCTTCACGTTCGCGTAGCCGCGCTCGATCGACGCGAGGCCGGCTTCGTCACCGCCGTGGGCTCGCATGGCGCGCGCGGTGACCACGAGGACGACGGCAGAGGGCCACAGCCCTGCCATGCGGCACTTGAGATCGAGGAACTTTTCGCCGCCGAGATCGAAGGCGAAGCCGGCTTCGGTGACGACGACGTCGGCGAGCGCGAGGGCAGCGCGGGTGGCCATGACTGAGTTGCAGCCGTGGGCGATGTTGGCGAAGGGGCCGCCGTGCACGAGCGCAGGTACGCCTTCGGTGGTCTGGGCCAGGTTCGGTAGGAGCGCGTCGCCGAGCAGGGCGGCCATGGCGCCGACGGCGTTGAGATCGCCCGCGGTGACGGGCTTGTCGTCTTTGTCGATGCCGACGATCAGGCGGGCGAGGCGGTGTTTGAGGTCCTTCACGCCGTCGGCGAGGCAGAGGGTCGCCATGATCTCGGAGGCGGCGGTGATGTCGAAGCCGTCTTCGCGGGGCACGCCGTGGGCTGCGCCGCCGAGGCCGATGACGGTGTTGCGCAGGAAGCGATCGTTCATGTCGATGCAGCGCTTCCAGGTGACCTGCTTGAAGCGGCGTTGATCGAAGTTGATCGCGTTGTCGACGAGGGCGGCGAGCAGGTTGTTGGCGGCGGTGATCGCGTGGAGATCGCCGGTGCAGTGCAGGTTGATGCGGGCGCTGGGCTCGAGGGTGGCCTGGCCCCCGCCGGTGCCTCCGCCTTTTGCTCCGAAGACGGGGCCGAGTGACGGCTCGCGCAGCGCGGCCATGGTCTTGACGCCTCGGCGGGCGAGGCCCTGAACGAGGCCGATGGAGGTGGTGGTCTTGCCTTCTCCGTATTTGGTGGGGGTCATCGCGCTGACGAGCACCAGCTTCCCCTTCGGGCCCTGCTCGCGGAGGCGGTTGAGGGTCGGCCAGGAGAGCTTTGCCAGCGGGCCGTACAGCTCGAGATCTTCAGCGGTGAGGCCGACCTTCTTCGCCACGTCGAGGATGGGGAGCATTGAGGCG
>JBKJSE010000167.1:0-12728 GCA_046595925.1 Archangium sp. | reverse complement strand
GAACACACCGGTCCTCCCGAGCGGAGTCGAGGGAGTACTTCTGCCTCGCGCGGCAGGTCACCCCTCGACTTCGCTCGGGGGGAACGGTGCTGTTCCTTAGGAGCGGAGTCGAGGGATTACCGCTGCTTCGCTCGCGAAGTGACCCCTCGACTTCGCTCAGGGGGACCGGTGGTGGACCTATTTCACCAGTCGCCCAGAGAGAGAGGGAGTTCCTTGTTCCGCTGATCATGGCGCCACCGCGAGGAAGCGCTCGATCGCAGGATAGACGTTCGCAGCCGCCTTGCGCCCCAGCAGGAGCGAGGCATGCGCGAAGTCGTCGCCTTCCACCACGCGGCTGAACATCTGAATCTGAACCTTCCCTTTCGTCATGCCCCGCAGCGGAACGCAGCTCTCCGACGGAGTGAACCCGTCCGCGAGGCCCAGGAGCAAGAGGGTGGGTCGATCTGACCTCTCGAGCCGTGAAACCACTGAGGTCCCGTCATCCAGCGGAAGGTCTCCGGTCTCCATCCACGTCAGCAGCTCACTCGACACGCCCCACGACAGATCGCGCGTCGACCCGGCCAGGCCGCGCATCACGGACGGATCGATCTCCGCGCCCAGCGCGAACAACTGCTCGAACATCCCAAAGCCTTCCGGTGACGACGCGAGCGACGTGAAGCGCCCACCCGTGCTCAAGAACGCGCGGGCCAGCTCGGTCGGCGCTTCCGGAATGACCGGCGTGCTCAACGCCACGACGCGCCGCACCTGAAGTTCTCGAGTGGTCGCCGCGATCGCCAACGTCCCCATGAAGCCCTGCGCGACGAGATCGATCGGCCCTGAACGCTCAGCCGCGATGGCCTTCGCGATCGCCGGCAAATCGAGATGAATGACCGTGCGCAGCGAGTGCCCCGCATCCGACGCGCCCTGCCCTCGCAGCTCGGCCACGTAGACGAGCCGACCGCGCGCCGCCAACCACCGCGCGAGCCCCGCCCCTTTGAAGTCGAACAGCGGCCGGCCAAACCCGACGTCCGCCAGCAGCAACACCGGCGGCAACGCACTCGCCCGGCCCAGCGGCAAGAACCGGTGCAGCGCCAACGAAGCGCCATCGTCGGTGATCACCTTGCGATGAGAGACCCTGAGCTCCGCAGGGGTCGCGAGCAGCAGCAGCGAGAGCACCGCGATCAAAGTTCGACGATCCCTGCCTTGAGCGCCAGCACCACCGCGTCGACGTGCGAGTTGACGCCCATCTTCCGATAGATGTGGCTCAAGTGCGTGCGCACGGTGCGACGCTCGAGCTCCATCACGCGGCCCACCTCGGCGTTCGACAGGCCCTTCGCGACGAACTTGAGCACGTCGAACTCGAGCGGCGAGAGGCCCCAGGTGTTCTCGGGCTGTGCCTTCTTCGCCTGCACCGACTGAAAGTAATTCCAGAAGCGCTTCGCGATGATCGCCTCGAGCACCGTGCCGCCGCCCATGACGTCGTGAATGCCTGAGCGAATCTTGTCGGGCCCCACTCGCTTGACCAGGTACCCCGAGGCGCCCGCCTGGATCGCCTCGTAGACCTTCTGCTCATCGTCGAACGAGGTGAGGATCAACACCTCGACCGCAGGAGCGCGACGCTTGAGGCGCTTGGTGACCTCGATGCCATCGATGCCCGGCAGCTCGAGATCGAGCAAGACGAGATCCGGGAGCAGCTTCACCATCTGCTCCACGCCGTCTTCGCCTTCTTGCGAAGTGCCCACCACCTCGAGCTCAGGAAAGAGCGCGAGCACCTTGAGCAGGTTCTTGAGCAACTGCGGCTGATCCTCGACCACGAAGATGCGCGTCTTCTCGAGCGTGCTCATCGGGTACGGAACACCGGTGTGATTTTCACGAGCTTCCCCGCTTCGATTCGAATGCTCGACACGTCTTCCTGCTTCGACTTCACGTCGGTCACCTTCACCTTGTGCGAACCCGCGACCACGGGAACCTTCGTGGCGTTCACGCACACCCGCTTGCCGTCGATCTCCACGCGCACCGAAGTCGACGCCCCGATGGTGAGGTAGCCCACCTTGCCCTTCGGCGAGGTGTCGTAACAATCGGGGCTCGTCTTCACGATCGGAGGAGGCGGCGTCTTCTCGACGACCGGCGCAGTCACCTTCTTCGGCCCCGTCGGAGGCTCGGGATCGAACGCCTTGTCCGGGTGCAGCTTGTCGAAGTCGGCGAGCTTGAGCGGCTTCCCCACCGGGGGCAGCGGCTTGTTGTCGGGGGCGACCTCGCGCTCGATCGCATCGGGCAGGTAGCTCAGCAGCGCGCCCTTCGGATCATTCTGCGACTTGAACCACGCGTACGCCGTGCCCGTGACCGTGCCCATCAACGCGACCGCGCCGAGCAGGCTCACCACCCGCACGGTGCGCCGGCCCTTCTTCTCCTGCTCGGCCAGGCCGAGGCTGCGATCGACGTGAACGCGGCCAGGAACGGCGAAGGTCATCAACGTCTTGGCGACCTTCTCGCGCAGCGCACGCTTCGGTGCGGGCTTCTCTGCTCCGGGAATTTCAGCGAAGTCTTCCTGCACGCGCACGCGACCCTTGAGTGGATCCACCGCGGCCGCTTGCGGAGTCGGTCCCGCCTGGCCCGCGGTCAGCGCCATCGCACCCGGAGGCGCTTCCCAGTCGGAGACCGCGCGCTTCGCGACCGCCATCACCTCGGGCTGCGTCTTCGCCTCGAGCTCACGCGAGAGCGGCTGGGCTTCGACAGCGGGCGCAAGCTCACCCGTGAACACCGGCAACCCGTCACTGGTCGGCGTGCGATCATCGACGCGCCCGCCCGAAAAAGAAGGCCGTTCATCCACCTCGATGGGGTCGGCCTCGACGTCACCGATGCCCGCGATGTCGGTCAGCTCGAACGCTCGATCGATCGGCACCGGCCCCTCCGCCGACAGCTGCACCTCGTTGGGGAAGAGCTCACCTACGAACTTCTTCAGATCATCCCGCCCCGGCAAGCCGCCGCTGGCCGAGAGGAACTCGCGAATGCCTTCAGCGAACTCAGCGCACGACTTGTGACGACGGTTCGGCGCGTTCTCGAGCGCCCGCATGATGATGGGGTCGATGCGCGAATGCAGCCTGCGCACCAATCGTGACGGCGGCGGCAGCCGGTCGGACCGCGTGCTGACGTTCGCGTTGCCCGTGGTCGCTTCGTGCAACGTGAGCAGCTCGTAGGTGATCGCGCCGAGCGCATAGAGATCGCCCGCGATGGTGGCCTCGTCACCACCGCCCTGTTCAGGAGCGCGATAACTGTCGCGGCCGCGAGCACCGAAGCTCTTCTTGAGCACGGGCGCTGCTTGAAGCGCGGTGAGGGCTCCGAAGTCGGCCACCGAGACCCGGCCATCGACGCCGAGCAAGATGTTCCCGGGCGTCAGCGCGCTGTGCACCACGCCCGCCTCGTGCGCAGCCCCGACCGCTTCCAACAGCTCGACGGCCAGCGCCAACGCGACGGCGGGCGGCAGCATCACCTCGCGCGTGTTCAGTCGCTGCAGCGCGAGGCCCAGCGTGTACTTGCCCGTGTCCTGCCGAACGATGGCGAGGTGGCCGTCGATCATCCCCACGTCGAGCACGCGCGCCACGCCACCATGCGTGACCGACTGCAACTGCCGCGCGATGTCGGCCACCACCTTCGCGTACGCCGCGTCGGAGGTCTTCAAGTGGAACAGCTTGAGCACCACCGGCTCACTGGCTTCGACGCGCTCGCCGCGGAAGAGATCCGCAAGCTGGCTCTGCTCCAGTCGCCCGGTCAGCCGATACACACCCGACCTTATAGCTGGCCCGTCACTGCACAGTGAGCGTGTAGCTGCTCAGGGTGCCGTAATAGGAGTCGGACGAAACGGTGAAGAGGTGCGTGCCGCTGGTGGTGGGCACGAATTGATTGGTGTAGCCGCCGTAGAGGTTGGCCACGTAGGTCCCTCCCGGCGCGGTGATTCGAGCCTGCAACCCCGACGTCAACAGCATCTGCACCGGCACACCCTGGGTGAGCACCACGCTGAACACGTCGGTGTCGCCCACGTAGTCGATCGATCCGGTGCGCGGTGTGCCCAGGGTCATCGGCGTGGTGCTGGTGGAGTCGTCGCTGCCCCGCGTGGCCGCCAGCGTGTACGAGCCCGTGCCTCCGCTCGAGTACGAGTTGCCGCGCACGGTCACCAGGTACGAGCCTGAACTCGCCGCGAGGAAGCCCGTGCGTGCGCTCGCCGTATTGGAGGTCGAGGCGATGCTGCCCCCCGCAGGTGAACTGACGGTCATGGCGCACGCAGCGCCAGCGGTCACCACGCAGTCGATCGCGATGATCTCGCCCGCAGACGCCGAGATCGTGAAGGCGTCGACGTCGGACCCCGTCTCGATCACACCCGCGATCGCCGGGGCGTTGATCACCAGCGCCGTAGCATCGGCCCTCGCGTCGCCATGATCATCCGCGCCGAGATCGGTCACCACCACCTGGTAGCGGAAGACATCTGAGCTGTAGCTCGACGAGACCCGAAGGTTCACCGTGGTGGCGCCCGCGGGAGGCTTGAAGCCGATGCCTGACGACGCGGAGGTGCTGGCGATGGTGACACCGGCCGTGGTCAACACGGTCACGGTGCAGGAAGTCCCGCCCGCGTTCGTGCAGGTCGCCAGGTGGTGGTGCCCGGCGATCACCGGCACCGAGAAGAAGTCGACGTCGCCCTGGTACTGAATCTCGCCCGCCAACGAAGTGCCCAGCGTGAGCGCGGTCGCGCCCGCCGAGGTGTTGGGGTGATCGTCGACGCCCCGATCGGTGACGGTCAGGGAATAGGCCGAGACCGACGAGTAGCTGGAGAGCATGACGAAGTAGCTGCCGTTGGTCGGCGCGATGAACGACGCGACCGAGTTGTACGACGAGGCGACGACACCGTTGCTCGCGTTACGCACCTCGAGGCGCACGCTGTTCGCGGGTGCGGCGTTGACCGAATAGATGTTCCCCGCCACCGCGGTGAAGGAGAACGCGTCGACGTCGGTGGCAAAGCCGAGGTTGCCCGACACCGCCGTGCCCAGGGTGAGCGCGGTGGCGGTGCTGATGGTGCCTCCGTGATCCTCGAGGCCCCGATCGTTCACCGTCACAGAGTACGGGCCCAGCACCGTCGAGTACGACGAGCCGCTGTTCACCTCGACCACGTAGCGCTGCGCCGTCGAAGCGAGGAAGGCCGGCGCGTCGTAGCTGCTGCTGGTGCTGATGATCACCTGGCCCACCGCGTCCTTCACCGTGACGCTGCAGGGTGATGAGCCGCGCGTGCAGAGCACTTCGTAGACGTGATTGGCCAGCCCGCTGAAGGCGAACGCGTCGACGTCGGCCGCGTACTGAATGTTGCCGGTGACCGGCGTGCCCACGGTGAGCGCCGTCGCGCCGCTCGACGTGCCCGCATGATCGTCGACGCCCTGGTCGCTGACGGTCAGCGTGTAGCCCACGAGATCCGTCGCGTAGGAATAGCCGCCCCGCGCGACTTGCACCTTGTAGAGCCCCGCCGCCGAGATCTGCAGGCCCACGGTGCTGTTGCCGCTCGCCAGCTCCGTGCCTTGCGGGCCGATCACCGTCAGCGAGAAGGCGAAGTTGCTCTGCGTCCCGACGGTCGGCGTGGCGGTGACCTGAATGATCCGCCCCACCGTGCCGGTGAAGGAGAAGGTGTCGACGTCATCGGAGAGCTCGAGCCTGCCGGCGACCGGCACGTTGTAGGCCGCGGGCGTGGCATTGCTGACCGTGTCGCTGTGATCGTCGAGGCCCAGGTCTTCGACCGCCACCGAGTACGCGGGCGTGCCTGAATAGCCGCTCTGCATGCGCACGGCGGCGCGGCCCGATTGCGTGGCCTGCCAGACGAGCCCCGTGGCCGAATATGAGTTGGAGGTCACCACCTGGCCGCCGGGCAGCACCACCGAGACAGCCGGGTTGAAGTTCGCCCCGGCCCAACGCGCCCGGTAGAGCCGGTCGGGGAGCTGCGCGACGCTGAAACAATCGATGTCCTGCGGGCGCTCGAAGCGGCCCGGCACCGGGACGTTGTTCGATGCGATGGGCGTACCGAACGCTGCTTCGTCGGAGTGATCGTCGACCCCGAGCTCCAGGAAGGAGACGGAGAAGTCACCCAGCGTGCGCGGATTACGCGCCTTCGCCGTCACGGTGAGCAGCTCGACGTCAGGCGTGGTGATGCTGGTGAGTTCACCCGGGGTGAGCTGCCGCACGCCGCCATCAGGGCGCGAGACTTCGATGATCAGATCGGAGCCCCCGTCAGCCACCAGCAGCCGAATCGCCGTGAGCGCCGGCACCTCGAGCTTCACCACGTCGAGATCGCCCGCGTACTGCAAGCCGCCAGCGAAGGGGTTCGCGCCCGGCACCAGCGTGATCGCGTCAGCCACGGTGTTCGCGTAGTCGTCGACGCCGAGGTCGCTGTACCGCACGGAGTAGCCGCCGGTATCCGAAGCGCGAACGCCGCGCACCCGCACCATCACCGTCTGGCTCAGCGGAGCGACGAAGATCGCCTCAGCCGACGCCCCGCCCCGATTGTCCGAGGCCAGCATCTGCACGCCCGTGACGTCGAAGACCTCGATCAACAGCGGCAGGCTCGTCGAGTTGGCCGAGAACGAGAACAGGTGACCCGGCGTGACGCCGAGCTCGAACCAGTCGTGGTCGCCCGCCGGGAAGATCGTGCGCTGCTCGGCAATCTCGATGCTCAGCCCCTTGGCAAACGTGGGGCACTCGTCGGCTTCAGCGGCGTCACCGTCGACGTGCTGGCTCGCGCAGGTCCACACCGGCGAGGCCGAACAGCCATCACCCTCGGGCGAGAAGCCCGGGTCGCAGCGGCAGCTCGACGTTCCGCTCGTCACTTCGCAGGTGGTGCGGTGCGCGTTCTGGCAGGGGTTGGGAAGACAGGCCGTGCGCACCACGCAGGAGCCATTCACCTCGACCCGGCTCATCGGGCACACGCAGCTCACGCGGCCCGCGTTCACCTGGCACAGCGAGTTGGTGAGGTTCGCGCAGGGGCTCGACGCGCACAGATCGGCGGGTGGAATCGCGGCGCAGCCCAGCCCCGTGCTCACGAACCCCTGATTGCACAGACACGCCGGGGCCTGGTCGACGACGGCGCAACGCCCCTCTCCGCAGCTCACGCCCTGGCAGGGGTCGGTCTTCATCTCGACACCGCAGCCCAGCACCGACAACCCCAACACGACCACCAACACCCCTTGTCGAATCATGCGGCGCACAATTCCAGCCCCGCTGTCCGCGCGCAATCCCTGACCTTCAACGAGGGCGGCGGGGCTTGCGGGGCGCGACGACGTCGAAGGAGAAGCCGCAGTACAGACAGACGCGCTCCCGCTGCCCTTTGGGCACCTCACCAAAACAGCTCGGGCACCTCGGCCGTTGGGGCGCCTTCGGGTCGGGGTCGGGCTTCACGCGGGCCGCGAGCGCCACCTTCTTGAGCTTCTGCTCGAGCCATCTGACCCGGGCCTCCAACTCGGTGACGCGAACTCTCAGCTCACGTCCCTCGTCGTCGTTGCTGCGACGCGCCGCCATCGTGGGTAGAAATGTCTCACGCGCAGTCAGCGAAAGGAAAAACTTGGACTCGATTCACGGCAGCTTCCGCAGCCCCTTCAATCGTGAGCCCGCCGAAGCCGCCGAGCTGCGCGCCAAGGAGCTGCTCGGCGACGAAGAGCTTCAGCGCATCTTGCAGCAGGGTCCGCGCAACGACACGCCGGTGCCACGCCAGGTCTTCGTCAACCGCAACCTGCACATGGCCAAGGTCGACTTGATCGGCTTCGACATGGACTACACGCTGGCGATCTACCACCTGCGCAGGCTCGAGCAGCTCTCGTACGATCTGACCGTCGAGCGGCTGATCGCCAACTGTGGCTACCCCGAAGACATCCGCCAGGTGCCGTACGATCACAGCTTCGTGTTGCGCGGCGTGTTCGTCGACAAGGTGCGCGGCAACCTGCTGAAGATCGACCGTTTCGGGTACGTGGGCCGCGCGTATCACGGCCGCCGCCTGCTCCCCGACGAAGAGATCCAGCGCCTGTATCGCAACGAACGCATTCGCATGAAGAGCGCCGACTACGCGTGGATCGACACGCTCTTCGCCCTTCCCGAGGCGTGCCTGCTGGCCGGCATCATCGAGCTCTACGAGACCAAGCTCGGCAAGCCGCTGGACTACCGCAAGCTGTACGACGACATCCGCGAAGCGATCGACACGGTGCACCGCGACAACTCGCTCAAGAAGATCATCCGCGCCGACATCGGCAAGTACATCTTCAAGGACGAGGAGCTCGGGCCTGCGCTGCACAAGCTGCGCTCGGGCGGCAAGAAGCTCTTCGTGCTGACCAACTCGTTGTGGGACTACACGAACGCGGTGATGAGCTACCTGCTCGACGGCGTGCTCCCCGAGTACCCGAGCTGGAAGAACTACTTCGACTTCATCGTCACCGGCGGCGCCAAGCCCGGCTTCTTCAGCGAGCAGCGACCGTTCTTGTCGATCGACCCGCTGAGCGACGACAACAAGGTGCTGGGCGAGGCCACCGAGCTCGAGCGCGGCAAGGTGTACCAGGGCGGCAACCTCATCGACTTCGAGCGCATCACCGGGTACCGCGGCGATGCCGTGCTGTACGTCGGCGATCACATCTACGGCGACATTCTCAAGTCGAAGAAGACCTCGATGTGGCGCACGTGCATGATCGTTCAGGAGATCGAAGACGAGCTCGACTACCTCGAGTCACGGCGCACCGAAGTCGATCGACTGCAAGGCGTGGAACAACTTCAGGCGCGCCTCGATGACGAGATCGCCCCGCGCAAGGCACAGCTCAATCAGATCGAACGGCGGCTGCAGAAGGAGCACCCTTCACCCGAGCTCTCCGCTGAGCTCGAGGCGAACTTCAAGTCGGTGAAGGCCGAGCTCGATCGACTGCGCAAGGCGATGCGTGAGTGCACGGAGATCGCGAAGATCCTCGAGGCCGACATCGAGAAGGGCTTCAACCCGTTCTGGGGGCTGCACTTCAAGGAAGGCAACGAAAACTCGCGCTTCGGAGAACAGGTCGAGCAGTACGCGTGCCTCTACACGTCGCGCGTCTCGAACCTCATCTTCTACTCACCGCTGCACTTCTACCGCAGCCAGCGCGAGCTGATGCCTCACGAGGCGGCGACCACCTTCCGCCTCGCCACGCTCGGCAGTGAAGGCCTGCCCAAGGGTGCGAACCGCTCGGCAGACATTCCGTAGGCTCTCAAACCGTGCGCTCCGACCGAACGATCATCGCGTACCACGGCTGCGATCACGCAGTCGCGGAACGGCTCCTCAAGGGTGCGCCGTTTTCGCCCAGCCAGAACGACTTCGATTGGCTCGGGCGGGGAATCTACTTCTGGGAGTTCGGTGCCAAGCGGGCGCAAGAGTTCGCTGTCGCGCAGAAGAGTGAAGTCGGGCAGCTACACCAGGGGTGGGAAGCTCAAGAAGCCGTACGCTCCAAGCATCAGGGCTCGCTAGTCAACTTGGCCCCACCCGAGCCCAGACGAGCGGCTTGAACCGGGTGAGCTTGAGCGGCGTCAGCCCGAGCCGCTCGAACTCCTTGCCGTAGCGGCCGCCCTTCACCACCACCCACCGCTTCGCGACGCGGCGCGCCTCGGCCAGCGTCACCTCATCGAGCGCCTCGTGCGACGCATACCTGCGAAGCATGTTGAACGAGGGCGTCGACGCCTTCGGCAAGTCGAACATCGGGTCGAAGATCACGCAGTCGATGCTGTGAGCCTCGAGCGAACGCAGCACCTCGAGCGCCCCGCCGTGCCTCACGTCGATCGCCGCGCTGTCGGGAAACGGCGGCTCGCGTTTGAGCCCTTCACTGGCGAGCACGAAGAGAGGCAAAGAGCGCTCAACCCCGATCACCCTGCCCTTGGGCCCCACCACGCGAGCACAGATCAACGCATCAGCCCCCAGGCCCAGCGTTCCATCGAACACCGAGTCACCCGGCTGCAGCTCACACAACCGGACCAGCACATCTTCATCCTGCTTCGGCGTGCCGATTCTCCGCACGCGCAGCGCCGCGGTGCCCGGGGAGAAATAGAGCGAGCCGCTCGCGTCATGCAGCGTCCACCCGTCACCACCGAGCACCAGGAACGCGTCGGCCAGGGTACCGATGCGCTCCTTGAGCGGAATGCCGTCTGCGCGATCGAACGAAAAGAAGGGCAGACCCCACTGAGCGGCCTTCGCCTTCGCCGCCGGGAGCTGCCTGCCTCGTTGTTTCGCGGTGACCGTCACCGCGAGCGGAACACTCATTTCTTCAGCTCCGCGGCCACGCTGCGCACCTGGTCGTAGGCGCTGTCGTTGGCGGGCTGAAAGCCGTTCAAGCTCAGCGGCCCGAGGATCTCGCGACCCGCGCGGTCGCGCCCCGACAGCGGCATCAGCGACGCGGTGATCGCATCGGCGATCTCCCTGGGCAGATCTGGTCGAACACAGAAGATGTCGCGGGGCGTACGCGGCGTCTTGGCGATCACCCGAAACGAGAGCGGGTCGATTCCCCGAGCGCGGCGCAGCGCACCGAACGAGCCTTGATACGTGGCGCCGGCATCCACCCGGCCCTCGAGCACCGCCATGAGCACGGCCTCGTGGTTGCCCAGGTACTCCGTCTTGCCGAGATCGCGATCGAGGTCGAAGCCTTTGTCCTTGAGCAGCTTCTTCGCCATCAACGAGCCCGAGGTCGACATGGGATCGACGAAGCCGAAGCTGGCGCCCTTGAGATCGTCGAGCGTGCGCCGCGGGCTGTCGTCGCGCACGAAGATGTAGCCGGACGCCGTGGCCGAGCCGTCAGCGATCGTCTGGAGAATGCAGTGCAACTTCACGCGGCTGCTCGCTTCGGCGTAGGCCAGCGGGCTCAGCTCGACGAGATCGAACTCACCGCGCTCGAGGCGATCGATCGCGTCGCCGTAGCTGTCACCGACGATCAGCTCGACCGGAACCGAGAGCGACTTCGAGAGGTGATCCGCCATGCGCTTGTGGGTGGCCGCCATGGTCTCTGCAGCGAGAAACGGCACCAGCCCGAAGCGGAGCCTGGTGAAGCCGGAAGGCGGGGAGAACACGGCGATCGGGGTGACCACGCGGCGTGACGGTGGCGGCTGCACCATCACGGGGTCCGTGCAGGAGAGGAACAGCAACACGAGCAGCAATGCGTGTTCGAGCCTCACCCCGACCCTCTCTCGAAGAGACTGGTGAAAGAGGTCCCCCACCGGTCCCCCCGAGCCCAGTCGAGGGTCACTGCCCGCGCGAAGCGGAGGTAATCCCTCGACTGCGCTCCTAAGGAACAGCCCACCGTTCCCCCCGAGCGGAGTCGAGGGGTCACTTGGCGCGCGATGCAGAGGTGGCATCTCGACTGCGCTCGATGCGAACGGTGGGTCTGTTGTTTCGGACGAAATCGCCGGCGGGGGACCTTCTTCAACAGTCTCTCTGGGACAGAGTCAGGGTGAGGGCCTCACATCAGAATCAAGTTGCGAGGCTGAATCGGCGGGGGCGGTGTTTCACCCAGCAGCTCGCGCAGATCGATCTCGATGGTCCTCGAGAGCGCGGTGATGGGAACGTCGTTCGGCCCGCCAGAGAACGGGTTCTCAGAGGCCTCGCCGATCTTGTCGATCATGTGGAAGATCCACGCCACGGTCGACGCGACGGGAATGCAGAGCCACGCGTAGAGGCTGCCCAGCTTCTCGAGCTCTGGCAGCAGCGCGAACGGCATGCAGGTCGAGAGCAACCAGATGAAGTAGGTGTTGAGCGTCGAGAACTGGCGAGGGTAGGGGAAGTTCTTGATGCGCTCGGCGCGACCCTGCGCGTCGTAGAGCCCGGTGATGGTCTTCTGCAGCTCGACGAAGCGCAGGTCGGTCGTCTCACCGCGCGCCGAGAGCTCTTGCAAGGCGCGCGACTGGGCTGCGAGCAGGTGCGTCGCGCGGTTCTTCGTCGCGAGGATCTTCTTGAGCTCGTCCTCATCGATGAGGCCCGCAAGCTCAGCGGGCAGCTCGGTCTTCCATTCCGCCACCTCGTAGAAGCTCGTGTAGTTCGCGTCGGCTGGGCTGGTGCGAACGCGTTCCCAGTTGCGCGACTCTCGCAGTTGAAAGCGCATCGCGGTCAGCCAGGCGAGGTGCCGGTAGACGAGCGCGCGCTTCACCTCGACGGGCGAGGTGACGAGATCGAGCACCTGCACGGCCCAGGTGCGGCTCAGGTTCACGATCGAGCCGTAGATGGTTCGCGCCTCCCACAACCGCCCGTACGCCGCGTTGTTCTTGAAGCCCGTCACGAACGCGACGGCGGTGCCCACCAGGGCGACCGGCTGCCACGGCAGCGCGAGCCACTTCTGGCCGAAGTACGCCCACGCGAAGGTGGGGATGGCCGCGGCGACGACGAAGACCGTCGTCTCGCGCAGGGTCCAGAAGAAGACTTCTTTGACGGTGTAGAAACGGCCGACGTGCATGCGCGCACGCTAACCTCCTCACTCTCCCTTCGGGAGGCTGGTGAAATAGGGCAGCCACCGGTCCCCCCGAGCGGAGTCGGCAGCGCGAAACGGAGGTCATCCCTCGACGGCGCTCGCAGGGTTGATCGAAATAGGGAGCGCACACCGATTCTCCCGCGCAGGGGACCGGCTTCGCCGGCGATTTCGTCCGAAGGAACAGACCCACCGTTCGCATCGAGCGCAGTCGAGATGCCACCTCTGCGCCGCGCGGCAGGAGACCCCTCGACTTCGCTCGGGGGGAACGGTGCT
>JBKJSE010000078.1:0-20668 GCA_046595925.1 Archangium sp. | reverse complement strand
GCTCCACGACCACGCACTTCGTCTCGGTACATGAGTTCTGCGTACGGCGGCGGGTGGACGAACTTACCCTCGCTGCTTGCTCTGACCCGGAAGTGGAAGCTGTACGTGCCGCGCGGCAACTCGGTGAAGTAGTAGCGGACCTCCGAATCCATTCGTTGCACGAAGGTCGGGTTGATCGAATCGGCCTGTGAAGGCTTCGCGTCACTGCCCGAGGTCTCCAGGTTGGGGTTGAGCGGCTCGAGCCCCGCGGCGATCGGAACCACCAACGCCACGTGGTGACGCAGCTCATCGGTCACCAGCTGCGCGTGGATCTCGAGGATCTCGCCGAGTGGAATCGAGAGCGAGGTGCCCGTCTTGTCATCGTGGTGCGTGAGCGCCGAACCATCGGAGTGCAGCCACGACAGGCTGCGCGAGACGATGAAGCCCTCTTTCTTCGGCTCCACCGACTGGCCCGCGCCCCCGGGCAGATAGCGCTGCTGCAGCCGCGCGCTCAGCTTGCCGCCGGTGACCGTGAAGCCCATGGCGGCGTCGCTCTCGAGCGTGCGACGGCCTGCGCGCTTCGTCTCGTCGAGCACCGCGTCAGCCACCCCGGCGATCGCGACCGTCGTCTTCGCCTGGGGCGTGGTGTTCTTCTCGAGGTAGGTGCCGAGGGCGGCCAGCGCGCGACGATTGGCGTGCGTGCTCCCGAAGCCGTACTGCGCGTTGGCGCGCGAGAGCAGCGCGTCACGAATCATCGTGTGCTTCGTGTTCGAAGGGTCGACGCGCAGCAGCGCTTCCCACACGGCGCCCGTCGTGGCCGCGGAAGAGCCCAGGTACAGGCCGTTCCAACTCGCGCGATCACCGCGAATGCCGTCGAACTGCTGCTGACCCTTCACCAGCTTGAACACCACGCTGTCCCACAGCTCGCCCTTGAGCGCGGTGAGGTTGGTCTGGAAGGTGTTGGGCCGCTCCGACATCGCCCAGGTGAGATCCGCCAGGGCGACCGCGTCCATCGACTTGCGCTTGGCGAAGAGCTCTACGAGGTAGTTCTCATCGAGCTCGCCCGTGCGACCGAGCGCACGCAGCGCGGCGGTCTGCTGGTTGTACTTGTACTCGGCCCACAGCCCGTTGAAGTCGGTGCGGAGCACGCGCTTGAGCGCATCCGTCGCGCGCCGCAGCACGGTGTCATCGAGCGCGATGCCGGCCTTGCGAGCCGCCACCATGAACTCCACGCCTTGCGCGGTGAGCGCGACGTCGCCACGGCCACCCGGCCAGTAGCTGAAGAAGCCCTGCTCGTCCTGGTGCTGCTTGAGCTCATCGAGGATGCGCTTGGTCGAGGCCTGCACCTGCGGCGTGAAGCGCGTGTCGAGCTCGAGCTTCTTGAGGAACCCACCCAGCGCGAGATCAGGTGAGACCTGGCTCATGCGCTGCTCGAGGCAGCCGTGGGGGTAGGCCGAGAGGTATTCGAGACCGCTGGCGAGCTCGAGGAGCCCGAGCTGGTTGGTGAACACGATCGTCTGACTGCCCGTGCCGGGGCGCGGCTTCTCGGGAAAGTCGGGCCCTGAGCTCTTTCCTGCCTCGAGGGTGGTGAAGAGCGCGCGCTTCTCGATCGCACGATCGGGCAGCAGCGGCAGCTTCACTTCGAACGCATCGCCCGCCTTGTCGGACAACCGCGTCACGTCGACCCGCACGGTGAGCGCGGTGTCTCTAGCAGTGGTGACGCTCTTCACCGTTGCAGGCGTGAGCACGGAGAGCGCCTTGTTGGCCTTGAGCTCGACCTTCGACTGGCTCACCGCCTTGCCTTCGATGGCGCCCGTGATCTTGATGTCCACCACGCCCGGGCCTTCAGCGCCTTCCACCAGGCGCGCCACGGCGCCGGGCCAGAACGAGTCGCCCATGCGCACGAAGCGCGGGAGCTGCGGCTGCACCAACACCGGCAACCGCACCTTGAGCGAGCTCTGCTTGAGCCCGAAGCGCATGCCGCCCGACACCGCGACCGCACGCACCCGGAACGTCGTCAGATCGTCCGACAAGGTCACCGGCACCACGAGCTTTCCGCTCGGAGGCACCGTCAACGTCGCCGCGTAATAGGGCACGGTCCTGAAGTCCTTGCGCACCATGCGCTTGCTGCCGTTGGTCTCGTCGTCGCCACCGTCACCACCAGGCTCTTCTTCGAGCTCGGACACGCGGCCGACCACCAGGTTGCGCGAGTCGCGAATGCTGACCGCGCGCTGGTTGCGGCGAATGAGCTCACTGAGTGGATCGAGCGGGCCCTCCTTCGCGAGCGAGAGCACGGCTTCATCGACCAGCCACAGCGTCACTTCACCGCCGACGGGCTTCTTCTGATCGTCGGTGAGGGTCACCACGAAGTCGTGCTTCGTGCCGGGCCGGGCCAGCTCGGGGTGCTGCACGTTGACGATGACGAGGTTCTTGGTCGGCTCGACCTGCAGATCGAGCGAAGAGGCGACGGTGGCAGGCTTGTAGCGCGCGTCGTCGGTCTTTCCTTCGCCGAGCCGGCCGCGCATCAGCACCACGTGCATCGGCAGGTTGGGCACGAACCTGTCGGTCACGGGCACGTCGATGACCGCCTTGCTGCCGCCGATGTCCTTCCAGAGATAGCGGTTGCCACCCGGCTCTTCGATCACCACCAGCGCACGCGCCGTGGCGAAGGGGCTCTGCACCAGCACGTGCGCGACGTCGCCAGGCACGTAGCTCTTCTTGTCGGGCTTGAGCTCGAACACGCCATCGCGCGACTTCTGCCAGGACTGCGGCGTGGAGCCCCCGATGTAGAGGTCGGCCGAGAGCGTCTGCACGCGGCCCAGCTTGTCGCGGGCGAACAGCTCGACCACGTACACGCCCGAATCGGTGATGGCGAAGGCGTGAGAAGCCGCCTCGACCGCGCTGGTGAGGACCTTCTCGGAGACCTGAACGTCTTCCTGCTCGGTCTGGTACTTCGCCGCGCCCGTCGCGAAGCTCGTCTCGCGCAACGTCGAGTGCCACACCCGGCGGAAGAGCCGAACGCGGATCTCCTGGCCCTTGATGGGCTTGTCGTCGACGCCGACCGCGAGCACTTCGGGTTTCAGCTCGGTCGCCTTCTCGAGGTAGCGGGGAATCTTGAGGCCGAGCACGAACGAAGGCAGCGCCTTCACTTCGGTCGCGGTGGTGACCGGCTGCTCATCGGGCCCCGTGACGGTCGCCTCGAAGCGGTACACGCGCGGGCTGCCGTCGAGGTCGAGCTGCGGGTTCATCGTGATGTCGGCCGCTCCGTTGTCGTCGAGCTCACCCTGCTGTGAGGTGACGCCCGGCGCCTGTTGCGAGGCCGGCCGCGCGAACTGGGTGGAGTTGGCGAAGAGATACCCAGGCAGTCCCCTGGGCACCCAGTCGTAGGCACGCTGCGTGACCGTCCACGCGATGGGCTGGTTGGCGACGTTGCCGCCTGCGTAATAACGGGCCAGCGCCTTGACCTTGAACGACTGATCGTTGCGCACGCGCAGCGCGCCGGTGAGCTGCACTTCGAACGTGGGCACCCGGTACGCCTCGATCTTGAAGGTGCGGCGGGCGAGGAACGACTCGGGGTTCTTGTCGAACAGCGAGAGCGTGTAGTCGCCCGTCGGCACGTCGGCTTCCTTGAAGGTCGCCTCGAGACCACCGAGCGGCGAAGTCTTCGTCGTCACCGGATACGCGGTGCCATCGGGACCGATCACCTGAATGCCGAAGCGTTTCAGATCGGCAGGCACGCGCAGCTCACCGCTCACCTTGGTGCGCACGAAGGCCTTGATGAAGACGGGCTCGGCAGGGCGGTAGATGCCGCGCTCGGGAAAGATGAAGCCCAGCGTGGTGTCGTTGACCGGCGAGGGGATCGACTTCGCCAGCAACCACGACAACCACGAGTCGGAGCTCGACCAGTGATTGTTCGCGAACACCGGCAGGCGCTCACGGGGATCGAGCACGAGCACGTCGTCACCTGAGCTCACCGAGACGCGGCTGATCGAATCCCAACCGACGGGCGCGATGGAGACGCGGCCATCACCGTCGGTGGTCTGGGTCAGCTCGACCGGGCGCTGGGGCACGCCGCCCAGGCCTTCCAACTTCACCGTCGCGCCACGCACCGACTCACCGGAGTCGAGTGCCCGCACGTAGATGACCGCGCGGCCGGTCTCTTCGACCGAGGTGACGGAGAGGTTGGTGATCTGCACGCGCATGTACGTGCGCTGTGGGGCGCCCGTCAGACGGCGCAGGCCGACCAGATACGTGCCGGGGCGGTTGGCGCCCACCACGTCATCGAGCAGCGGCTTGAGATCGAGGCCGAAGGTGGTGGCGCCTGATTTGTCGGAGAGCGGGAGATCGACGAGCCGCGAGATGAGCGGGCTGCCGAGCAGGCGGATGTGGCGGTTGAGCGTGGTGGAGTCGATGTAGCCAGGCGAGGCCGGCACCACCGGCTCTTCACCGGGGAAGGGTGGATCGCTCTGCTCGTCGATCACCACCGGCGATGCAGGGAAGGGCCAGAGGCCGGGGTGCATCGGATCGACGCGGTAGACACGCACGTCGGCGCGCGCTTCTCCGTAGCCACGCAGCGCGAGAGTGCGCGGGCCTTTCGCTTCGAGCATCGCAGTGCCTTGCTGCCAGGCGAGGAAGGGCGTCTTCCAACCGAGGTGGAAGTAGACGTCGGCGGCCTTCACGTCGCGCAGCGGGCGCTGGGCGTCATCGCGAATCGGCGCGCTGGCGAGGCTCAGCTTGTAGAGCGTGTCGGGCACGAACTTGCCGACCAACTGCACGCGCGAGCCGTACGACTGGAAGCGCAGGTCAGGCACGGACGGCTCGAGGCGCACCAACTTGCGCAGCGCGGTCAGCGTGAGGTCTTGCACCGAGGCCGAGAAGACGAGCTGAGGTTGATCGCCGCGATTGCCGCAGGCCAGCGCGAGATCTTTCGGAGTCGACGCGCCGCCGACGAGCGGGAACGACGCGTTGCCGCAGCGCACTTCGGTCAGCGTGAAGGGCGTGCGGGTCGAGGCGCGGCCTTGCCACAGCGTGGTGCCTTCGTTGCCCAGCGCGAGGCTGATGCCCACCACGAGCTGACGGCCTTCGGGAACGTCTTCGTCGAGCGTGACGGTCCAGGTCGCGGGATCACGATGTGACGCGCGGGGCAGCGGGGCGAGCGCGTAGCTGTTCACCTTGCGTGAAGGCGAGTCACCCAGGCCGGGAAGATCGCGGATCTCGAGCGTGAGCATCTTCTTGAGCGAGGCGACCGGGTACGCCTGGGGGAAGGTCAGCGTGAGCACGCGGAAGGGGCGCAGGCCTTCGCTGCCGGGTGAGGGCGACATCGCGGAGGGCGCCGACATCATGGTGGTCAGCACTTTGCGGGCGCCGCCGGCCTCGATGGAGAAGCGCGCGAGAGCGGGCCACGGCTCGGCGGGGCGGAACTGCAACGTGCGCTTGTCGACCCAGACGTAGGCGCCGGGCCAGTCGGGGGAGAGCTTGAGGCGCTTGGCGCCGTCGTCGGCGTTGGCCTTCTCGCCGACTTGATCGGACGAGAAGTAGACCGAGATGGGGTCGAAGCCGCGGAGAAATTGTTCGGGCAGCAGCGAGGTGTTCGCGGGGCGCTGGCCTTGATCGGCGGGGCGGTATTGGGCTTGTGATGCGGTCGAGCAGAGGAGGAGCGCCGCGATGAACAGCGCGACTGCCCTCTCCCCCTCGGGGAAAGGGAGACAGTTGGTTTTCATCGATGGACTCCGATTGATGGCGTTCATCGGGACACCCCGACTCGGCCGAAGAATTCACGCAGGTACTCTTCCGGCACGTCGTTCTTCTCGCCGGACAAACCCAGCAGCACCGGCTTGAACGCGAGCGGCACTGCGCCCGGCGCCGGAGGATTGCGAACCGTCAGCAGGAACCGGCCCTTGTCGAGCCCGAGGTACTGATGACAGCCCTCGCCGATGAGCTGATACCCATCGTTGTAGACCGCGCACTCGAGCAGCTCGCTCTTCGCCTGCACGCCCAGGCCCAGCTTTCCCTTGTTGGCCGTGTCGAACCTGAAGAGCCGCACCTCACCGGGCGCCAACCAATCTTCCGCGCTCACGCCTTCAGCCAATTGCGTGACGGGATCCGCCGTCCACCGCAATGAGCCTGGCTGCACGCGGCCCGCGAACGGACGCACCAGCAACCGATACGTGCCAGGCGAGAGCACGCGCACCAGCTCACAGCCGGTGTCGAGCCCATCGACGCTCAGCAAATCGGTGCCGCGGAAGAGCCCGCACACGCCGCTCTCTGCCGCGACGCGCACGACGGCTTCCTTGTCCAGCACCAGCGTCTTGTCGATGCGCCCACTCTGCAGCGGCACCGCGACCGACGAGGTGAGCGCCGCACCGGGAACGACCGGCAGCTCGATGCCCAGCCGTGCCCACTTCTCACGACCCGGCGCGTGCACCATCGCGCGCAACGGACCCACGCCGTGCTCGATGAGCAGCTCCGCGCCCGACTTCGCAGGCACCTTCACCTTGCACGAGGCGACGCGTGTGCCGTCCGACAACGCGATGGTGCAGCGCAGCGCGCCTTCCACCGTCGCCATGCGTTCCGAATCATTTGCCGGCACCGACAAGCGCACCGTGCCCGGGCTGCGCGGTGAATCTTCATACAGACCCGTGAAGGCGACGGTCGGCGCACCACCCTCGAGCAACACGGTGGTGACGTCGGCCTGGCCCTCAGGAGAAATCAGCACCACGCTGCCGGCCTGACCGGTCAGCACGCAGCGGCGCAGATCACCGGTCGGTGCACAGAGATCCAGCGCGGCGCCGGCGTCGTCGATCAACACCGCCCACGCGTCCTTCGGCAGGGTGATCTCGAGCCGTGCGCGCGAGTTCTTCGGCAGGCTGAAGCGACCCACGTCCTTGAACGTGACGCGCTTGCGGCCGGTCGTGAGCGCGTCCATGCGTTCAGGCAGCGTGACGGCCCGCCGCACCAGGCGCGTGTCGATGTCCTGCTCACTGGGCGACCACAACCGGCTGGTGGTCTCGGTGCCCGCGCGGCTCGCGGCGAAACACGACGCATCGCGGCGCTCACGCACCGCGCCTGCGCCATCGAAGGCACATGACGGCCCCGCGCGTTCACCGTGCTGCACGCGCGCTTCGATCAGGAAGATCGACCTCGAGCCCGCCTTCACGACCTGCACGAACGGCTGTCTGTTGAGCGGGAGAGAGACCGCCTTGTCGTCCGCGCTGGCGACGTTTTCATCGAGAGGCAGCGGCTGCGACTTGTTGCCGACTCCGGAGAACACGGTCGCGCCGGCCTCCAGCGACACTTCGGGGCCACACGCGCGGAGCAAGCCGGTCTCCGTGCCGCCGATGCAGAAGATCTGCGCGCTGGTGCGGTAGCGCCCGGCTCGCGGAATGTTCACGGCGCTCGCGCCATCACCGCTGACCGTGCCGGAAGAAGCAGTCGCGATCGGCCTCGTACGAAACGAGGTCACCACGGCAGCGCTGCCATCGGTGGTCCACAGCCGCAAACGGTACTTCTGCAGCTGAGGACGAACGAGCAGCGTGCAGTCACTCACGCGGCTCTTGCGGTGAATCACCACGCCTTCCGCGGTCTCCAGCGCGCACGACAGCGGCGTCTTGCCCTGGGCGCGCACCGAGATTTCCTGCACGGCATCCTTCTCGGCGACGGGAATCGCGAACGAAACGACGGCGCCGGCCAGCGTCAGCTTCGTGCCTTCCACCAGCAGGCCTTTGTCCTCCACCGTGGGGAGCGAGACCGTCAGCTTCGTCTCGCCGGGGCGCTGCGTCTCGCTCTCGAGCAGCAAGGTGTACTTGCCCTTGAGCACGGGCTCAGCGACCGCGCAGTTCCAGTCAGCGCCGTTCTCGCTGCCTTCGAAGACCAGCCGGCCCTTCTCATCGAGCAGGCGGCAGCGAACGTCGACTTCACCTTCGGTGCGAAGACGCAGCGTGCCGTCACGCGGAATCAGCAGCGGAATGATCGACGGCGCGGGCAGGACCCTCGTCATGCCGGGCAGCAGGGTCGCGCTGCCGAAGTGCAGTTGGTACGTGACGCCCACGTCACCACGCGAGTGCTCGGTGAGCAGCTTGTACTGACCTGCGGGCAGGGTGAGCTTCACCCCCGACGGAGGCGGCGGCGCGGCGCGTGCCTGGGCTACTTCGACTGGGGCTGTCTGCGTCTCTGCCTCACCTTCCGAGTCGCCTTCACCTTCACCTTCACCTTCGTACTCACGCTCGGGAGGCGCTTCCTGCTCGCCTTCACCGCTCTCCGCTTCGTAGGAATCACCGTCGCCCGAATCGGAAGGCTGCATCGGCGGCACCACCTCGACCGCCTTGGGCGCTTTGTCCTTTTCCAGCAGGAAGATGCGGCCTTGCATGCCGCCGGTCAGCACCACGTCGAGCTGCGTCTCTCCCTCGAGGTTGAAGAGGAACTCGTCCTTCCCATCGGTGCCGAGCTCGGCGGTGTACCAGGTGAAGTATTCGACCTTGTGCGGCTTGTTGCCCGACAGGGTGATCGCTGGCCGCACCTTGCGCAGCTGCGTGCGGCGCATCGACTCGACGGTGAGCGGGAGCTGCGTCCACAGATAGGTGCCCGCCTTCAGCTCGCGCGTCCCCACGCAGGCCGACGGCACCGCTTCGATGGGCCAGCCCTCGGGATCATCGATGCGGCACAACATGGAAGAGCTGCTCTGACTCGTGGTGCCCAGCTCGTACGGACCCTCGGTCTTCACGGTGAGCTTCTGCTGAACGAGCTCGTTGCCCTCGACGCGGAAGTACTGTTCCCCCTCGCCGGTGATGCCCGCGAACTCGCGCACCGGACGTTTCGAGAGCGTCATCGCCCCCCGGCCCTTGCTGCTGCCCGACGTGGTCGCCGTGAAGAGGTAGCGGCCCTTCTGCAGATACGTCTGAATGAGACAGTTGCGACCGCGCCCGCCGCCCTGGTTCTGCGCGACGCCATCGATCACCGGCGTACGCAGCCGGCAGTCGGTGGAGAGCAGCCCCTGCGTGGTGACGTTGTAGAGACCGGCCGCGGCGACGTCGAACATCACCGCCCGGGTCTGGTCCAGGCCGAAGTCGAAGAACGTGGGCACGTCGGGCGTGATGCGCGCCATCGGCGTGAGGGTGGGTTGGTACGAAACAGGAGAGCTGAGCGCAGGCACCGCACCCGGCTTCGAGAGGGTGAGGTTGACCGGCTGATCACCGGGGTTGGTGAGCGTGAGCACGTCGGTCGTCGCCGGCACGTTGCAGTCGTTGCCGCTCTTCGGCAGCGCGCCCGCCTTCAACGCACAGCCGAACGGAGCGCCGCCCGACGCACGCACGGTGAGCGACGAGGTGAACGCGACGGGCACGGTGATGGTCTGCTTGCCGTCGAGCTGCAGGTGCACCGGCTGGCTCGCGGTGAGCGGCAACGGCTGCAAGGTCAGGCCACGCACCGCCACGCTGCCCTGTCGATTGAGCGTGAGCCGGTAGAACGCGTCGTTCAGGGCGACCGAAGGGATCACGCAGCCGCCTCGCGCGGCGATGGCCCTGGCGCTCGAGTCGCCATCGGGAGCGATGCTCAACGACTCCACGCCAGACAGACCGCCGCTCAACTGCAGTTGGTAGATGCCGGGGTCGAGCGCGAGCAGCTCATTGCACTCGGCGCCTTCGGCCTTCGACTGGCTCAGGCGCTTGAGCTTGCCCTGGTCTTCGACCTTGTAGACCTCGCAGGTGCTCTTGCGCCCGCCCCTGGTGGCGACGCGAAACCGCCGCGACGTGAGCCCCACGCGATTGAAGAGACTGCCGCCTTTGATCTCGAACCAGATGACGGCGCCGCTGTCGTAGTTGAACTCGCGCTCGAGCTTCTCGGCGTCACCGATGCTCGGGACGCTGCGCGCCACGATGGCCACGATGTCTCCGTTGGGGAGCAGTTGTTCGAGCTGACACCCCAGCGGCGCCGAGTCGGTGTCGTTGGGCAGATCGTGAACGCCCACGAAGTAGCTGCCCTTGCTCGCCTTGAAGTCGAGCCGGGTGGTCGACGGGCCGTAGTACCCGCCGAAGCCTGAGGCGGCCGCGTTCGCGCGATACGACGCCCACTCGAGGTATCCGCGTGTTCCGGGGGGACCGCGCACCACGAAGGCGCTCAACGAGTTCTGGCCTTCGAGCAGGGTGCTGCACTCGGGCGCGAGCGAACCCTTCTCGATGCGGCACGAAGCGTACGCATTGCGAATGTTCGAGCGGATCGCCTGCAGCTCGACGGCCGAGGTGGGCGCGGTCTCGAGCGTCATGACGCCGGCAAGCGAATCGGAAGGCACCGCGACCGCGAAGACGCCGGAAGCGGGCAGGGTGAAGCCGATGCTGCGCTCGACGGGCCCGGTGCGGAAGCCGGTCTCGACGGTGAGCGAGTCGTCGACTGAGCTGCCGGTGACGGTCGTCGAGTCACGGCCGTAGACGACCAGCTGGTACTCGCCGGCCTCGAGCTGCGTGTCGAGCCACCACTCGTGCATCGGCTGGCCGGGGCGGGGCGAGAACTGCTGACGCCAGGGCTGCGTCGGCTCGAGCCACTCGCCGTTCTTCCACAACCGCACGTCGCCTGCGTGGCGGCCCGAGATGCGCACCCAGGGAACACCGCGCTCCTTCATCGAGACCCAGAACGTGGCCTGCTGACGGGGCTTGAGCGTGGTGGTGACGCCTGAGCCTGGGATCAACCGTGGCGGGCTGGCGTTGAGCTCTTGAAACGGCGTGGCCGACAGCGTGACCAGGCCCTTGCCGCGTTTGGGCGACTCGACGCGCACCTTGTACTGGCCGGCGTCGAGCAGCAGGTCGAGCTCGCAGTTCGCCCCGCCCACGTTGCCGTTCGTCGCGAACGGACCTCGCACGCGATCGATGACGGTGCACGAGGTGCCCGCCGCGCTGCGCGCTGAGAGGTGCATCGCAGCGGGCGCGTCGAGCGTGAGCAGCACCTCCTGGCGGCCGCTACCTGGCACCGAAGGCGCTGAAAGAGTCGCTGCGTTGACGACGAGGAAACTGAGGGCGGGGAGTACCAGGACCATCGGGTGCGGACCGTAACAGCAAGGTTTGGGCCGCCCGGTCTTTCTCCGTGAGGGCGTGGTGCCCCTGCCGCGAAGCCGGCTTCCGAGTGAGGCCACCGGGCCACAAACGGGCCGGCGGCGTTCACACCGCTGTGATCAGATCGCGCAGGGCCACCCGAGCCCGATGCAACCGGCTCTTCATCGCAGCCGGTTCGATGCCGAGCCGCGCCGCCGTCTCTTCGCCCGACAGCCCCTCGATGTCCCGCAGCACGATCACCGCCCGCGAGTCTGCATCGAGCTGAGCTATCGCCGCATGAACCCGGCTCACCAACTCGAACCGCTCCAACGCCGCCTCTGCGCTCGGCGCCTCGTCCACCACGCCCTCTCCCTCGCTCAGCGCAGCGCGCCTGACGAACGGCCGCAGCATCGCCAGACACGCATGCCGCACCACCGTCATCAACCACGGCAGCACGCCCTTCGACTTCTGCACATCGGGGCGCCGCGCCAGCGTGATGAACGCCAGCTGCACCGCATCGTCCGCATCGAAGCCGTCGCGGCACACGCTGCGGCCAAAGCGATAGACGCGATCGTGGTAGCGCCGAACGAGCTCGCTGAGGGCCTCCGGTTCGCCAGCGATCGATCGTTCGACGAGCGTGGTCATGACTTGTGAACGGGGCAGGTCGACATGCCCATCATCCTATAGCCGAGGCAGGTGCCCACCAACGACGAGCCGAGCACGTAGAGCCCCATCATCCCCAGGGCGACCTGAGCCACCAACGGCAACGGTGAAATGACACTGACGACGAAGAGAACGACGGCACCAGCCACGCGGGCGATGCGGTCGGCGCGACCAAGGTTCTGAGCCACTGGAATGCTCCGGGTTGAGGGTTGTGCAGACCAGAGGGTCCTCACCCGGAAAAGGATTCACGGCGTGGCGATGAGAAGTAGCGGGCTCACGTAGGTGCTGGGCGGGAAGCGCGTGAAGTCACGCGCGGGCAGCCCTGAGGTGTCGTAGGGCACCGAGGCGACCCCGGGGGACAGAGGCCTGCGCACGACCGCACCCATGACGATGCTCAGCAACGTTCCGTCGGTGTCGATTTTCCCGGCGCAAAAGGACGTGGAGGGGATGGTCACGGTGGCAGGGGGCGCTGCGTAGGTGCCGACGGTTTGCACCGTGCCGTCGAACTTCAGCAGCTTCAGCGAGCAACCAAGGGTCGCGTCTCCCGAAGCGACCCAGAACCCATCAGGGCGAGAGCGTGTGTCGCGCCTGCCCATGACGATTCTTGGGTAGGCGGACACCGCGTCGGCCCCTGCCTCGTTCCTCACCACCGTGGTGGTCGAGGTCGTCATCAGCGCCGCCTTCTGCGGGCCGAGCTGGAGCAGCTCGAAGCCGTCGAACGCGGTGAGTTCCTGGGTGCCTTCGAAGCGGTTCTTCGTCATCAAGCCGCACTGGTAGACGATGGCCGAGGTGTCGGGCCGAACCCAGAAGTCACCGATCTCGTTGGGGAGTGACGTCGTACCGCACATGGGCGTCGGTAACCTGGGGTCGTTGGCGAGGACGTTGGGCGCTGCCGAGCCTCCTGTCGCCGTTCGCACGAATTGGTCCACGGTGAACTCGAGGAACGCCAGCGGCTGCTCCTTGATGTACGCGATGCGGCCGTTGGGTCTGATGACCGCGTGGTACGGAATGGGAAGGCCGATTCGATACGAGGTGGGCGAGTCGATGGGCGCGATGCCGCTGATCGTGCCAGTCGACCCCAGCACCATCACCGTGTTCAGCCCGCTGCCCCCACCTGCGCCGCCACCCGTCGAGCCGAGCCCGGCGCCCGAGCCGCCGCCCGCGCCTGCCCCAGTCCCTTCGCCGCCGACGGTCACGCGCGTCTCCGCGATCACCGGCACGCCGTTGCTGGTCCACTCCGCCACCACGCGCACCGTGCCGACGCACTTGCTGTCCAGGGCGACGTCGCAGGAGAACGTGGTCGTCACCTTGCCGTAGGCGTCGAACTCCAACGTCTGACCGGCCGAGAGCGAACCGGCCGCGCTCGTGACGGTCAGTGCACCGGTGCCGACCTTGCCCGCACCGTCAGTGCCGACGATCTCGACGGTGGCGACCTGGCCCTGATCGTCGATGGTCTTCGGGCTGACCGTCTGATCGAGCACCGGCTCGCCGAGCTGCGGCTGACAAGAGAGAACGACCAGAAGTGTGAGTGCCCCGGACGTGGTCTTCGAGAAGCGCATGCGATGACGGTAGCTGATGGGGCACGGGGTGTCTCAGACGACGAGGCGTCTCCCGAGGTCGCGACCTGGCCTGAGTCTGGCGCGCGACCTCGCGTCAGCCGTTTGACCTTCGGCTCATGACGAAGATTGCCCGCCGCCTCGGCCTCAGGGAGAGTCGCTGCACGTGAAGGCCCTGCTCCTCGTCATGACGTTCTCGTGCGGCGCCTTCGCCCAGACCGCCCGGCCGCCCGCCAACGCGACCACTGAGTCTTCGCGCCTGGGCGCCGAGTACTTCGTGCAGCGGGCCGGCGCTTCGTGGACCTACCAGTTGGGCAAGGGCAAGGGCCGCGTCACCATCGTCAGCTTCATCGACTGGCGCGCGCAGGTGAGCATCGCGCTGGGCAAGTTCTCCGGAAGCGCGACCTGGCGGGTGAAAGACGGCGCGTGGCTCGAGCGCAGCGGTCTGCGCGGTGAGCACGAGGCGATCATCCTCCCTGCGGCGATGTCGCGCGGCACGCGCTGGCAAGACGTGGCGTCGATCGAACGCGGCGGCTCGCGGCCCTCGTCATTCGAAGTGGTGGCCCTCGAGGCCCAGGTCGAGCTGCCCACCGGCATGATCGTCGAACACTGCCTGGCCGTGCTCGAGATGCCCGAAGACGGCAGCGGCGCGTTCACCCACTACTACGCGCCCAACATCGGCAAGGTCGCCGTGCAGGGCCCCGACGGCTGGGTGTACCGGCTGGTTGAGTTTCGCAGCGGCGGCCGGGGTCACTCCGAATGATGACGCCCCGGCATGCGGCCGTCTGCGCCGTGGTGCTGGCGAGCCTGGGCTGCCGGGGCTTGCATGAGACGGCGATCAAACAGCGCCTCACGCAGAAACGATTCTTCGCCGCCCGCGAGGTGAAGAAGCCGCTCAGTGAGATCGACACGTTCCTCACCTCGCGCAAGCAGGACATCGTGCGCTCCTGGTGCGAGCTGTGTCTCATCAGCGCGATCACCAACGACGATGGCAGCCGCACCTATTGCTTGAGCAGCCACGAAGAAGAGAGCTGCGTCGTCGCGCGCAGCACGCCTTCCAATGGCACCCACTTCGAGCCCGTGCCCGGCGCTCCGACCGCTTCGGCCCAGGTGGTGCGCTCGTTGTGGAACAACGTCGACTTCGAGGCCTCCATCGCCTCAGAGGTCAGCACCGAAGAACAGATAGCCGAGCTGGCCGCCGAGGAAGAAGAAGGGTTCACCCCCAGGTGGAGCTTCATCGTCGGCGCCAAGACGGGCGCGGTGGTCTCGTACGATCCGCCCAGCTTCACCTTCGGCGGGCAGGTGGGCGTGCGCTACTGGAGCAGCCTCTTCGTGGTTCCCGGCGCGGTGGTCGAGGTGGAGAGCATGATCCAGGCGGGCCGAAACCTGGTCACCGCGGGTGCCCAGGGCCGCATCGAGCTGGCCTTGTGGAGCGAAGAGAACGCGGGCCTGGCCAACCTGCCACGCATCACCTTCCTCATGTCGGGTGGGCCCCTGGTGGGCTTCGGCAAGCAGGCCTCGCTGGGCGGGCGCGCGGTGCTCGGCCTGCACCTCATTCACCTCGGCCGTTTCTTGACCCCGTTCTTCTTCGAGATGGGCTTTCAGGCCCTCGAGGTCGACGAGCAGACGGCCACCGGCCTGCGCATCGCGGTCGGCCTGGGCTTCTGAAGCGCCGAAAAAAAGATCAACGGGGCGGTTTGCCACGGGCCCTTTCGCCACTACAAGGCGCGCTCTGTCTATTGGGGGCAACACCTTTTCTTCAAGGAGCCGAAACGATGCGCTTTTCCCGTGCGATGACTCTGACCGCCGTCCTGGCCGCTTCTGGTTGTGCCACCACCTACGAAGCGAAGTGGGACGAGAAGCCGACCGCCGCGCCGCCCGCCGCCGAAGCGGTGGCCACTGCCAGCAGTGAAGGCGACGCCGCGTGGGAACAGCGCGGTGACAAGGCGAAGCTGATCGAGGCGATCACCAAGTGGGAAGCGGCGTTCGAGCAGGCGCCGTCGACCGACATCGCCAACAAGCTGGCCCGGGCGCACTACCTGCTGGGCGACGGCTACTACGTGCTCGAGAACAACGCCGAAGGCCGCGACGCGGAATACCAGAAGGGTCTGGACTGGGCGACGCGCTCGCTCAAGCTGTCCGCCCCTGAGTTCACCAAGGCGATGGCCGACGGCAAGAAGCACCCCGAGGCGATCACCCTGGCCACCAAAGACTCGGTGCCCGCGATGTACTGGTACGCCACCAACCTCGGGAAGTGGGCGGCGACCAAGGGCTTCGCCACGCGCCTTCGTTACAAGGACGACATCAAGGCGACGATGACGCAGGTGAAGTCGCTCGACGAGATGTACTTCTACGCGGCGCCCTGGCGGTACTTCGGCAGCTTCGAGGCGGTCACCGCGGGTCTGGCGGGCGGCTCACTCGAGAAGAGCGAAGAGAACTTCAAGAAGGCCGTCGAGCTCGCGCCCAACTACCTCGGCACCAAGGTGCTCTGGGCCGACTACCTGTGCACCAAGAAGCAGGACAAGGCGACGTTCAAGAAGCTGCTCGAAGAGGTGATCGCCGCTGACGCGAAGATCGACCCCGCGATCGAGCCCGAGAACCGCATCGAACAGGCCAAGGCCAAGAAGCTGCTCGCCGAGATCGACGAGAAGTTCTGAGCTGGTCCTTCGTCACCACATCTCAACTCGTCTCACCGGAGCACTCCTTCATGTCGAAGCGCGCACTGCTGTGCATTTGTCTGTTCGCGGCCGCAGCCCAGGCCCAGACCGTCACCGCCAAAGTGGGCTCGGTCGCCCCCGAAGGCACCCCCTGGGCTGAGTGGATCGACGGCATCAAGGCCCGCATGGACAAGGACACCGGCGGCAAGCTCAAGCTCAAGGTGTTCCTGGGCGGCAAGCTCGGCGGCGAGAAAGAGATGGTCGAAGAGACGCGCAACGGCAACCTGCAGCTCTTCGGCGGCGCGGTCGGTTCGGTCGCCACCTACGTGCCCGAGCTCAACGTGCTCGAGCTGCCCTACATCTTCACGTCCGATGCCGAGGCCGACTTCGTGCTCGACAAGCTGCGCGAGCGCGTCGCCAAGCTGCTCGAGGCGAAGGGTTTCGTGATGGTGATGTGGGCCGAGAACGGCTGGCACGGCTACGGCGTGAAGGGCAAGTGCGTCGAGAAGGTCGAAGACATGAAGGGCCTCAAGATGCGCAGCCACGAGTCGTACGTGCACATCGAGACCTACAAGGCGTTCGGCGCTTCGCCCGTCGAGATGGCCGTGCCTGAAGTGCTCGGCGCGCTGCAGACGGGAACGGTCGACGGCTACTCGAACACGCCGCTCTTTTCGTTCGCGACCAGTTGGTACAACGGCATCACGCACTACACGTACACCAAGCACATCTACCAGCCGGGCATCATGGTCATCAGCAAGAAGTGGTTCGAACAGCAGCCTGAAGACATCAAGAAGGCGCTGCTGGTGCGCAGCGACGAGAAGGCCGGCATCGAAGGGGTGCGCGCGCTCAACGAGCCGCTGCTCGACAACTTCAAGGCCGCTGGCAAGACCGTGTGCATGCTCACCCCCGAAGCGACCAGGGGCTACGCCGCGAAGGTCAAGCCGGTGTGGGACATGTTCGCGAAGAAGGCGCCGGGCAACAAGGCGATCCTCGACGCGGTGCTCGCAGCGAAAAAAGAATTCGCCGCGAAGAAGTGAAGCAACCGAAGGGGAGCACCCACATGGAGTCGTTGCGTCGCCTCGCCGGCAAGGTCGATGACGTCGTGTACCGGGTGGAGCGGGTGCTCCTGCTGGTCAGCCTGACGATGATGACGGTGCTGGTGACGCTCGACGTCATTCAGCGCTCGTTCTCGCGCCAGGTGGGAAAGACCGAGGGCGCGTTGCTCTCGATTTTCTACACGAACCCCACGGCGGAGCAGACGGCCTTCGTGGTCGGCGTGGTCGGACCTCTCCTCTTCGCAGTGCTCGCAAGCCTCTTCTTCGTGCTGGCCACCCACTCGTCGCGGTCCATCGCCGCAGAGCGGGACAAGCGGCCCTCGCCCGGGTTCGGCAAGTCGCTGGGCGTCGGCCTCGCGCTGACGGTCGGCGCCGCGCTCTTCGTCAAGGCGCTGCTGTGGGTCTTTCCCTCGAGCGTTCCGGGCGCCCAGAAGTTCGCCCTGGGCTTCATGCTCTGGAGCGGCATGCTCGGCGCCTCGCTGGCCACCCGGACCCGCCGTCACATCATTCTCGACCCCATCAAGAAGACGCTCGACGCGGCGACGCTCAAGCCGTTCTCCCTGCTCGGAGGCCTGCTCACCTTCGCGTTCTGCGGCTTCCTCACCTTGCTGGGCATCAAGCAGTTGATGGACCAGTTCACCGAGTGGATGTCGGGCGACGGCGTGGGGGTCTACGACGCGCTCCCCATACCCTTGTGGGTTGCCACGCTCGCCATTCCCGTCACGTTCGGGGTGATGGCGCTGCGGTTTCTGGGGCAGGGCATTCACGACTTCAAGTGGGGCCCTCCGAAGGGCGGCGCTGATGCTCACGGCATCGACCTGGACGCGCTCGAGAAAGAACAACTGCCCCTCGACGGGGGCGCTCCATGATGTGGGCTCTCTACGCGCTGACCATCGCGCTGGCGGTAGGTGCCTATCGCAAGCGCAAGCGCGGCCTGGTGGTCTGGCTGGCGCTGCTCTCGGCTGCGTTCTTCCTCACCGGCAAGACCGCGTTCCTGGTGCTGGGTTTCATTTCCACAGCGCTGCTGCTGGGCCAACCGCTGTTCGTCTTGATGGGCAGCCTCGGTATGGCGTTGCTGGCCACCGTCTCGGGCCTCGCGTCTTTCGACGAGCAGGTGCTGGTGGTGCGCCGGCTGCTGGAGCTGGCCGGTAAAGAAGTGCTGCTCGCCATTCCGTTCTTCGTGGTGGCCGGCGAGCTGATGACGCAGGGCAGCCTCGCGCGGCGCCTGATCGAGTTCATGAAGGCCGCCTTCGGGTGGATCCCCGGCGGGCTGGCGGTCTCGGCGGTCGCGGGCTGCGTGTTCTTCGCGGCGATCTCTGGAAGTTCGCCGGTGACCGTGGTGGCCATCGGGTCGATCATGGTGCCGGCGCTGCTCAAGGCGAAGTACCCGGAAGACTTCTCAATCGGTCTACTCACCACCGCAGGCTCGCTGGGTATCCTCATTCCGCCGTCGATTCCGATGATCGTCTATTCGATCATGGTCTCGTCAGCGACGCCGGTGGACCCCACCGATCTCTTCATCGCGGGCGTGGTGCCGGGTCTCTTCATCGGGGCGCTGCTGGCCGCGTACTCGGTGACGCAGGGCCTTCGTTTCAAGATTCCCCGCGAGCCGTTCAGCGCCGCGCGCCTGTGGGAAGCGACTCGCCAGGGCGTCTGGTCGCTGCTGTTGCCGGTCATCATCCTGGGCGGCATCTACTCGGGCATCTTCACCGCGACCGAAGCGTCGGCCGTCTCGGTGGTCTACGCGCTGTCGGTCGAGTGGTTCGTTCACCACGAGATGGATCGCAAGAAGCTGCTGCTCGTCGCCGAAGGCTCGATGACGGTGATGGGCAGCCTGCTGGTGATCATCGCGCTGGCGATCGTCCTCAACTACTTCCTGGTCGATCAGCAGGTGCCGGACCTGATGGTCGAGTGGATGAAGACGCTCGAGCTGACGCCCACGAAGTTCCTGATCGTGGTGAACGTGCTGCTGCTCGTGGTCGGCATGTTCATGGACATCATGAGCGCGATTTTGATCATCGCGCCGATGCTCGCCCCGATGGCGGCGGCGATGGGCATCAACCCGATTCACATGGGCATCATCTTCATCGTCAACCTCGAGATCGGGTACCTCACGCCGCCCGTCGGCCTGAACCTCTTCGTCTCGAGCTCGCTCTTCAAGAAGGGCCTGGGCTTCGTGGTGCGCGCCGTGCTGCCGACCGTCGGCATCATGCTCTTCAGCCTGGCGGTGATCACCTGGGTGCCGTCGATGTCGCTGGGCCTGGTGGAGGCGCTCAAGAAGAAGCCGGCGCCCGTGCCGCAGCTCATCACCAACGAGCCGCAGCAGGCGACGCCGCCGCCAGAGAAGGTCAAGAGCCTCGCCGACATGATGCGAGAGGCCCGCGAGAAGAAGGCCGCAGAAGCTGCAGCCGACGCAGGCCCCTGATCTGCGATCTCTGCGCTCCCTCTCCCTTCGGGAGGCTGGTGAACCAGGTCGCCCACCGGTCCCCCCGAGCGCAGTCGAGGGGTCACTGCCCGCTCGAAGCAGAGGTACTCCCTCGACTGCGCTCCTGAGGAACAGCACCGTTCCCCCCGAGCGAAGTCGAGGGGTCACCTGCCGCGCGGCGCAGAGGTGGCATCTCGACTGCGCTCGATGCGAACGGTGGGTCTGTTCCTTCGGACGAAATCGCGCGCGAAGAACGGTGTTCGCTCGTATTGCCGAAGCCTTCTTCAGCACCCTCTCTGGGAGAGGGTCGGGGTGAGGGCGTTTCCTATTTTGCCCGCATCTGCTCCGCGTGATCGATGGTGTTCAACGCCTTCTGAACATCACCTGATCGCCCGATGATGAACTCGACCAGCGGCCGACTGCTGCCTGAGATCTCTTCTTCCGCGAGCCGCATCACCGGAGTCACTTCGATCACAGTGTCGACTTCACCTTCGCGAACGAGCGCCTTGACCCACGACTCGGCCTTGCCCTTCGCCGTCACGTTGAGCACCCGCTTGCCCGACACGCTCTTCTCGATGACGGTGGCCGACGCACCGAGCTGCTCGACGTAGAACGCCTTGACCTTCTCGAAGCGCATGGGCAGCCGGAACACCCTCTGCCCTTCGGAGACGGCCAGCGGCTTGCCATCGATCGCCGGCAGCGGAAACGGAGCGGCCACCACCAGACTCAGCACCAGCGCCATCATCGCTTGGGTCCTTTCGCGGCGCTCTTGAGCCTCGTGAGCTCTTCCTGCTGGCGCCGGTTGGCGAGCTCGAGGGTGAGGATCTGCTTCTGCAATTCCCCGGTGCTCTGGTCTGCCGCGTTGCAGGCCGCACGCGATTGATCGAGATCTTCGATCGCCGACTTGAGCTGACCCTTCACGTCATCGTTGGCCCGCAACGCCGTCGCGGTGCGCACGCGTTCGTCTTCGAGCCGCGAGCGCCCGAGGATCAGCACGCCGATGGTCATGGCGATGGAGACGGTCAGCAGCATCCACGGCAGGGGAGAGGGGCGGGTCTGGTGGCCCACCGCGGGCATCTCCAGCGACTCCTTGCGAACGTCGTCCCACGGGCTGCTCATGTGCACGCGCAGACTACACCGAGAAGCCCCACACCGTTCCCCCCGAGAGCAGTCGAGGGGTCACTTGCCGTGCGAAGCCGAGGTACTCCCTCGACTTAGCTCCTCAGGAAAGGCACCGTTCCCCCCGAGCGAAGTCGAGGGGTCACCTGCCGCGCGGCGCAGAGGTGGCATCTCGACTGCGCTCGATGCGAACGGTGGG
>JBKJSE010000302.1:0-5123 GCA_046595925.1 Archangium sp. | reverse complement strand
GCCTTGCGTCGACACGCACCAGAGCGGACACTCCCGCCCTGCCCATGCGTTCACTCATTCTGCTCCTGACTGCAGGTGTCGCTGTTGGTGTGACCGGCTGCACGAAAGACAAGGTCGTCGCGGCCAACTGTCGCGCGGACGACGACTGTCAGGCGGGCGCTCTGTGTGAAAACTACGAGTGCGTGCCGCGCGAAGCCAAGGCGTGCGACCTCGTGCTCGAGGGAAACCCCATCCTCCAGCCCTCGCCGCACACCGTCGACTTCGGCAGCGTCGACTCGCAGGCGGCGTTGCTGCAGACCGTCACCCTGCACAACATCGGTAACTGCACGCTGACGCTCTTCGAAGCGACGCTGGCCGACACGGGCGCGGGCTTCACCTGCGATCTCTGCGACACGACCTTTCCCAAGGAAGTCTGGCCCGGCCGCAGCCTCGAGATTCAGCTCAGCTACACGCCGAGCATGGTGCGCAACTCGGTCACCGAGCTGACGCTGCTGTCCGACGACAAGGAGTACCCCACGCTGCGCGTGCCCATCAAAGCCAACTACATCGGCACGCCGCAGCTGGTCGCCTCACCCAGCCCCGTCGACTTTGGCTACACCGCGCAGGGTCGGCTCACCCGCCGCACCGTTCAGCTCTCGAACCAGGGCACGGGCACCGCGCCGGTGACCATCACCAGCGTCGCGCTCTCGCCGGCCGACACGATGGACTTCGCGCTGGTGCCGCTCACCGACCTTCCCCGAACGCTGGCGCCCGCGTCGATCGATCGCACCGCCGTGCAGACGCTCGAGGTCCGCTACACGCCGCGCACGTTGGCTGATCACGCGGCCGATCTCGTGGTCACCACCGACAAGGGCACCTTCACCGTGCCGTTGAGCGGCACCTCGGCCTCGGCGCCCAAGGTGACCGTCACGCCCGCGATGGTCGACCTGGGTGACGTGACGCTGGGCACCAGCACCTTCCGCACCATCACCATCGTCAATGGCGGCGGCGCGCCCCTCACCGTGCGCCCCACGTGGAGCGGCCAGATGTTCACCACCGATTTTTCCACCAACCCGCAGATCGTGCCCGACGTGACCCCCTCGCAGTACGTCGAGGTGCAGGTGCTGGTGACCGCGACACGCGAAGGCGTGCTCCAATCGATCCTGAACCTGGAGACCAACGACCCGCTGCGGCCCACCGTCAGCATTCCGGTGACCGCGCGCGGCGTGCTCGGCGGCGGCGCTGAGGTCGTGAAGCTCGAGATGACCTACGACAACGGGGCCGACAACGCCTTCGACGACGACGTGCGCAACGTCGACATGACCCTCGAACACCCGTTCGGTTACGTCTGCAACAAGCAGACGCCCAACCCGATGAACTGGGGCAACCACGGCACCGCTTCGTGGCTGGCCTTCGCGCCGAAAGAAGAGCCCGAGCGCATCATTCTGGCGGACTCGCGGCAGGACGGAACGTACCGGGTGATGGTCAGCTACCAAAACGACTGCGCCTCGCTGCCGACCGATCTGCTCGCCGGCATCCTGGGCATCTCGGTCGAGGTGCTCGTCGGCTATCTGTCGGGCGGCGCCATTCCGATTCCCGGGCAGGACATCGGCGATCTGATTCAGAGCATCTGTCTGGACAAGAGCAGCTCAGCGGTCACCGTGAAGGTGTTCGTCAACGGAAACCTGATCTCCGAGAAGAACGCCACCCTGGGCCGGAAGGGCGACAGCACCTACGTGCTCGACCTCGTGCGCCAGAACAGCACCTTCAGCGTTCCGTGAGGCCCTCGATGACCGACCTGCGACTGGCTGCCCTCATCGCTTCGACGCTCTTGCTGGCCTGTGGCCCGGCGAAGAACCCCAACCCGGGCCCCGTGGTGCCGGCCTTCCGCGGCCTGCTCGCCACCCCGCGTCAGCTCGCCTTCACCTGCGTGGTGCCCGGCTGCGACACCACGCTCTCGGTCAAGGTGACCTCGAACGTGAACCGGCGCATCGCGATCAAGCGCATCGTGCTGTCGAACCCGAACGTCGAGTACACCATCACCTCGGCCGAGCCGCCGCCCTTCATCCTCGGCGCCGCGAGCGACTTCACCATCGACGTGCGCTTCCAGGTCACCAGCGCGCCGCGCAGCGAGAACCTCGAGCTGCTCGTCACGTACACCGACGCCTCGGCGGAAGAGGGCGCCGACCGCATCGAAGCCGGCGAGCTCAAGGTGCCGTTGGTCAAGCGCCTGGTGGGTGAGCCGCTGCTGCAGGCCACGCCGCGCACCATCAGCTTCGGTGTGGTGCCCGTCACGCAGCGCAAGGAGCTGCCGGTCACCGTTCGCAACGCAGGCTTCGGCAACATCGCGCTCGAGGTCGATCGCGCTGACTCCGGCGTGGCGGCGCTGCAGGTCAACCTGCCTGCCAACATCGCGCTGGTGCCCGATGCGGGCGTCGCCCTGCCCTTCGTGTTCAAGCCGCTCGACGAGCAGTACCTGAAGACCGAAGTCGAGCTCGCCTCTTCCACGCCGGGCGTCGACCCCGTGTACGTGACGGTGGAAGGCACCAGCTACAGCTGGCCCCGCGTGGCGCTCGAGCCTGAAGAGACCGCGCTCGAGTTCGGAGAAGTACCGAAGAACTCCCGGCGCAGCGTGCGCGTGCAGCTCGCGAACGTGGGCGGCATGGCGCTCAACGTCACCTCGCTCTCGGCGACCGACCCGAGCAACCGCGTCACCGTCGCGTTTCAGGGCGGCCTGAACACCGCCCTCTTGCAGCCGCTGCAGCGCCTCAACATCGACGTGGAAGTGAACGGCTTGATGCCCGGTCTCATCGAAGTGCCGCTCACCATCGTGTCGGACGATCCGTCGCGCGGCATGCTCGTCATTCCCATTCGCGCGGTGATCACTGAGCCGAAGCTGCAGGCGGCGCCGCTCACCATCGACTGGGGAACCGTGCCGCAGGGCTGGGTGGTCGCCAAGCCCGTCGAGCTGCGCAACATCGGCTACGGCTCGCTCACCATCAAGCGGCTCACCTTCATCGGCGGCACCTCGAACCTGTTCAGCTTCCGCAACCTGCCTGCGCTCCCCATGCAGCTCGAGCGCAACGCGCGCGTGGCCTTCGAGGTCGAGTTCCGCGCGCAGACCAACGCGGCGCTGGCGGGCTCCATCTCGATCGAGACCGATGATCCGCAAGATCCGTTCTCCGAGATTCCGCTGACCGCGACGGGCGGCACCTGCCTGGCCGGTTGCCCCATCACCAACGGAACTCCAGCATGCACCATGGGCGCGTGCTCGATCGGCAGCTGCAACACGGGCTGGCACGACACGGACAGCTCGCCGGCCAACGGCTGCGAGTGCCGCGAGATCGGCACCGACCCGGGCGGCTTCTGCACCACCGGCATCGACAAGGGCACGCTCGCCGACAACGGCTCGTCGGCGAACCACACCGGCATCATCCACTCCACCGACGATGAGGACTACGTGCGCTTCTTCGCGGAAGATCGCGGGCAGGTGTTCGGCGACGACTACGACGTGCGCATCAACCTGAGCTCGGCCGACCCCAACATCAGCATGTGCGTCAGCCGCTACGACACGTCGACCAGCGTCAACGAGTGCTACACCTCAAGCAACATGCAGTGCGGGCTTCGCTCGTTCCGCAAAGACGGCTCGTACGGCACCGAAGACGGCGCGATGTACTACATCAAGATCTACCGCAACCCGACCAACGCAGCGACGTGCACGCCGTACACCGTGTACATGCAGAACGGCTAGTCATGCGCGGTCTGGTCTTCGCAGTGATGTTGGCAGCGTCGGTCGCCTCGGCACGGAGCGGAGGCATCGAGGCGCAGAACTGCAGCGGCTGCCACGGCACGGGCTCGCAGCAGACGTCGATCACCCTGACGCCAGCGACGTTCAACCCCGGCGACACCATCACCGTGCGCGTCACCATTCGCGGCACGGGCTCGACCGGCGGCTTGTTCCTCACCGCCAACGGCACCGGCACCTTCGCCACCGTGTCGGGGCAGAACACGCGCGTCGTGAACGGCAACCTCGTGCACTCGAGCCCGAAAGCTTCGGCCAGTGGCGCGGTGACCTTCGATGCCCGGTGGACGGCGCCTGCAGGCATGGGCGGCGTCGACTTCGAGGTCGCCACGGTGCTCGCGAATGGCAGCGGGACCAGCGGCGGAGATCAGGCCGGTGACGCGCGCACGGCGCAGTCGTTCGGCTGCGCGGGCACCACGTACTTCCGCGACATCGATGGCGATGGGGTCGGCTCGACGAGCTCGGGCACCACGCGCAACTGCGCCACGCCTTCGGGGTACTCGGCGATCGATGGCGACTGCGACGACTTCGACAACCGCAAGACGCCCGGCAAGGTCGAGAGCTGCAACCTGGTGGATGACGACTGTGACGGGCAGATCGATGAGGGCCTCACCTCGGTCACCACCTGGCCTGATGCCGATGGTGACGGGTTCGGGTGGGCGCTCGGCGCTCCGACCTCGGGGTGTGGTGGTGGTGGCCGCGCTCAGAACGATCGCGACTGCGACGACACCAACCGCAACATCAACCCCGGCGCGATGGAGAGCTGCAACCTCAAGGACGACGACTGCGATGGCCAGGTCGATGAGGGCGCGAAGGTGCGGTGTGGTGAGGGCTGGTGCGCGAGGCTGGGGCCGACGTGCAACGTGAGTGACTGCATGCCGGGGCCGCCGTTGATCGAGCGGTGCAACGCGCTCGACGATGATTGTGACGGCGTGGTCGATGACGGCGAGCTGTGCGGTGTGGGCGCGGCGTGCACGATGGGGAAGTGTGTCGACGGGCCGGTTCAGCCGATCGATGCGGGTCCGGTGATGACTGCCGACGCGGGGGTGACGCCTCCTCGTGGGGAGTCGACCGGGTGTTCCAGCGTTCCCGGGCTTGGGTTGCTGGGTTTGGCCCTCACCCTGACCCTCTCCCGAAGAGGCTGGTGAAGAGGGCAGCCACCGGTCGCCCCCGAGCGGAGTCGAGGGGTCACCTGCAGCGCGAAGTGGAGGTAGTCCCTCGACTGCGCTCGCAGGGTTGATCGAAATGAGGAGCGCACACCGATCATCCCGAGCAGGGGACCGGCTTCGCCGGCGATTTCGTCCGAAGGAACAGACCCACCGTTCGCATCGAGCGCAGTCGA
>JBKJSE010000331.1:0-3710 GCA_046595925.1 Archangium sp. | reverse complement strand
GCCCATTCCTTCCGCTCGCTCCACGCGCCCATCAGCAGCAAGCCGCCGAACAGCACCACCACCAACGTGGCCGCGAGCGCCGGGCCCCACCAGCCCCAGATCGTGTGCAGGTTCACGCCCATGCCGATGAGCCCGAGCAGCCAGATCGGCAGGAAGAAGATGCGCCCCTTCAAGCCCACCAGGTCGCTGGCCATGCTGATCACCGTGATGATCACGCAGCTCAGGACGTTCCCCTGGGTCGAGTCCATGAAGTCGGGGAAGAAGTAGAAGAGCGGCCCCAGGAAGATGCCGATGATGAGGCCTACGACGATCGCGAGCGCGTTGAAGATGATCATGAGGCCTTTCGGGAAGTGGTGATTCAACCAGAAATATTTGCGCTGGTACGAGGCTTGAAGTGCTCGTGCGCATGGATGACTACAACGACCCATCCCCCGACTTTCCGCCCCCGCGCAGACGCATCTGGCCGTACTTCGTGGTGCCTTTCGTCGCGATGGTGGTCGGCTATCTCGTCGTCTTCCGCATCGTCAACGAGCCACGTGGCCCGGAGGGCACACCGAAGACGGTGCTCAGCGAGGTCGAGGCGCCTGGGCTGATCGACGGCGGCCAGCTCATCTCGGTCGAAGAGGGTGACACGGACCTCAGAGAAGCCGCCGTGAAATGGTCGACCGATCGGCTCTACGCGCGTTGGCTCGAGGTGGTCAGCCTGCGCCACCTCGTCGCTGCTGCGCAGTTGGTGGCCGACGGAGAGAACGTGAAGCCGGCGTTGCCGTTCATCACCGTGGCCGGGCCTTTTGCGGTGCGTGAAGTACGGCCCGCACCTGCGCAGGAGCGCCTCTTCATCAACCCGGCCTCGTACACTCGGTATGAGGTGATCACGCGCGTGGTGGGCTCGGTCGACGCAGCGGCCGCCGGTGACGCGTACAGCGGCTTCAGGATTTTCTGCGACTCGGCGTTCGCGGAGATCGGCCCTCCCGGCAAGGTCTTCGACGTGGTGCTCGCTTCTGCGGTGCGCCGCTTCACGCAGTTGCGTGTTCTGGAAGGAGAAGTCGAGCTGGTGCCCAAAGGCGCGGTCTACGCTTTTAAGGATCCTTCGCTCGAAGCGCTCAGCGCAGCCGACAAGCAATTCTTGCGCATGGGGCCGAAGCACGGCCGGGTGTTTCAGCAGCAGCTTCGTGTTTTTGCCGAGCACGCGAAGCTGAACATCAGTCCGGGCGAACGTTGAACTGACTCGAGGCCCTCACCCCAACCCTCTCCCGAAGGGAGAGGGAGTTCCCCACTTCGTCAATCTTGGCGCACGTTGAGCTCGAGCTTCCAGCGGCCCTTGCCCTCACGCTCGAGGCAACGCACTTCCAGTGCACCGAGCTCAGTGACTGCAGCCTGAATGTTCACCGGCACCAACGCGCCGCCCGTACCCGGCAGCGACGTCTCGATCGGAGGCAGCTCTTCGAGGTCCTTCGAGTCTTCGAGCAGCTCGCCGACCTTGTCGTCACGCCGCGTCGACGAAGAGAAGAACCGGAACCGCGTGGGCTCACCGACCACCAGCCCGAACTCCTGCGGGGGAATGTCGGCCTGCGTGCCTTCTTCCATCCCGAACGGCGCGACACACAGCGCCTTCACCGGCGGAGTGAATCCCGGAACGGCCAGCGTCGCCGACTCCACGCCCACGTAATACGAACGAGCCGTGCCGCCGCGAATGCGGATGCCGTGACCCGCCTTCACCCAGCCGTAATACGCAGCGCCACGCGCCACGGCGAGATCGAGGTCAGCGCCTTCCAGCTCACGCGCAGCAGGCGCCTGATCCGCCATCAGCCACGAATTGAGCGCGTCCATCACGCGCGTTCGCAGCTTGTTGGCTTTCAGCACGCCGCCGTTGAAGAGCACCGCGGTGGGGCGCGCGAATGCCGTGCCGAGACCCAACGAGCCCGCCTGCCGGGTGAGGAACGCCGCCAGGTGCCGGGTGATCGCCGCGTCCTGCGCGTACGGAAGACCGACCTGCGCGAGGCCCGAACGGCGCGGCTGCACCACGGGATCGGCGATCTTCGCGAGAGGGAAGAACCCCTCGGTGAGCACCGCGTCGAGCTCTTCGCGCAGCAGCTCCGACTTGAGCGTTCCCCCGACCAACGAAGAGCCGCGGCCGGGAATGCTGACCGCCACCTTCTCGGCGCGCGGATGTTCGTACAGGTGTTCTTTGCCCACGCGGCAGGCCGCGGTGAGCGCGGTGAGCTGCCACTGATCGAGCGTCTTGCCACCCGCCTTGAACTTCTCGTTGATGGTGTAGGCGAGCGCGAGATCCATGTTGTCGCCGCCGAGCAGGATGTGATCGCCGACCGCCTTGCGCTCGAGCTGCAGCTCACCATTCACCTCGCTCACCCCGATGAGCGAGAAGTCACTGGTACCGCCGCCGATGTCGACCACCAGCAACACGTCTCCGGGCTTGAGCTGCTTGCGCCAGCCATCACCCATCGCCTCGAGCCACGCGTAGAGCGCAGCCTGCGGCTCTTCGAGCAACGTCACGCGGGGCAGCCCTGCCTGCCGTGCAGCCTCGAGCGTCAGATCGCGCGCCGCGGCATCGAACGACGCAGGCACGGTCACCACCACTTCCTGCTCGGCCAGCGGCGCGCCTTCACCCAGCTCGCGATCCCACGCGTGGCGCAGGTGCTCGATGTACTTCGCGCTCGCTTCGACCGGAGAGACCTTCTTCACGTCAGCCGGTGCACCCCACGGAAGAATCGGCGTACGGCGATCGACGGTCGGGTGAATCAGCCACGACTTCGCCGACGAGACGAGCCGCGTGGGCACCTTGCCGCCATGACTGCGCGCGAGCTCTCCCACCACGTGCTCGAGCGACTTGTTCCAGGGCAGACCCAACGAGCCTGCCGGAAACTCAGCAGCCGCCGCGAGATACAGAAACGACGGGAGCAACTGCTTGCTCTCCACCGTACCCGGCGCCGTCAATTGAGGAACGGGCAGCACCGCCTGGTTGGGCCCGCGGCCGCTCGTCGCGTCCATCGGCTGGTACGACAACGCGCCGTGCGTCGTGCCGAGGTCGATGCCGATGGCGTACTTCACGGGAGCTCCACCTCAGCCGGCGCGATGACCTTCACGTCGACCGTCGTGGGCACGTCAGGCAGCAACACTTTCGTGGCCACCCAGCCGTGGTGCTTGAGGCTGCCCTTCCACGGGCCCGTCCCGGCGACATTGCCGGTCAGACGGAAGCGGTTCGCGTCGAAGCCTTGCGGAATCTCCATCGTCGCGCCCTCCGTTTCCTTCACCACCGGGGTGATCGGCACGTACTGGCTGAGCGTCTTGCGGCAACCCTCGTGCACCAGGCGGGCAGCAGCGCCCACCTCTGCGTCCGTAAACGAGGCGATGTCTTCCTGCAGGAAGTCGAGCAGCCGGCCTTCCCGCTGGAAGAGCCCGAGCATGAACAAGGCAGCGGCGTGCTGTTGCTCCGCGGTCGGCTTGACGATCACCGGAGCAGGCGGAGCCGGTGCAGCGGGCGGCGGCAGGGCGGGCGGTGGACCCAGCGCCTGCCGAGCGGCGTCGTCCGGGGTGGTGCCAAACAGAATCGCGAGCGCAAGTTTGAGGCGGGCGAAAAACGACATGCCGCGTCAGTAAGCGAATTTCCCCCGGGTGCCAACGGTTCAGCGACTGCAAAGTCGGGTATATGTCCTCCACATGAAGCGCATCCTGCTCGCCCTGTGTTGTGT
>JBKJSE010000126.1:0-3640 GCA_046595925.1 Archangium sp. | reverse complement strand
TGGCGCGCGATGCAGAGGTGGCATCTCGACTGCGCTCGATGCGAACGGTGGGTCTGTTGTTTCGGACGAAATCGCCGGCGAAGCCGGTACCCCTGCTCGGGGGGAACGGTGCTGTTCCTTGGGAGCGGAGTCGAGGGACTCCCTTTAGCTTCGCTCAGCGAGTGACCCCTCGACTGGGCTCGGGGTGACTGGTGGGGGTCTCAATTCCCATTTCGGCCACCCCTCTCGGTAAGAAGCGCAGGTCATGAAGTCGCTCGGCATCGCGCTCACACCTGCAGGCCATGTCGTCCTCACTCGAGCCGAGCCCGGGCCAGAGGCCGAGGTCGCCGCCCGCATCCAAACCGCGTGGGAACGAGGGACCGGCCTTCTCCACCTGGGCTGGTCTGAGACCGAGACGCTGCTGCCGCCCGACTTCGCGTTCTGGAGAGATCTCTCGAAGGCGGTGGTCAGCGCGGTGTGCACCACGCCCGGCATCGAAGACCTCCGCGAGAAGGTCGAGTTCACCCAGACCGGCGAGCAGCTCGAAGCGATGGCCGCGTCTGCGCCGCCGATGGTTGGTGGCGAGTACGTGAACGCCGCTGTCCTCAGCTCAGTCCAGCAGCAGGTCCTCGAGGCGCTGCGCGAGGAACTCCGCTCGACGAAGAAGACCGTCGAAGAACTCTTCGCCTCGAAGAGCGCTGCCTGGCACGTGGTGGGTAAAGTTCACCTGCACCTCGCGGAGAACAAGCGCGACCCCGAGCGGCCCTTCGCCTTCATGGCCAGCTACACCACCGGCCTCTCCCCTCAGGGAAAGCCGCAGCACCGGCCGCTGGGCGATGCGGTGCGCGACTCGTCTTCAGCGCGCGACAAGGATCGACTGCTCGCGTTGTTGCTGCCGATCAAACGCGCCACCGAACGAGCTCCCTTTCTCAAGGAGCTGGTCGAGTCCGGGAAGATCTTCCGCCCGCTCGCGTGGTCAGCGCGCGAAGCCCATCGTTTCCTGCAAGAGCTTCCCGCGCTCGAAGACAGCGGCGTGGTCGTGCGCGTACCCGACTGGTGGAAGGCGCGGCAGGCTCCACGCCCGGTGGTCTCGGTTTCGGTCGGCGGCAAGCAGCCCACCGCGCTCGGTCTGCTGGCGATGCTCGACTTCTCGGTGCAGCTCTCTGTGGGCGGGGAAGAGCTCACTGCCGCAGAGTTGAAGCAGCTGCGGGCAGGGTCCGAGGGCCTGGTGCTGCTCAAGGGCAAGTGGGTCGAGGTCGATCGGCACAAGCTCGATCAGGTGCTCGAGCACTGGCGCACGGTTCAAGCGCAGGCGGGCGATGGCATCTCTTTCCTCGAGGGCATGCGGCTGCTCGCGGGCGCGAAGATCGCCGGCGCCGAAGAAGAACTCAGCGACGTGCGCGACTGGTCGAGCGTTCAAGCGGGGCCCTGGTTGACGCAGACGCTGCAAGCACTGCGCGCTCCGGGCAACGCAGACCCCGGCAAGGCGCTGCGGGCCGAGCTGCGCCCCTATCAACGCGCCGGCGTGCAGTGGTTGTGGTTGCTCACGCAGCTCAAGCTCGGCGCGTGCCTGGCCGACGACATGGGCCTGGGCAAGACGGTGCAGGTGATCGCGCTGCTGCTGCTCCTCAAGCAGAAGGCTGCGATCGCGGGGCCGCACCTGCTGGTGGTTCCGGCCTCGCTCATCGCCAACTGGAAGGCCGAGGCGAGCAAGTTCGCTCCGTCGCTGAACGTGCTCATCGCGCACCCTTCCGAGCTGCGCCTCTCCGCCGAAGAACCAACCGAGGTGGTGGACGCAGACGTGGTGATCACCAGCTACGGCACCGTGCACCGGGTGCCCTGGTTCAAGGCACGCCGCTGGGGCCTGGTGGTGCTCGACGAAGCGCAGGCGATCAAGAACCCCGGCTCGCAGCAGACGCGGGCCGTGAAGGCGCTCGAAGGCGTGGTTCGGATCGCGCTCACCGGGACACCAGTCGAGAACCGGCTGGGCGATCTCTGGTCGATCTTCGACTTCCTGAACCCCGGCCTGCTCGGCTCGGCCAGGCAGTTCACCGCGTTCGTGAAGAAGAGCAGCTCGTTCGCGCCGCTGCGTGAACTGACGCGCCCGTACATCTTGCGCAGACTCAAGACCGATCGCACCGTCATCTCGGATCTCCCCGAGAAGACCGAGGTGAAGGCGTGGTGCACGCTGAGCAAGCGCCAGGCGGCGCTGTACCAGGAGTCGGTCGAGAAGCTCGGCAAGGAGCTCAAGCAGGTCGACGGCATGAAGCGGCGCGGGTTGGTGCTCTCGTACCTGATGCGCTTCAAGCAGCTGTGCAATCACCCTTCTCAGTGGCTCGGCGACTCGGGCTACGCCGCGGAGGAGAGCGGAAAGCACGAGCGGCTTGCGCAGCTCTGTGAAGAGATCGCTTCGCGCCAGGAGAAGGTGCTCGTCTTCACCCAGTTCAGAGAGCTGACCCAGCCGCTCGCGCTGTGGCTCGAGCAGGTGTTCGGCAAGCCGGGCCTGGTGTTGTCGGGCGATACGACGGTGAAGAGCCGGCAGGGGTTGGTCAAGCGCTTCCAGGAAGAAGAGGCGGTGCCGTTCTTCGTGCTCTCACTCAAGGCGGGCGGAACCGGGCTCAACCTCACCGCGGCGTCGCACGTGATCCACTTCGATCGCTGGTGGAACCCGTCGGTCGAGAACCAGGCCACCGACCGGGCCTACCGCATCGGGCAGAAGCGCAACGTGCTGGTGCACAAGTTCGTCTGCCGCGGCACCATCGAAGAGCGGGTCGACGAGCTGATCGAGTCGAAGCGCAAGCTCGCCACAGATCTGCTCGAGGGTGGCGAGGAGCTCAAGCTGACCGAGCTCGACGACGGGGCGCTGCTCAAGATGGTATCGCTCGACCTGCACACAGCACGCGCGGAGACGTGAACGAATGGCCTGGTACCGAGACTACGACGATCGTTTTCCGCGGAAGCTCACCGTGGGCGAGCGCATGGCGCAGGCTCGGGGAGCAGCCGCCCGCCTCGGCGCGAAGGGCCGCAAGCTCAGCCCAGTGGTGATCCAGGGAACGAAGATCGCCAGCACCTTCTGGGGCAAGGCGTGGTGCGAGCACCTCGAGAAGTACAGCGACTACGAATCGAGGCTGCCGCGCGGCCGCAGCTACGCACGCAACGGGTCGGTCATCGATCTGCAGCTCAGCCCCGGTTCAGTGCGCGCGCTGGTGAGCGGGTCTGAGGTCTACGACGTGGAGATCGACATCGAGCCGCTCGCGTTGCCGCGCTGGAAGTCGATCGTCAAACAGTGCGCGGGGAAGATAGACTCGGTCGTCGAGCTGCTCAGCGGTGAGCTTTCCGATGCGGTGATGGCGCGCTTGTGTGACCCGAAGGAAGGGATGTTTCCGTCGTCGGGTCAGTTGTCGTTGTCGTGCTCGTGCCCCGACTCGGCCAGCCTGTGCAAGCACCTCGCGGCAGTGCTCTATGGCGTCGGCGCGCGGTTCGATCAGTCTCCGGATCTGCTCTTCGTGCTTCGCGGCGTCGACAAGGTCGACCTCGTGAGCCAGGCGGCGGCTGCTGTGGGCGGGAAGAAAAAGAAGAAGGCGAAGGGCGAGCTGAAGAGCGATGAGCTCTCGGACATCTTCGGCATCGAGCTCGACGGCGGGGCTGAGCCGGTCGTGAA
>JBKJSE010000279.1:0-13906 GCA_046595925.1 Archangium sp. | reverse complement strand
CCTTCAAAGTGGCGGTGTCGTTCTCGCGCTTGAAGAGCCGCTCGCCGGTGAGGAACTCCCAGAAGACGATCCCCAGCCCGAAGATGTCCGAGCGGTTGTCGAGCTCCTGCCCGCGGGCCTGCTCCGGGGACATGTAGGCGTATTTGCCTTTGATCGTCCCGGTCATGGTGGTGGAGATCTTCCCGGCGGCCTTGGCCACGCCAAAGTCGATCACCTTCACCCCGCCGGTGAACCCGATCAGCACGTTCTGCGGCGAGACGTCGCGGTGGATGAGCCCCAGCGGTTCGCCCTGCGCGTTCTGCGCCTCGTGGGCGTAGTCCAGCCCGGCGGCCGCGTCGGCCATCACCCGGCACTTGAGCCCCACCGGCATGTCCGGCCGCGCGGAGAGATCGCGCACCGAGACGCCGTGCACGTACTCCATCGCCAGAAAGTAGGTCCCTTCGACGTCACCCAGGTCGTAGATCTGCGCGATGTTCGGGTGGTTGAGGACCGCCGCGATGCGGGCCTCGTCGAAGAACATGTTCACGAACTCCTGGTCCTCGCGGAGGTGTTGCAGGAGCGTCTTGATCACGACGAGCTTCTCGAAGCCGACGGGGCCCATCATGCGCGCGAGAAAGACCTCGCCCATGCCACCCACAGCGAGCTTCTTGATCAACTGGTACTTGCCGAGCATCTGCGACACGGCCCCCCAGATACCACTGATGTCCCGCAATCTCCCTCTCCCCGAGGGGGAAAGGGTCGGGGAGAGGGCAGACGCCTTTTCTGTACTACGAGCAGGCCATGGACGAGTTCGGGCTGATCGACACCTTCGTCTCGCAGTTCAAAGTCGCCCCCGCCCCGCGAGGACCAGGTGACGACTGCGCGCTGATCGCCCGCCAGGGGCCGTCAGTGGTGACGACGGACGCGCTCGTCGAAGGAGTCCACTTCACGAGCCAGTTCACCTTCGAAGACATCGGCCACAAAGCGCTCGCGGTGAACCTGTCCGACCTCGCCGCGATGGGCGCAAAACCCACCTGGTTCACGGTCGCGCTGGGCCTGCCAGCACACCTCACGGCGACCCATCTGAAAAAGCTCGGCCGAGGAATGGCCGCGCTCGCGAAAGCGCACAAAGCCGAGCTGGTGGGAGGCAACGTCACGCGAGCCACCCAACTCACCCTGACCATCACCGCGAGCGGAGCTCTGGACGGTCCCCCGCTGCTCCGCTCAGGAGCCCAGGCCGGTGACGCCCTCTACGTCTCAGGCCCGCTTGGAGACGCAGCCGCCGGGCTCGAAGGAATCAACAAGCTGACCCCTGCCCAGCGCCGTCCCACGCCGCACCTCGCGTTCGGCCAGCTCGCACGCCGTCACTGCTCCGCCGGCATCGACGTCTCCGATGGACTGGCGCAAGACCTCAGCCACCTTTGCCGCGGGTCAGGAGTCGCCGCCGAGCTCGACTCGGCGTCCATTCCACTGAGCGACGCGTTGCTCGACTTCGCCGGCTCGAGAGAAGCCGCCCTCTCGTACGCACTGACCGGCGGAGAAGACTACGTACTCCTCGTCGCCGTACGCCGACCGAAGGCATTCGAAGCAGCGATGGCCCGAGCAGGCTTCGCGGCAGAACACATCGGTTGGCTGCGTTCAGGCGCGGGCATCAAACTCGACGGCGTACCGATGCGCGGACGATTGGGGTTCAAGCACCGATGAAGCCGTTTCAGCTCCGACTCGCCGCCGCCGCCCTCTGGATCGCGCTCATCGCCATCACGGTCTTCACCGCACCGCCCGGTGCACCCGACACGGGCGACCTCATCGGCCGCATGGTGACGGGCAAGCTGGAAGGCGTGAACCTTTCCTTGTTCGCGCTCTTCAACCTGATGGGCGTGTGGCCGGCAGTGATGGCCGTCGCGCTGCGCGGAGACGCCCCCTGGTGGAAGTGGCCCTTCATCGCGCTGAGCTTCGGCGTCGGCGCCTTCGCGTTGTTGCCCTACTTCATCCTCCGGCCGTGGTTGGTGCGACCGGGGGAAGACACCTCGTTCATCGCGCGCCTGCTCTCGAGCATCTGGGTGCGAAGAGCGCTGATGTTGGCGGTGCTCTGCTTCGGCACGCTCTTCTTCCTCGGCGGCCTCACCGAGTTCGCGCACCTGTTCCGCACGCAGCAATTCCCCTACGTGATGTCGTTCGACTTCTTCGCCTTCTGCGCCGCGGCCACGCTGCTGGCAGCAGAACGTCGGAGAGCGAAGTAGCTGAAACGATTCATGACTGCCCCACGCGAGCTGACGTCCGCCGTAAGACGCCTGCGCGGTGTCGGTGGGTAAAAGCTCCTCCTCCATTCTCGCGCTTCACACGCCAGAGGGCCCGGGTGTCCACCCGGCATGGGAATCCGCATTGGCACCGTCTTCACGGGCACCGTCGATCAGGTCGGCGAAGAGAGCATCCAGACCAAGTTCTTCATGATCGGCGTACCGCTGATCCCCATGGAGTCGTTCTTCGTGTTGCGCGATCGCGGCAACGGCGTGGATGGTTTCCCGATTCCGCTCAACGGCAAGAGCGTGTTGCTGGCGTACCTGCGTTGGGGCGCGTTCATCGCGGCGATCATCGGCGGCATCTTCGCGATGGTGACTCCCTCGTACCGGCGCGGCCCCGCAGATTTCGTGATCGCGGGAATCGCGCTGGTGGCGTGGGCGGTGCTCACCTTCCTCGTGGGCAAGCCCACCAAAGCGTCACTCGCGCGGCGGCTCATCTTCAAGGCGGCGACGGGCATCTCGGCGACGCCCGATCTTCTGCCCGCGCACGTGGCGAGCGAGATCCACGAATCACTGCAGAAGAACCCGATGCAGGACAGCGCGGCCTGGCGTTTCGTCGCGTCGTCGTACCAGGCGCGAATCGAGAACAGCGAGCCTGCACGCATCGCCGCCGAAGCAGCCTGGGCGCAACTCGGATCAGTCACGAGCAACAGTCTCCTTGCCGACGATCAAGGTCGCTGAAATGTCTCCCTCTCCCTCTGTGAGAGGGTCGGGGTGAGGGCCGGTGTTCATCAACGCAATCATCCACGGCAAACTCGAGTCGGTGAGAACGCTCCTCGACGAAGGAGCCAACCCAAACGAACGAGGAACCTGGGATCGCACCCCGCTCTTCTTTGCGGTCTCGCGCCTCCCGATGCTCGAGTTGCTGTTGTCCAGGGGGGCCGACATCCAGGCGAGGGACACCACCGGCCTCGATGTGCTCCACAAATACCTGATCGACTGTGGGCCCGGCCCGCATCTCAGGACTGCCGACCCTGCAATCGTTCAACGTCTGCTGACCGCGGGCCTCGATGTCCGCGGAAGGAACGCCGACAAGCCGCATCTGATAAATGCCTGCGCCACCGCCAACATCGAGATCATGAAGCTGCTGCTCGCCGCCGGAGCAGACCCCAACGGCAAAGACCTGCTGTGGACCGCGATGATGTCGAGCCAGCGCGCTGCTCTCTTCGCGACGCTCGTCGAAGGCGGCATCGACCCCAATACGCGCTGCAAGAACGCCGCGGCCGACACGACCATCTTGACCGAAGTCTGCGCAGCCGGAGATCTCGCCACCGCGCAGAAGCTCCTCGATCGCGGAGCGGACCCGAATGCAAAAGGCCGCAGCACGCCGCTCGCGAGCGCAGAAGCGAGCGGTAACCAGGTGCTGGTCGACCTGCTGCTCGAGCGTGGGGCCAGAACGCATCGGCCCGTCCTGTCCGCTGCGATGACGCAGGCGCTCGACGTGGCGGAGGCAAAGGCGAAGCCTGACGATTCGATCTCGAGGCTGAACTGGGCCACGGCGCTCCTCCAGGCCGGCTTCCGCGCAGCGGCAGCCAGCGAAGTGGCCGTGATGCAAAATCGTGGAATCGAAGTGCCTGACTCTCTGTCCGACGGCCTCTCCTTCGAGGCACCACTGGGCGTGCGCTGGAACGTCACTGCTCCGTTGCGCGACGAGCTCGCGCCAAGAACGAGAGACACTCATTTCCCCGGAGCTCGCGTCACCGACGGCGTGCGCATGCTCCCTCTGGTGATCGCCACCGGAGCGCCCTGCACCGCGTGCGACGAAAAGGGCGAGCAGGTCTGCTCCACCTGCAACGGAGCGGGCTCGTACCCGGCGCAGTTCTCCGACGACGACAACGAGTGCGACGAGCGTCAGCGCTGCTCGACCTGCCGTGGCTTGAAGTTCGCGGTCACGGGCCGACGGCTGGGAGGAGGCAGCTGCAAGCACCCCACCCTGGTTGATGAACTGAAGCTGGGAGCCCTCGTGCTTCGGCGCTGCGAGTCGTGTGGCCTGGCAGCCCTCTATGGGTCGCGCAACGGCCCCATGAGAGACATGTTCAACGACTTCGCTTGTGGCTGCTGTGGCCGCTTCTCCTGCGAGTGCGACTTCACTCGATCTTGAAGATCATCCCCGCGGCCACGAGCCGATCGGTGAGCACGCGGCCCATCGCAGTCGCGGGCGTGAGCACTCCAGCGATCTTCGGCAGCTTCGCTTCATCACGCGCCAGACACAGCGCCGACTCGCCGAGCAGCAACGAGGTGAGCTGGTAGCCCGGGTCGCCCTTGCCTTCGATCAGCAGCGTCTTTCGCGTGCCGTTCTCCGACTCGCCGAAGATTCGCACGCGCAGGAAGCCCGACTTGCGCGCCTCTTCACTGGGACCTTCGCCCGGCTTCGGAAGGCGCGACTCGACGAGCTTGCGCGTCGGACCGAACATCAGGCTGCCCACGAAGGCACCGAGCCCCGCAGTGAGAACCGCCGCCTTGATGGCCGCGCGCGGGCCCTTCTTCATGCCCGTCACCTCGGCGTAGCGGAGCTGCTTGCCATACGCATAGCCCTGCAGCGCGTTCGAGCGGCGCACCACGCGCGTGTTCACCGACGCCATGATGAACGGCGCGATCCACTGGCCGGTGAAGTCATCGAAGCGGAACGTCGAGAGATCACGTTCATCGCCCAGCTTGGGCTCGTTCGCGCGATCAGGCGAGAGCGCATACGGGTCGGTGAGCGCGCGGCGTTTGGTCTTGTCGGCCTTCGCTTCGTCGAGGCCATTGAGCGCAGAGGCGACGGTGCCGCCGCTGAACCCGCCCTTGAGGATCTCCACCACGTAGGTCGCCTTGACCAACGGGCCGATCGCCTCGTGCAGCGCAAGCACGCCGAGGTCAGACGGAATCGAGTCGAAGCCGCAGGTGTGCACGATGCGCGCGCCCGTGGTCTTCGCGGTCTCGTGATGGCGGTCGATCGCCTCGCGCATGAACTGCGGCTCGCCGGTGAGATCGCAATAGTGGGTGCCCGCCTTCGCGCAGGCCTCGACCAGCGGCAGGCCGTACTTCGCGTAGGGCCCGACGGTGGTGCACACGACTTTCGTCTGCTCAGCCAGGCGCGTGAGCGACGCGGCATCGGAAGAATCGGCGACCACCAGCGGCCAGCTCCGCGCGCGCTCAGGCAGACCGGCGCGGACGCCCTCGAGCTTCTGGGTATTGCGGCCGGCGAGCGCCACCTTCACGTCAGCCGGAGCGTGGTGGGCGAGGTATTCCGCCACCAGCCGCCCGGTAAAGCCGGTCGCGCCGAAGAGAACGATGTCGAAGGTTCGATCCATGGGGCGGCATCACTAACCCGCAACACGCGCGCCGTCTTCGGATAGACACCGCGGCCATGGCACGCATCAAGAAAGTCCTGGTCGCCAATCGCGGGGAAATCGCCATCCGCGTCATGCGCACCTGCAAGGAACTCGGTCTGGCGACCGTCGCCGTGTACTCGGAAGCCGATCGTTCGGCGCTCCACACCCGCTTCGCCGACGAGGCGTACTGCGTGGGTCCGGCGCCTTCACGCGAGAGCTACCTGGTCATCGACAACATCCTCGAGGCGGCTCGCAAGTCGGGCGCCGACGCGATTCACCCGGGCTACGGCTTCTTGTCCGAGAACGCGAAGTTCGTGCGCGCGTGTGAGAAGGCCGGCATCACCTTCATCGGCCCGGCGGCGAGCTCGATGGACGCGATGGGTGAGAAGACCCAGGCGCGCACCAACATGATCAAGGCCGGCGTGCCCGTGGTGCCCGGCAACGCGGCGCCCTTCGCCAACGTGGAAGAAGCGAAGGCCTTCGCGCAGCAGATCGGCTTCCCGGTGATGCTGAAGGCCGCTGGTGGTGGTGGTGGCAAGGGCATGCGCCGCGTGGATCGCCTGGAAGACCTCGACGGCGCGTGGCGTACGGCGCGCAGCGAGGCGATGAGCGCGTTCGGCAACGACTCGGTCTACATGGAGAAGTTCCTCGATCAGCCGCACCACGTGGAGATCCAGGTCTTCGGTGACATGCACGGCAACGTCATTCACTTGAACGAGCGCGAGTGCTCCGCGCAGCGCCGGAACCAGAAGGTCGTCGAAGAGACGCCTTCCCCCATTCTCACCGTTGAGATGCGCGCGGCGATGGGCGAGGTCGCGGTGAAGGCGGCGAAGGCCGTCAACTACGTCGGCGCGGGCACCATCGAGTTCCTCGTCGACGCGAAGCGGAACTTCTATTTCCTCGAGATGAACACGCGACTGCAGGTCGAGCACCCGGTGACGGAGTGGGTGACCGGCATCGATCTCGTGGCCTGGCAGCTTCACGTAGCGCAGGGTGGTGTGTTGCCGCTGCTCAAGCCCATCGCGCCGCGCGGTCATGCGATCGAAGTGCGCGTGTACGCGGAAGATCCGGCGACGAACTTCATGCCTTCTCCGGGCACCGTGAAGTCGTTGCGTGTGCCGGGTGGACCGGGCGTGCGTGATGACTCGGGGATCTACGAGGGGTACCGGGTGCCGAACTTCTATGACCCGATGATCTCGAAGTTGAGCGTCTGGGCGCCGACGCGCATGGAGGCGATCCTGAAGATGCGCCGCGCGCTCGATGAGTACGTGCTCACGGGCTTGACCACCAACCTGCGGTACCTGAAGCAGATCGTGATGCACCCGGAGTTCGTGAAGGGTGACTACGACACCGGCTTCCTCGGGCGGGAGCATCAGAAGCTGCTGGGTGAAGCGGATCCCGCGTTGACGCGCGCGTCGATGATCGCGGCGGCGATGCGGGTTCACCAGCGCGCAGAGAAGCAGCAGGCGACCATCGCTTCGGAGCAGAAGAGCGGTGGTGGTGGTTCGGCGTGGCGCCATTCGGGCCGCCGTACCGGCAACTGGAAGAGGGGGGCCTGAAGTCATGGCGCGCACGACGAAGTACTTCGCGAAGAACCTGGCGCACAAAGACGCTCCGCCTTCTGAGCTCGAGGTCGAGGGGTTGGGCGAGGGCCGCTATGCGGTGACGCTCGATGGCCGCCGGTTCGAGTTGGAGTCGTTGGTGCTGCCGCACGGCGCGGTGTCGATGATCGTGGAAGGGCAGTCGTTCTCGGTCGAGTTCGACGAGAAGGGCGATGAGGTCGGCGTGATGTTGCGCGGCCAGCTGACGCGCTTCGACGTGGTGGATGAGCGGAAGCTGCGCATGCGTGCGGCGACTTCGGGGTTCACGGTCGAGGGCAAGCAGACGCTCACAGCGCCCATGCCCGGGAAGATCGTGAAGGTGTTCGTGAAGGTGGGCGACGTGGTGACCGAGGGCCAGGGGTTGGTGGTCGTCGAGGCGATGAAGATGGAGAACGAGCTGAAGAGCCCGAAGGCCGGCACGATCACCCAGGTCATCACCAAAGAAGGCGCCACCGTCGAGAACGGCGCGCCGCTGCTGGTGGTCGAGTAGCAACAAGAAACAGAAGTCCCGCAAGTCCCCTCTCCCCGCTGGGGAGAGGGTTAGGGAGAGGGCAGTCGAGCTGTTAAACCGCGCCCAGTGCTGCCGGTCGTCCTCACCCTCCTCCTCACGCAAGCAGACGGAGGTCTCCGTTCCCCCGACGGTGGCCGACCGCCGCCAGGCCTGACCTGCTTACCAACCTGGTACGCGGGCACGGTCAAATGGAAGGCCGACGCCGGCTGGGGCCTCGATCTCGAGAACGGCATCTTCGTGGCGTGGGACACCGGCACGACCATCGACGCGAACGATCCCGAGTCAGACGAAGTGCCCGACCTGCGGGACATCTTCGAGCCGCCGTACACGACAGGCCCGATCGTCCCCATCGACACGAGCGACGCTGGGCCCATCGAAGATCCCGGCCGCGCGCGCGTGGAACAGCTCTTCTTCGCCACCTACGGCAGCAAACGCGACGAGGTCTCAGAGAAGCTCGACCGCGTCCGTTTCTTCGGCCTGCGCTACCCGTTCCACGAGCGAGCCGCTGAAGCGCTGCGAGCGGTCGTCACCCGGCTCGAGCTCAAGGTGAAAGAGAACCCGAAGCTGCTCCCCTTCCTCAAAGAGATCGGAGGCACGTGGATCTGGCGAACGATCAAGCGGAGTAAGCGCCTCTCCGGTCACGCCTTCGGCATCGCGATCGACATCAACGTAGAGCGCAGCGACTACTGGCGCTGGACCTACCGGGGCAAGCCGATGATCTGGAAGAACCGGGTGCCGCAGGACATCGTCGATGCCTTCGAAGCGGAAGGCTTCATCTGGGGCGGCCGCTGGAAGCACTACGACACGATGCACTTCGAGTATCGGCCCGAGCTGATCAGCCCGGCGTGCCGCGCGCCCGCCAGGTGAAGAGGGCGAAGTGGGGACCGACGAATGCCCGAGCCGAAGACACAGTGCGCGGCGTGCGGCGCCGAGATTTTGGTCTCCACGTCGAAGAAGGCCGGCGGACGATGCCTCCCGTGCGCGAACGGGACACGAGCGAGCATCGAGGCGGGGCGACTCCGAGCAAAACAAGACGCCGCGTTTCGGGCGAGTGCTGTCTGGAAGTTCTGGGAACGATTGGTTGCTTCCAACTTCACCGCATTGCATCCGGCGGAGCAGCTCTACCTTGCGGTCAACGAGCTCAGAGGCTCGGTTCTGGACGGAGGTTTCCACTCCTACTTCTCGACGTTCGGCGAGCGAGCAGACGTGGCAGAGGAGGGACTCCGCACGCTGAACGCTCTCCATTCGCTGCAACTTCTGAGAGAGGCCAGGCAGCTCGTGGGCAATCCGGCCTCGAACCGGCCCCAGCCCGCCATCGATCGTCAACTCGACGATCTCGACCGTCGGTTCTACGCGGACGTCGACGGACTCTGGGAGAAGCTGGAGGAATATGGGGTGCAACAGTGCTTCTTCCCCAAGCCTCAGCGTTCCGAGGGAGACTGAGCCCCGCGAATCAGCCCGGCGTGCCGCGCGCCCGCCAGGTGAAGAGCGCGAAGCTCAGTACCAGCGCCGCGAACCCGAGCGCGAACACCGCGCCGATCACCAGCCCCGTGCGCGCCCATTTCCGCCCGCGTGAACCCGCCTGGTCCAGCTTGATGAGCCGAAGTTCCTGCACCCCGAACGCGAGCCCGGCAAAGCCCACCAGAAAGCCCGCGGCCCAGATGATGAGCCCAGGCTGACCGCGCACGACGAAGCCGCCGATCAACGCGATCAGCCCCAGCGTGGTGAAGACCGGAGAGATTCGCGCGCGCATCGACGCGGGGCCACCCGCCATCAGCGGCAGGCAGTTCGCGCAGCTCGGAGTCGTCTCCTGAAAGTACTCGACGCAGTCACCGCAGAGGAACGTGCCGCAGCGCGTGCAGATTTCCACAGCGGGGTTGGCCGGGTGATTTCCACAATGAGCGCCAGCAACAGAAGACGGAGTCATTTGCTCAGCTCGAAGGTGGTCTCGTCGATCTTCACGCCGGTCTTCGGGAAGTCCTGCAGCGTGAGTGAACGCACCAGCTTTGCACCGCGCAACATCTCATCAGGCATGGGCACGCCCTTCCCTTCCTGCTTCGTGGAGATGAGCTTACCGCTCATGAATTTCCCATCTTCACTCAAGGAGACCTCCAGCATCACGGTGTAGCCGAGCGCACCGGACAGATCGAAGCGGCCGTACGTCGCGAAGTTGCCCAGTGAGTACGCGATGAGCCGCTCCTTGTAGAGCTCCATGCCGCGCACCACGTGAGGCCCGTGACCGAGCACCAGGTCTGCGCCCGCGTCGATCACCCCGTGCGTAAACGCCTTCAAGTCCCCCCGATTTTCGCCCAGGTAACGCTCGGCGCCGTTCTTCACGTGCGTCGCGTTCGTGCCCTCTGCCCCGCCATGGAAGCTGACGATCACGAAGTCACTGTCGGCCCGCGCCGCGGCGACCAGCTTCTTCGCCGTCGCGAGATCGTTCACGTCATTGCACGAGGCGCTGGTGTGAAAGCCGATGAGCGCGACCTTCTTCCCCTTGAAGGTGACGCGGGCGACGGTCTCTTTAGGCCCTGACCAGGCGACCTTGTGGGCCTCGAGCGCCTTCTCCGTTTCGCGCCGGCACGCTTCCCCGAAGTCACCCGCGTGGTTGTTCGCGGTCGAGGCGAGGTCGATGCCCGCCGCCTCCACGTACTTCGCGTACGCAGTCGGAGTGCGGAAGGCGAAGCAGTTGCCGCCCTTCCTGCACTTCGACGAAGTGCCCGAGTCGCACAGCGGGCCTTCCATGTTCGCGAAAGTGAGATCGGCGTCGGTGAGCAGCGGGATCACGCCATCGAGCAGATGCGCGCCGTCATCGGGCGGCAACTTCCCCTCGGGCACCGTCGTCCCGAGCATCACGTCACCTACCGCCCTCAGCCGCAGGAACGGTTCAGCCGGAGCAGCAAGGAGGAAAATCGAGGCGACCGCGGTCAGCATGGCCAGGGGGGGTACCTCAGCGCCCCGCAAAAGAAAACGACCGCCACCCGAACTGGGCAGCGGCCGTTCGAATCAGCGTTGCAGACCGTTTACGGAGTGAAGCGCAGCGCGTCGGTGGTGTTCACCGCGTTCGTCGTGTTGAACGAGTGCTGAACACCTGCGGAGCCAGCAAGGTTCTCAACGCCCACGGTGGCGCTGTTCCCGAGGATCCGCGTGGCGCTCCCTGCGTTGGCCACCAGGCTGCAGTAGTGGAACTCGATCACGTTGGTGGTCTCGTACACCTTCACCTGGAACTGCAGGCGCTCAGCGTTGCCCGAGAAGGTCGAGTCGAACCACTCGACAGTCACGTGACGAGTTGAGCCAGCACCAAACGTCTGCGTGCGAACCTGGGTGGTGCTCACCGAGAGAAGATCGTCCCAGAAGGGAGCGACGAACCCGTTCGGAGCGGTGGCCGACGGGATGGCCGCGTTCGTCCACTGGTTGGACCCAGCCCCGGTCGTCGCGAAGAACTGGAGATTTCCGTTCGAGCTCGCCCGGTAGTTCGTCACAGCGGTGCCGAAGTACGAGAAGGCGAAAGGCAACGCGGTGGAGGCTGACAGCACGTCATCGCCGATCGCCGGAGTCGTGGTCGACGAGAGAAGCGCCGTCGGAGCCGCGAGCGTGTCGCAGGCCTGCGCGACCGTCGTCTTGGTGAAGCCCGGAGGCGGAATGACCGCCGTGCTGGTGGTCATCTGGAACGCGCCCTCGCCGGTGCTCCAACCGTCGATGATGATGAAGACGTCGATGGCGGAGGTGCTGGTGTTGCTGACCGTCACCGTCTCAGGGCTGCTGTCCGAACCGGCGAGGCAAACGATGCCAGTGCCGGTACCGGTACCGCAGTTCGAGGCGGGCGCCGCCACCACGTTGAGAATGCGATCCCAGGCGGCGGTGGTGGCGACAGTGAGGGTCGAGTTGGCCGGGATGCTCGTCTGGAAGACGGCATCGGGAGCAGTCGACGTGGTCGCGGTGTTGCCCTGGCACAGCCCAGTATCCACGAAGGCGAAGTCGTTCGTCAGGCCCGTCGTGGTGGAGTTGAAGGTGGTGTTGTTGCTGATCACCACCGGAGCCGCGCACGACTCACCACCCGCGATCGTCGGAGTCGGTGCCGAAGTGGTCACCTGCAACGAGAACGGACCGGCAGTGCTGCCCGAACCATCGACCCAGATGAAGTAGGTGCCTGCAGCCTGTGTCAGCGACAGCACGTGCGGGGTCGAGCTGAAGTTGGCCACACAACCGACCTGGTTGGGAGCAGTGGCATCAGCGCAGCTGTTTCGCACGTAGATGACGGGAGCATAAGTGGTCGTGGCAGGGGGGCTGGTCGGCGTCACGGTAATGGTCACGTTCTGAGCGGCCGTCAGCGTGTACGAATAGACGAGGTCACGTCCAGACGAGAGCGCGGAGGAGCTGCAGCTGGGAGACACGTCTCCGGTGACGTTTCCGTTGGTCGCCTCTGTCGTGTCACCCGTGACGGTGACGGTGTTCCCCGTGAAAGTCAGCGCAGTCGGGGCCGCGCAGGTGTCGTTGGCGGGAACCGCAGGGATGGGAGCGAGCGAGATACCCAGGTCGAAGGTATCGGTAGCGAGCGTTCCTGAGGAACGATCAACGATGACCAACACGGTCTTGCTGGCCGTCGTTGCATTGTTGAACACGGCCGTTTCCGCACCGGTCGACGAATTGTTGTCGGCAGACGCGCCGCAGACGACGGGGTTGGCGACGCAAGCTGCCGCCGCGCCATCGACGACGCTGATCGCCAGGTTGGCTGTCGCGCTGTTGCCCAACAGGGTGAGACGAGTGCCCGCCCCGACGGTGACGGCGTAGACACGATCAGGCCCATTGTTGAAGGTGCAGTTGGTGTCAGGCGTCGCGGTGTTGAAGTGGCTGGAGTACCCGACGAGCGTCTGAGCGGTCAGCTGGGTGTCCGTGCTGATCGTGGCCCCCACGTTCGAGCAGACATCGCCGACCGGGAGGTTGGGGACCGCGAGGCTGGTGGTCAGCGTGTAAGTGCCCGACGGGGCGCTGGTGGGCGTATCGACGACCAGCAACACCGACTGAGACCCGCCACTCACGTTATCGTAGGTGGTGGTGGTCGTACCCGAGGTCGCACTCGCGGCCGTGCCTGCAGTGCAGTTGAGGCTCGACGCGCACGCGCCAACGACGAAGTTCAGCGTGGGCTGGAAGCCAAAAGCAGTTCCGCCATCCGGAAGAACTGAAGCCGCGGCGGTCACCGTAGCGGTCAGCCGCATGCCGTCCGGCACGGACGTCTGCCAAACCGAGTCAGGACCCGCTGTTCCAGAGGCACACCCAGCACCTGCGAAATAGTCGTTCGTGAAGCCGACCAGCGAGCCGCTGACCGTACCTGCATCAGGAACCAGGGCTGTCGAACACACGTCACCGGCCGGAATGGCTTGAGTCGCGGTGGTGAGCACGAAGGAGCCGTTGTCACCGACGTCGTAACCATCGACGAGGATGAAGACGTCCATCGGCGTCGCCGTGGAGTTCAGGACGGTCGCTTGCTCATTGCCAGTCGTGTCAGAGCCCGCCAGGCAGACAATTCCCGTGCCCATACCGGTGCCGCAGTTGGCCGCGGGCGACGCGATGATGTTGAGCGTCATGTCCCAGGTCTGGACCGTGTTGACCGTCAGGCGGGAGTTGGCAGGAATCGTCGTCTGAAAGACGCGATCGGGCTCGGTGTTCACTGCACCACGGCACAACCCTGCGCCGACGAAGGAGTAGTCACTGGTCAGCCCGACCGTCGTTGAGTTGACGGTTTCGTTTGCGCCGATCAGCTGGGGCGCCGCACACGTCTCGCCACCGGTTGTTCCGCCGCCGCCACCAGCGCCGCCGCCGGTCGCAGTGCCGCCGCCCGTCGCAGTGCCGCCGCCCGTCGCAGTGCCGCCGCCCGTCGCGGTGCCGCCGCCCGTCGCGGTGCCGCCGCCCGTCGCAGTGCCGCCGCCCGTCGCAGTGCCGCCGCCCGTCGCAGTGCCGCCGCCCGTCGCAGTGCCGCCGCCCGTACCAGTGCCTCCACCCGTACCAGTGCCGCCGCCCGTCGCAGTGCCGCCGCCGGTCGCAGTACCGCCGCCCGTCGCAGTACCGCCGCCCGTCGCAGTGCCTCCGCCCGTCGCAGTGCCTCCGCCCGTCGCAGTGCCGCCGCCGGTGTTCGTGGCGACGCACTTGTTGGCAGAACAGATCTGCCCAGCAGCACAGTCAGTGTTGATCTTGCACTCAGCC
>JBKJSE010000445.1:0-2565 GCA_046595925.1 Archangium sp. | reverse complement strand
GATCTCCTGGGCCTCGAAGTCGAAGTCGAGCGTGCGGTACCGCGCGTCGTAGCGGGCGAAGACGCCCATGCGCTTGAACTCGGCGGCCTGAATGTCGATGAACTGCAGCGCGTACTCGCGGCACTTCTGCAGGAAGTCTTCGCGCGACATCAGCCGGCGATCGACCTTGTCTTCGCGCAGCTTCTTCTCGACCGCCTGCTCGATGGGAAGCCCGTGGCAATCCCACCCCGGAATGAAGTCGGCGCGGCGGCCGGCAAGGTTCTGGTACTTCACCACGATGTCTTTGAGGATCTTGTTGAGCGCGTGACCTGCGTGCAGCTTGCCGTTCGCGTACGGCGGCCCGTCGTGCAGCACGAACGGCGGCGCGCTCTTGTTCTTCTCGAGGATGAGCTCGAAGACCTTCTTCTCGTCCCACGCGGCGAGCATGGCGGGCTCGAGCTGCGCCAGGTTTCCCTTCATGGGGAAGCCGGTCTGAGGAAGGTTCAGCGTGGTCTTGTAGTCTTTGGGTGCCGCGTCACTCATGCCGCTGGCTATACGAAGAAAGCCCGACCCAAACATCATCCGCAGTGAATGGGAGGAAGGCGGGCCCGTCAGTGGCGCATGCTGCTTGGCGCCCTGGTGTTGGCTCTGCTGAACCCGGTCCCTGTGCCCCCGCAACCCCCCATCGATGGTCGGGCCGAGTGCCTCAAGGTCTGCGCCGGCGCCCCGAAAAAGGCGACGGGCGCGGTCTTGATTGAGTGTCTTCAGAGCTGCGAGCCGGCCCCTGCTGACGCCGGCCTGCAGTAAAAATCAGCCCTTCACGAGACGATCGACCACGCCGACGTACGCCGTCATCGCGGCGTCTTTCGAGGTGCCCTTGCGCTTGGTCCACGCGTCGAACTTCGCCCGGCCCTTGAAGTCCAGCATGCCGGGGCGTGAGCCCGAAACGTCACCCACCGTGGCCTGCTTGAAGAGCGCGTAGAGCTCGAGCAGCTCGTCGTTGCCGGGTGATTCCTTCAAGGTCTTCACGCGCTTTTGCGCGTCTTCGAACGATTCGGTCAGGGTCATGTGGTGCACAGATAGCACCTCGACCGAGCTCAGCCGTGACGAGATCGCTCACCGAAAAGCGTCGCCAACGCCGCGCGTGACTTCAAGGTCAGCTGCGCCTCGCTGGGCCACTGCACCTGGCCTTCGTCGACGAGGCACTTCGTGAAGAGCGCCTCCATGACGCGGGTCACGCGGCCGTCGGCCTGTTGGTCTCGATCGAAAGCGGGCACCAACCCGCACAGCGAGAAGCCGCGGCGCTCGGCGAACAGCTGCTGACTCTTCGACGCGAGCGTCACCCACACGAGGAGCAGCTCTGCGCCCATCAACCGTCCCAGCGCTTCGAAGAGTGGAAAGCCGAACGCACCCAGGAAGCCGGTGCGGGCTTCGGGGGCGAGCACCCCGAGTCGGGCGTGGAGCGTTCGCGCTGCCGGCTCGCGCTCGAAGGCCTGGAACCCGACGACCTCACCGGCCCGGCAGATGGCGAACGCAAAGACATCGCGCTCGGGGAAGGCCGGCGAGACCAGCTGTGACGCGAGGAAGTCGCGGTCGAGGAAGACGGACTCTGCGCCGACCGTGACGGTGGGGTACCACCCCACGAGCAGCTCAGGCAGGCCGTCGAGCTCCGCTTCGGTCCACGCGCGCAACGTCACGTCGGCCGGGACGGCCTTTGTGCTTCCGAGTGCTTCCATCGTCGGCCACGGCATCGTCACAGGCAACGGCATGGGCGCGACCTAGCACACCACCGCAGGGTCCCTTCCTGCGCCAAGGCCGCTCGACGTATGCTCACCCTCATGCGGTTCGTGCTCTTCCTGGTGGTGACGGCGACGTTCGCGTTTGCGCAGCAGTCGCCGTGTCACAGCAAGTGCAACCTCTCGTCGTCGGAGTGCATGAAGTCGTGCATGGGCGACCCGAAGGACGCGCAGAAGAAAGAGAAGGGCGAGCACCTGCAGCAGTGCCTCAAGCGGTGCGAGGCGTCGAACACGCAGTGCAAGCAGGGCTGTCCGGCCAAATAGGCGGAAGTGGGACCACCCACCGGTCCCCCCGAGAGGGTTGGCCGAAATAAGAATTGAGAACCCCACCGGTCACCCCGACCGAGCGAAGTCGAGGGGTCACTTGGTCGCGCGAAGCAGAGGTAATCCCTCGACTCCGCTCGCAGGGTTGATCGCAATAAGAACCCTCACCGTTCCTCCCGAGCAGGGGACCGGCTTCGCTGGCGATTGCGACCGAAGGAACACACCGTTCCTCCCGAGCCTGACAAGAGGCGATCCAGGACGGAACTCAACTGTCGCATCACCAACATCGTTTGCATGCGCTTCCCCCCGGATCGTCATCGCATGCGGGGGTGACAGTGCAGGTGGTTGGCCTTGAAGAAGGGTGCACGACCAGATTGAGGAAGAGCCGTGAATCCCGGGGGATCGACAAGCCGGCAGAACTGTCCCCGCTGCTGATTGTGGCGACCGACGGCAGCATGTTGCTGACGCGCGAAGAGGCTTGGAAGGAAGCGAAGGTGGCCGTCCTCGCTCGCGCGAGGCCGCTCTT
>JBKJSE010000043.1:0-4906 GCA_046595925.1 Archangium sp. | reverse complement strand
TGACAGCTCGGGTCGGCCCAAAAAGAACATCGGGCGTGGGGTCGAATGGATGAGACGGCGCCACCCCGGCGGAACACCGGGGCATGACGGGCTCGGTGGTCAGGTCCTCCCTGCAGGTGTGAACAAAGCCCCTTGGGGCGACGGCGTTGGGTGGCAAGACAGCATCAATGGAGCAACTCCTTCTTTGCAGAGTCCGTCGAGAGAATCTCGGCGTTCTCGAACAACTTGAGCGCGATCAGGTGACGGCACGGGCCCTTCTTCAAGCGAAACTGGCGGAAGTGGTCGCAGCCGCAGGTGGCCTTGGAAAAGCCACCGTCCGCATCGAAGACCGCCTCGCAACGAGAACCCACGCGCGCACCTTCGGGCTTGACCTGCGCGATGAGCAACTGTCTCGCCTTCGGGAGCACCTCGCGGCGCTCGAGCGCGACGCCTCCCCGTTTGTACGTGTCGATGCCCGCGGTCAGCTCGGGAGACGGAGGACCCAGCACGCTCTCCGACAACGCCACCGGCATCACCTCGCGGAAGCGGTACTGCCTGGTGGCGAAGTCGAAGATCACCTGGCCTTGCTGCGAGAGGTGATGCAGCGAGCCGATCAACGCCGGCCGCGAGATCTCCACCAGCCGGGAGAGCTCGTCGAAGCTGCTCAGGTGCTGCTTCTTGAGGTGCTCCAGAATGCGCGCGCTCGCTCTCAGGTCAGCCACGAAGGCACCAGAGAGCAGCTCGAGGTTTCCCCCGCTGGTCCAGTCGTTGGTGGTCCACCCGGACAGGCCGAGCACGAAGCGCATGTCGCCCAGGTGCGCAGTCCAGATAGACGGCAGGCCTGAGCCGAGCAGCTGCACGGTGAACTTCTCAGCGATGGGCAGCAGGCGCGCGAGCACGCCGAGTCGGCGCCGGCCCCAGACCTTGATCGTCTCGGGCTTCTCGCCGACGAACGGCACGCCGTGACTCTCGACGCGCACGCCCCACGGCTGCAGCACCATCACCGGCGCCTTGCCGGGCGTGAGCTGAAATTCGATCGAGCGCGGGCCCGCTTTTTCCCGATTTCGCTTGAGGTGCGCGAGCAGGGAATAGACCGCGTCGACGCTCAGCTCGACCTCTCGCGACGGCAAGGCCATCGCCGCGGAGAGCTGCCCGAAGCCCTTGAGCCAACTGGGCGGCAGGTCGATCTTCTCTTCACGGTAGGTACCGGCGCTCTCGACCTTCACTTCGAACCCGGTCGGGTCCACCAGCAGGCGCGTCTCGCGGTACGTGCGCAGTGTCTGGAAGTGTTCGTAGAGGGCGATGGAGTAGTCGACGTTCGTCGTACCGAGCCCCGACGCGGCGCTGCCTTCGAAGGCGTCGCGATCGACGAAGAGACAGCCGTAGCTCGACTCGTCTTTGGCGAAACACTCGAAGAAGACGGTATCGGGTGCGACGGTGACCACGGGGTCGCAAGGGACCAACGCGCGGAACATCTCCGGGTCGTTGCGCATCAGCTCAGAAGCCCACTGCCTTCGCGCGGTCCAGTAGAGGTGATGCATCTGCTGAAAGTCCTGCTGCAGGTTCGCCGGCGGTGCTTCACCGTGGATCTTCTCGATCTCGCGGCGCTTCTCCACGTCGATGATCGACGCGCGCAGCTCGACTTCCTGGCGGGTCTGCTCGGTCTTCCAGGCCTCGTGGACCGCCTTGTCGCGCTTCTTGAAACGGAAGTCGCCGATCACCACGTCGTGCAGCGCGCTCATCGCCTCGCGAAAACGAAGCGGGTTCTTCATGCGCTGATCGAAGAAGACCTTGGGCCGCGCGAGGTTGGGCTGAAACGAGAGCGCCGAGCCCGAGGCCGACTCGATGATCCCCGATGAGCCGAGGTATTTGAGATCGAGCTTCATGAGCTGTTTCCCTCTCCCTTCGGGGGACTGGTGAAATAGGTCGCCACCGGTCCCCCCGAGCGCAGTCGAGGGGTCACTGCCCGCTCGAAGCAGAGGTAATCCCTCGACGCCGCTCGGGAGGAACGGTGTTCGCGCGTATTGCCAACCCTCTTCGGGAGAGGGTCAGGGTGAGGGCGGAACATCATTCAGTCACCTGCTCGCTCAAGAAGCGCAGCTCAGGAAGCTCACGGCCAAGCAAATCTTTGAGCTGTGGATCGACAGTCGCCGCCCGAACCACCTGGGCCAAGGCAGTCCGCCGCTCAGCCTGCCGAACACTGCGCAGCGTGTAGCCGAGCAACTTCACCAGCGCCGCGGCCTCTTCCGGCTTCGCGACCAAGCGATCCGCCACTTGCCGCGCCGCGTGCCGCTTCGCCCTGCTTCCACGGTGCACGGACAACAACGTCGTCGCCCAGACCCGCTGCAACGTATCGGGCGAGAACCGCGCCTCACGCGCCTCGAACTCAGACAGGAAACGATCGCGAACGTCGGCGTACGGCGTCTCGCTCATCGCCAGCCACAGCTCGACCGACTCACCGAACCGCGCGTCGCGCTGCATCAGCTCCATCGCGGTCTTCCGCACGTCGACGTGCCGCGCATCGAGCAGCTCGCGCACCAACAGCGGCCGCGCGGCGTCTTCGAGAATGAGCTGCTGGGCGACCCACTCCATGCCCTGCTGCCGCACGTGCGCCGCCTCGGCGTTGCGCAGCCGCAGCAAGGTCTCCAGTTCCTTCGCCGTACGAATGGGGCGCGCCTTCGCCCACTCGAGCCCCAGCTCCGCGACGGGAGCTGCCCGGGCGCAGGCGAGCTGAATGCACTGCTCCAGTGAGAGCCTCGTCGGTGCGACGTGCTGCTTCACCGCCGCGCACACCGAGAGCAAGACCTCGGCATTGGGAATGGCGAGCAGCTCGAGCCAGTCGGCGATCGGCAGCGTCTCCAGACCCTTCGCGGTCTCGAGCACCTTTCCACCCAGCCGCTGCACTTCTTCGTGCGCGCTCTTGAGCAGGGGAATCATGCGCCCCGAAGGCAACCCCTGAAGCTGCGCTGCGTGATGCGTCTCGAGCGCCCAGATCGCAAATCGCCGCACGGGCCGCGCACCCGCGGTGAGCACCAAATCGAGCAGCGCCTCGTGCCCTTCCTTCCACGCGTCAGGCGCGAAGGGCGCGAACTGCAGCGCGGAGAGGTTCTTCCCCTCCGCCACCTTCACCCCCAGGGGGGCGCGCAGCAGCACTTCGGAGCCGCCGTACAACGCGTGCATGAGGAACCACGCGTCGAGCAGCGACTCGGTGGTGGCCAGGTGCTCATCGCGGTACCGGGCCAGCACCGGCATCACGTGCTGCCGGTAGTCGAGCGCCGATTGTTTGAAGAGCTTTCGGTACCAACGCCACGTGCGGCGCTGCAGGTAGCGGCGCGTCGAGAAACTGAAGTGGAGCGGATCGGCCCGCTCGTCCCCTCCCCCGCTCCAGATCGACTCCCACTTGTTGGTCTTCGGGTTGCGGCCCCAGTGGCGGTGAGGGTTGACCAGCGGAATGTGCGGGCGGTTTACGCGGGTCGTCACGCCGGTAAGGGGGTTGGTGTAGCTGCGCTTCCCGGCACCTCGCCATCGAGGCAGCCGACGCAGCAGCTCCCGGGGCTCGAGCAGGAGCTGCTCCGTGACCGAGCGGCGATTCTGCCAGTCCCACCGGCTCTGGGTGACCAGTCGGCGTTTGACCAGGCGGTCGAAAGCGACCGCGAAGTGGCCCAGCAGCTCGGTGTCGTTGGCCTTCTCGGCGAGCTTGAAGAGCGTCTTGACGAACACCCGGTGACCGGGGCGATCGCAGCCGTCGGCGATGTAGCCCTCGAGCAGCTTGCGGGCGAACGGCCGGGGCTCGGTGAAGAGCGCCTGGGCGAGGCTCGCGAGCTTCTTCTGGGCGCGTGAACCGAGCAGCTCGGGCAGCGCGCGGGCGTCGCCGGCCTCGAGAAACTCATCGAGGAGCAAACTGGAGCTGCTGGTCTCGCCCGCCATGACGCGCAACCCTAGGAGAAACGCTTTGACCGTCAAAGCGTGGATCCTTATGGTGGCTCTGCGATGGAAAACCCCCTCACTCCGTACCTTCCGGTGGCAGTCGTTCTGCTGCTGGCCGGCGGCCTGGCCGTCATCATTCCTTTTCTGGCCGGTGCACTCGGCCCGCGCAGCATGAGCGCCGTCAAGTCAGAGCCCTTCGAGGGCGGCAACGCTCCGATGGGCTCGGCTCGCCAGCGTTTCGCGGTGAAGTTTTACGTCGTCGCGCTCCTCTTCATCGTGTTCGATGTCGAGGCCGTGTTTCTTTACCCGTGGGCCGTGAACTTCAAGGCACTGGGTTGGTTTGGGTACATCACCATGGCGGTCTTCGCCTCAACGCTCGTCGCCGCGCTCGCATACGTCTGGAAAAAGGGCGCGCTGGACTGGGAGAGCTGAACAATGTCCGACGACTTGCCGATCATCACCACCCGGAAGGATGACGCCCAGGGCTTCATCCAGAACATGATCTCCAAGGGCCTGGGCTGGGCGCGGAAGTACTCGCTCTTCACCTACCCCTACGCCACGGCCTGCTGCGGCATGGAGTACATGTCCGTCGCCGCCGGTCGTTACGACATCTCGCGTTTCGGCGCAGAGTTCCCCCGCTTCTCGCCTCGGCAGGCTGACCTGCTGATGGTGGTGGGGACGATCAACCTGAAGCAAGCGCCGATTCTCAAGCGCGTCTACGAGCAGATGACCGAGCCCAAATGGGTGATCGCGTTCGGCGTGTGCGCGTCGTCGGGCGGCTTCTACGACAACTACGCCGTGCTCCAGGGCATCGACCGGATCATCCCGGTCGACGTGTACATTCCCGGTTGCCCTCCCCGCCCCGAGCAGATCCTCGACGGGCTGATGCTGTTGCAGGAGAAGATCGCCACGCAGCGCCACTACCTCGGCAACAAGCAGCCGATCACCGAGCGCCCGGGCTATCGCGATCTGACCAGCAAGTAAGTCTGGGTTGATCCCC
>JBKJSE010000198.1:0-5593 GCA_046595925.1 Archangium sp. | reverse complement strand
CGCGGCCTTCGTGCACTCGACCTCGAACAACACCATCTACGGCACGCAGTTCCACACCTTCCTCGACACGGGCAAGGTGCCGCACGTCTGCGACATGAGCTCCGACTTCATGTGGCGGCCGATGGACGTCTCGAAGTTCGACTTCATCTACGCCGGCGCGCAGAAGAACCTCGGCCCCTCAGGCGTGCTGGTCGCGATCGCGCGCAAAGAATTCCTCGCCAGCGCCCGCAAGGACATCCCGAAGATCTTCCGCTACCAGACGCACGCGGACAACGACTCGCTCTACAACACGCCCCCCACGCTCGCGATCTACCTCGTGGGCAACGTGCTCCAGTGGATGGAAGGGCAGGGCGGACTTCCCGGCATGGAGCGCCGCAACACCCGGAAAGCCGAGTTGCTCTACGGCGCGCTCGATCGCCTGAGCGGCTTCTTCACGGCGCCCGTCGAAAAGGCGTCGCGCTCGGTGATGAACATCGTCTTCCGGTGCCCGTCGGAGGCCCTCGACGCCACGTTCGTGGCCGAAGCAAAGAAGGCCAACATGATCGGGCTCAAGGGGCATCGCACGGCCGGTGGCATTCGCGTCTCGGCCTACAATGCGGTGTCCGTGCAGGACATCGAGGTCCTCGTTTCTTTCATGGAGCAGTTCGCGAAGTCCCACGGTTGAACACCCGGAGTTCCCAATGAAGCGTTTCCTCTTGATCGCCGCCCTCGCCGCGGCCCCCGCGTTCGCCGCCGACTTCGAAGGCGTGAGCTCGCCCGACACCATGACCGTCGACGGCAAGACCCTGCAGCTCAACGGCATGGGCCTGCGCCAGAAGTTCGTCTTCAAGGTGTACGTGGCCTCGCTCTACGTCGAGCACGCCTCGAAGAACTCAGGCGACATCATCAAGGCCGACGAAGTGCGCCGGGTCGAGCTGAAGATGCTGCGCGATCTCGACAAGAAGGCCGTCGTCGAGGCGATCAAGGAAGGCTTCGCGAACAACACGAAGGACCTCACGCCCCTGCAAGAGCGCCTCAACAAGTTCACCGACAAGATCACCGACGTGAAGAAGGGCTCCTCGCTGGTCATTCAGTACGTGCCGGGCAAGGGCACCATGATCGACGGCGGCAAGGACAGCTACGTCGCCGAGGGCAAAGACTTCGCCGACGCGCTCTTCAACGTCTGGCTCGGCGCGAAGCCCGTCGACGACAACTTGAAGAAGGGAATGCTGGGCACGAAGTAGGAGTGCCGGTGGTAGAAGCCTCCTCGAATTTTGTTCGAGGAGGTTTCATCAATGAAGACCCCGCGTCTCGCTGCACTGTTGCTCGCTTCGTGTGCCACGCAGCAGCCCGTCACCCGTCCTGTGGAGCCCGCTCCCGCGCCTGTGGTCGCGCAGGTCGAGCCGAAACCGTGGGTCGCCGATCTCAGCAAGCCGATGCCCGCGGGCCTCGATGAGCTGGTGATGGATCTGACTGCCAACCCCTGCGACGATTTTTACCAGTACGCCTGCGGCGGATGGATGGCGACGACCGAGATCCCCGGCGATCGCCCGCTCTACTCGCGCGGCTTCGTGTCGATCTCAGATCGCAACGATGAGGCGCTCAAGGGCATTCTCGAAGAAGCGGCGGCTGGAAAGCTGCCCGCGGGCACGCCCTTCGCCAAGCAGCTCGGCGATGCCTACGCGACCTGCAGCGACGAGGCGGCCGTCGAAAAGAACGGCCTGGCCGAAGCGAAGAAGTTCATCGCGCAGACGACGGCGATCAAGAGCGCGGGCGGGCTCGCGAAGGCGGTGGCTGCGTTGCACACGGCGGGGTTCAAGCCGTTCTTCGGCGTCGGCAGCGAGCAGGATCACAAGAACTCCACCGAGGTGATCGCGGGGCTCTTCCAGGGCGGGCTGGGTATGCCCGATCGCGACTACTACGTCGCCGACAGCCAGAAGATGGCCGACATCCGCGCCAACTACGTCGCGTACGTCGAGAAGATGCTCACGCTCGCCGGTGAGAAGCCGGAAGCAGCCAAGGCGTCAGCTTCGGCCGTGATGGCGCTCGAGACGCGGCTGGCGAAGGCCTCGCTCACGCGCGTCGAGCGTCGCGATCCCGACAAGGTCTACAACCGCATCGATCGCAAGGGCCTGCTCGAGAAGGCGGCAGACTTTTCGTGGGGCACCTACTTGAGCGGCGTGGGCATGTCGGATCTGCAGGCGATCAACGTGAGCTCCGTGCCGTTCTTCGTCGAGCTGAGCGCGATCGCGAAGGACACCAGGCCCGAGGTGCTCAAGTCGTACCTGACCTGGGTGGTGCTGCGGGGCTCGGTGACGATGTTGCCGAAGGCCTTCCAGGAGGAGGCTTTCGCCTTCAACTCGAAGAACTTCTCGGGCGCGAAGGAAGATCGCCCGCGGTGGAAGAAGTGCGTGGCGTACGTCGATGGCGCGATGGGCGAGGCGCTCGGCCGCGAGTTCACCCGCCGGCTCTTCCCCGAAGACTCGAAGGCGCGCACCACGGCCATGGTCACGGCCCTGCTCGGCAGCTTCGAGCGGAACCTCGGCACGCTCGGTTGGATGGATGAGCCGACGCAGAAGGCGGCGCTGCTGAAGGCGCGCTCGATGGTGGGCCACAACAAGATCGGCTTCCCCGATGCGTGGCGCGATTACACCGCGCTCAAGACCGAGCGGAAGTCGTTCTTCTCGAACGCCCTGGCCACGCGCCGCTTCGAGTTCGCGCGCGAGTTGAAGAAGATCGGCAAGCCGGTGGATCGGGGCGAGTGGTGGATGTCGCCCCCGACGGTGAACGCCTATTACGAGGCGCAGCTCAACGAGATCGTCTTCCCCGCCGGCATCCTGCAGCCGCCGTTCTTCAACAAGGTGGCGACGGACGCGGTGAACTTCGGGTCGATGGGCATGGTGGTCGGGCACGAGATCACCCACGGCTTCGACGATCACGGCCGCCGCTACGACGCCGACGGCAACCTGAAGGACTGGTGGAGCGAGGCGAGCGGCAAGGCCTTCGTCGACCGCGTGGGCTGCGTGAAGAGCCAGTTCGATGGCTACACGGTGATCGACGATCTGAAGGTGAAGGGTGATCTCACGCTGGGCGAGAACGTCGCCGACCTCGGTGGGCTCAAGCTCGCGCACGCGGCGATGCTCGACTGGTACTCGAAGCAGGGCGCGGCGAAAGAGTCGCTGCGCTTCGACGAGTCGCAGCAGTTCTTCCTCGGCTTCGCGCAGTCGTGGTGCACGAAGGTGCGGCCGGAAGAGGCGCGGCAGCGCGTCACCACCGACACGCACTCGCCTCCGTACTGGCGCGTGAACGGGCCGCTGAGCAACAGCGACGCGTTTAGGAAGGCGTTCCAGTGCGCCGACAAGACGAAGATGGTGCGGGCCGGTTCGGAGCGCTGCAACGTCTGGTGAGCCGCGCGGAAGCCGTTGAAGGAAGGTCAAGCGCCGGGGTGCCCTTGATCTTGGTCAAACGACCAAGCTAGTTTGGTCGGATGACCAAGACGCAGCCCGTCGCGCCGCGCCGTACTGAAGCGCCCCCCGTGGCCGTGGACACCGATGAAAAGGTGTTGCTCGCCGCGGGCAAGCTGTTCCGCGAGAAGGGTTTTGCCGCGACTACCGTGCGAGAGATCGCCTCGGCCGCGCAGATGCTCCCGGGCAGCCTGCACTACCGGTACTCCAGCAAGGACGACATCCTGGTGGCGCTGATGAAGCGCGGCGTCGAGCGGGCCATCAGATCGGTCGAGACCGCGACCGCTGGCGAGCCCAGCGCCATCGAACGCCTGCGCCTGGGGCTGCGCGCCCACCTCGAGCTGCTCTGCAACGGTGATGACTCGCTCTACGTGTTGCTCTTCGACTGGCGCTCGCTCACCTCGGGGGCGCTTGCGGGTGTCATTCGCGAGCGGGAACGGCTGGAGAGTTTCTGGGAAGGCCTGCTCTTCGAAGCGCACGCGTCAGGCGTCGCCCGGCCGCTGCTCGACATCGCGCTCGTACGTCACTTCGGCTTCGGCGCGATCAACTGGGTGGCCACCTGGTACCGCCCGAACGACGGCCGCACGCCCGCGCAGATCGCCGACGCGTTCTGGAGCTTCCTCGCGTTCGGCCTGCTCCACGAGACCGCTCGCCCGAAGGATCTCGATACCCACTTCGCAGCGCTCCTCGCCGCGAGCTTCAAGAAGGAGAGCTGAGATGACCACCGCCCTCACCACGCTCGGTAACCTCTTCCAGACCCTGCCGTTGATGCGCGATGCCAGCGCGAGCGGGAACCTCACGGTGCTCAAGTCGCTGCTCGGCCCCGCCTGGCGCGGCATGGTGCAGCAGGTCGGCAAGTCGACCTCGACCACGTTGATGCCGGTCAGCTACCCCGTGCACTTCGACTGGCACTACCTGCGCGATCGCCCGCAGCTCGCGCGGCTCTACGCGGCCGCGAAAGATTCACAGTGGCACCCCCAGAAGGATCTCGACTGGTCGCAGCAGGTCGACCCGCTCTCCGACGAGACGCCGCTGCTGCCGTGGGACTTCCTGCCCGTGTACGGCCTCAAGCAGTTCGGGCTCGCGACGCCGAAGGAAAAGGCCGAGCAACGCCGCGGCATCACCTCGTGGTTGCTCTCGCAGTTTCTCCACGGAGAGCAGGGCGCGCTCTTCGCTGCCTGCCAGGTGACCGAGGCGGTGCCGTGGCTCGACGGCAAGCTCTACGGCAGCACGCAGGTCGTCGACGAAGGCCGCCACGTCGAGGTCTTCCACAGCTACCTCACCACCAAGCTCGAGAAGAAATACGAGGTGAACGACAACCTGTACGTGGTGATCGACGCGCTGATGAGCGACTCGCGCTGGGACATGAAGTTCCTCGGCATGCAGATCATGATCGAGGGGCTCGCGCTGGGCGCCTTCGGGATGATCCAGCAGCAGACGCGCGAACCGTTGCTCAAGCAGATGTTGACCTACGTGATCAGCGATGAAGCGCGGCACGTGCACTACGGGGTGCTGGCGCTTCAGGAGTTCATTTCGAAGCTGACGGATCGCGAGAAGCGAGAGCGGGAAGACTGGGCGTTCGAGATCTCACTCTTCTTGCGCAACCGCTTCTTCGCCCACGAGTTCTACGACGAGTACTACGGCCACGCGATGAGCCGCGCGCAGTGGGAACAGCTCGTCTTGCAGTCGCAGATGATGAAGATGTTCCGCCGAACGATGTTCAAGCGGGTGATTCCCAACCTGAAGCGCATCGGGTTGCTCAGCGATCGCATTCGCCCGAAGTACGCCGAGCTGGGGTTGCTCGACTTCGAGCACGGTCGCGCTGCGCCTGAGTTGAGCGCGAAGGATCTGATTGAAGATCGCGACTGATTCGGCACTCTCCCGAAGAGGGTGTTGAAGAAGGCTTCGGCAATACGAGCGAACACCGTTACCAGCTTCGCCGGCGATTTCGTCCGAAACAACAGACCTACCGTTCGCATCGAGCGCAGTCGAGATGCCGCCTCTGCGCCGCGCGGCAGGTGACCCCTCGACTTCGCTCCTAAGGAACAGCACCGTTCCCCCCGAGCGAAGTCGAGGGGTGACCTGCCGCGCGAGGCAGAAGTACTCCCTCAACTCCGCTCGGGAGGACCGGCGTGTTCCTTCGGTCGAAA
>JBKJSE010000024.1:0-24750 GCA_046595925.1 Archangium sp. | reverse complement strand
GAGTCAGGCACCTTCATGGGCGGGGGCCTGCTCTTTCCCCGCCTCAAGTTCGGGCACGTCTCGGGAATGGCGGTGGTGGGAGCGGTGGTCGCTGCTCGCTACCTCACTGGCCGCGCCCGGGCTGCTGCGATCGCGTTCGGGTTGGCCGGCTTCATCGCCGTGTGGATCTTCGCATACGCGCGCATGGGCGCGGTCTCGATGACGCTCGCGGCGGGGCTGACGGTGGCGCTGGTCTCGGCTTCTCCTGCGCGGGGACTGATGGTGTGCGCGGGGTTGGGGCTGGCCGGTTTGATCTGCGTGCTGAGCATCACGCCGCTTCGTGAACGCTTCGCCTCGGCGTTGACGGATCAAGGCAGCGGGCAGCGCACCCAGCACATGGCGGCGGGCGTAGAGGCGGTGCGGCAACACCCCTTCGTGGGCATCGGCCCCGGTCAATTTCGGCCGTCGAAGTTCAGCGATCCGAACATGGCTGAGCACGTGAAGGACAACCCGGGCAAGGCGCACAACCAGTACCTCTCGATGGCCGCGGAGATCGGCATCCCCGGAGCGCTCGGCTTCGTCGCGTTGTTGGGCTGGCTCGCGGTGATCGCGCGGCGTCGGCCGTACGGTGCGCTGACGCAGGGTTCGATCGCGCTCTTCGCGATTCTGTCACTCGCGCACGACCCGCTCTTTCAGGCACCGGTCAGCATGGCGTTGATGTTGGTCATCGGGCTGGGGCTCGCCGAGCCGTTCAAATCGCAAACGGCGTCTCTTCCGGCTCAGGGGTGACGTCGGGTGGTGGCGGGGGCGCGCTGAGCTTCAACGCTGCGGGCGGCGTCGTTCCGAAATCACCGATGCGCAGCGTCAGCGCGAGCATGAACGGATAGCGGGTGTTGTCGCTCAGCGGCATCCAACCCTCGAGCGCGAGTGACACCATCGAGGTGGCCTGCCAGCGCGCGCCGCCGCCCACCATCGCGACGCCCGCGACTCGGAACGAGCCGGTCTCCGTTCTCGAACAGGTGCTCATGCACGTCTGAGTCTGGGTTCCCGTGGGTTCGTTCATGACCGACGTACCCACCGTGCCGCCTGCGTAGAAACGAAACGCACCCGGCGACACGTAGAGCCCCAGGGGCCCTTCGTTTCGGGCCCCCCCAAGGAGGGCGATCAATGGCAGCAGACGAGCTCGATCAGGGACTGTCACGACGCCGCTGCCAGACCTCGAACCCTGACAGCTCAGTCCTGACGTGCGTGGACTCGAGCCGGTTGAGCTGCGCTTCCGACAACTGACGAAGGCCGCGCTCGCCGAGCACCACGTTCTGGCATTGCTCCAAAATCGGGAGCGGGGTCTGACTCGCCGCGAAGGCCGCCTTCGAATTCTGAAAGCGCTGCCCGCCCTGGACCGCCTCGAGCAACTGGTGGGCATAGCTGTCGACGATCATCGGTGCGGGACCGACTCGCGGCGGAAGTCTGCCCGCAGCCAGTGACCAGCCCGGCTCGAAGGTAAACACGCAGTCAGAGGTCGAGCGCAGCGGTGAGCGCGCGAGCAGAAGATGTCGATCGTCGCCTTCTGCGCGTTTCACGCACTGGGCGATCGAGAGGCCGAGGCTCAGGGTGATGAGCGCCGCTGCTCCCCAGCGTGCACGGGGTGACAGCGAGCCAACCAGCGCACCGGCGAGCACGGCCTCTGAGGCGATCAGGTGTGCGTTGTATTGAGCCCAGTACGAAGGCGAGCTGAAGAAGGCGGCGAGGGTGAGCACGAAGGCGAGCGCGATCACCCGAGCAGCCACCGTCAAGGCCGCGCCCCGGCGTATCACCAGCACCACCAGCATCAGCAACGCGAGCAGCGGCGAGGCGAGATGCCTGAGCGCGATGATCTGCTCCACGCGCGGAAGTCGCTCGGTGATTCCATCGGGCGGTCTCCATGCGTGGAAGAGGCCGGTCTGCATGAAGAACGCAGCGGGCGCCTGCAGCGCGAACGGCAGCACGATGATCGCCCAGCCCACTGCGGCCGCGGCGAGGAACTGGAGCAGCTGTCGTCTGGTCGCGAACGCGCTGAGCCCCCAGAAGGCCCCGGCGACCCAGAGCAATGCCCAGAGCTTGATGGAGACCGCCGCGCCCGCGAGTACTCCGGCGAGCCAGATCGATCGCGTGCGCTGCGTGCTGGTGGCCGCGGTGACGACTGCCGTCGCGAGCGACAGGCAGACCAGGTTGAGCAGCGGTTCGAGGAAGGGCCCGCGCTCGCTCTGCACGATCTCCGGATACGTCGCGTAGAACGCGGCCCCGGCCAACGCCGCCCACCACGAGAGCGGCCAGCGCAGCAGCAACCTCGCCACCAGCAGCACGTTGATCGTGCCCAGCAACGCGGCGATCCACCGGCTCAGCGCGAACGCCCCGTCGATGCCGAGGAACGAGCGCGTCCACGAGGTGAACGAGAGGAAGACGAGCAGCCCCGGCGGGTGAACGAACACGGAGTCGCGGTAGGGCAACACGCCGTCGAGCAGCAGCGACGCCGAGCTGAAGTAGACGCCTTCGTCGTAGTCGACGCGGTAGCTCCATGCGCCGTCGGGCCCGAAGAACGGGAAGACGCGCAGCAGGAACGCGCCGAACGCGATCGCCCCCAGCGCCACCTGAAAGCGGCGGCTACTCGAGGTGCCAGTCATAGGTGAGATCGGGAGTGCAGCCCGTGGGCAGCTTGATGAGCGCGAGCTCGCCTTCGATGGCGGCTTCGGTGCCGACCACCGTGCCTCGCCGCGCGATGACGTAGTTGAAGTGACCCTCGCCGGCTTCAGGCGGTTGGAAGCGATACATCGGCACGCGCTGGTGCAGGTACGCGTAACCGCCGGTGCGCCAGTTCTCGATGCTGGCGAGCTTCAGGCCGCAGAGATCGGTGAGCTTGCTCGCGCGCCGCAGCAACCGGTTTTCCGGACCTGCATAGTCGATCGCCGACAGAGAGCCCTTCGGGTTCCAGATGCCCAGGCGCCAGAAGGTCAGCGTGGGCAGCGTGGCGAGCGAGGCCACCGAGAGCACCAACAACGCGAAGGCGGGGCGCGGAGAACCGAGTCGATCGAGGCCGAGCGCGGCCTGTGCACAGAGCAGCGGGATGATCGGGAAGAGAAAGCGAAGCTCCTTGTGAGGAATGAACGAGTGCACGAGGAAGAAGGCGAACGCGATGAGGGGGACCGCTCGATGGCTCGGTGCGCCGTACACCGTGAGCGCGACGACGGGCACCAACGTCAGGCCTTCCGCCGTCACCAACGCACCCACGTAGTGAAGGAAGGGCGCGGTGCCGAACGCTGACGCGCGACCTTCGATCAGGTTGAAGCGCAGGTACTGACGCGCGGAATGGAAGGGCGAACCCCAGGTGAGGTGATCGACCGCGCCGTACGCGATGGCCCCGAGCAGGAGCACGCCCAGCAGCACCCCCGCATCCGCGCGTCTTCGATCCGCCAACAGCATCGCGAGCGCGCCCAGACAGAAGAGGCCGTTCTGCAGACGCAGCGCGACGGCGAGGCTCAAGAGCACGCCGGCCAGGAGCAGCCGCCAACGTGTCGAAGGTCGGCAGAGCGCCGCGAACGCGAAGGTGACGGGCAGGGCCGACAGGGTTTCGCCCATCGCGCGCGGCGCCACGTACACGGCCAGGCCCATCAGCGCGAAGGTGGCCGCCGCGACGGCTGATGAAAACGGTGTGGCTCGCTGCGCTCGGGCGAGGCGATAGGTCGCCAACGCGGTGGCCACACCGGCGAGGCAGAAGGTCACTTCGATGGTCGGCAGATAGTCCCAGCCGAGCGCGGTGCTCAGCTTCATCAACGCGGCGACGAAGCCGGGCAAGGTCCAGTGGCGAGCGCCTTCGAGAAACTCCCAGGCCTGCCAGCCGTAGCCGAAGACCGCGCGGTGGGCGGGTTCCAACGACTGGTAGTACTCGTCGGGCCACAGCAGCCCGTCGTCGTGAAACGCGAAGACCAGCCGCGCCACCAGCCCGACTCCGAGCCCGCCGATCAAGATCGGGAGCGCGAGACGGGCCGTGGGGGAAGGCTGCACCGGGCGGCGCTTACCCCAAGAATGGGCGGCATTGTCCCTTTGGAACGACGCAGTGCGTAGACGGCGCGGGTCGACTGAAAGCGCGTCTGAAGGTAATGCAGCGGCATGAGCCAGCCCTGGTCCTACAAAGACTTCGTCAAAGACGCGCTTTCCCGCGTTCCCGAGATCTCGTGCGAGGACACCGCGAAGAGCGCACCGGTGCTGCTCGACTGCCGCGAAGCTGACGAGATCGGCAATGAGACCCTCAACGGCGCGGTGCTGCTGCCCCGCGGCCTGGTCGAGAAGCACGTGCACGAACACATCGCCAATCGCGACACGCCGGTGGTCGTGTACTGCGCGACGGGCAACCGCTCGGCGCTGGTGGCCGACACGCTGATGAAGATGGGCTACTCGCAGGTGAAGAACCTCGCCGGTGGCATCGAGCGTTGGCGTCACCTGGGCCTGCCGATCGCCGGTGCGAGCGCGGTCTGCCGGCTGCCCGGCGCGAAGCTCGACTGGCAGGCCGTGCGCGAAGAGTTCGCCATCGTCGGCCGCCGCGTGCCCGTGCTCGGTTCAGGCGAGCGTCCGTTGGTCTACATGGATCACGCGGCCAGCACGCACGCGCCGGCCTCGGTGCTCAACGCGTACACCCAGTTCGTCTCGCGCGAGTACGCCAACATTCACCGCGCCAATCACCACCTCTCTCGCAAGGCGACGGAGCGGTTCGACGAGGCCTATTACATCGTGGCCGACTACATCGGGGCCGAGCTCAAGCGCGGCGCGGTGTGCTTCACCAACAACACCACCCAGGCGATCGATCTCGCGAGCCACGTGATGGCCGAGCACCCGGGCAAGGTGCTCACCACCGAGATGGAGCACCACAGCAACGAGCTGCCTCATCGCAGCCGCGGCTCGGTGCTGCGCGCGCGGGTCAACGATCAGGGTGAGCTCGATCTGAACCACGTCGAAGAGCTGCTGCGGAACAACGAGGTGAAGCTGGTCGCCGTCACCGCGGGCTCGAACGTCACGGGCTTCATGCCTGACATCGCGAAGATCGCGCGCATGGCGCACGAGCAGGGGGCGTTGATCCTCGTCGATGCGGCGCAGGCGCTCGCGCGCATGCCGATCGACGTGAAGCCGTTCGATCACCCCGAGCACATCGACTTCCTCGCGGGCGCCGGTCACAAGGCCTACGCGCCGTTCGGCGCCGGCTTCCTCTACGGGCCGCGCGCGCTGATGAACGAAGCGCCCCCGTACATCGCGGGCGGAGGCACCGCGACCCAGGTCACCCAGCGCAGCGCCGAGTATCTGCCCGCGCCGGATCGCCACCAGGGCGGCACCCCGAACATCGCGGGGGTGGTGGGCATGGCGAAGGCGCTCCAGTTCCTCCAATCGATCGGGCTGCCCGAGGTGCGCGCGCACGAAGTGAAGCTGATGAAGCGGCTGCTCAACGGCATGGAGAAGCTCGACGGCGTGAAGGTGTACGGGCCCGGTGACGCTGAGAAGCGGCTCGGCGTGGCGTCGTTCAACGTCGAGGGCGTGTCGGATCTGCTCACGGCCGCGGTGCTGTCCGAAGAAGGCGCCATCGCCGTGCGCAACGGGCGCTTCTGCGCGCACATCTACGTGGATCGCCTGCTGGGCCGCGGTACGTCGAAGGCGGGTCCCACGGGCGCGGTGCGCTGCAGCGTGGGGCTCTACAATGACGAGACCGACGTCGATCGGCTGCTCGAGTTCGTCGAGCGCGTGCGTGATCGCAAGTGGAAGGGCCAGTACCGGGTGAAGGGCGACACGGTGAGCGCCGAGTTCGCCGGCCGCTGCGCCGATAAGTGGATGGAGGCCTCGCACCAGGAGGCCGAGACCAGCGTGGCGGCTGACGCGACCGAGCTCGGCTACGACTTCGAGGTGCTCAACGGCAACGAGCCGTGCCGCAGCTACTTGATCGCCGATCGCACGACCCGCGAGGCGGTGCTGGTCGACCCCATCCGTGGGCACGTGGAGTCGTACATCGATCTCATCACCGAGCGCCGCTACACGCTGCGGTACACGATCGAGACGCACACCCACGCGGATCACCTGTCGGGCTCGGTGCGCCTGAAGGATCTGACGGGCGCGAAGATGTTGATGCACGCCAACTCGCCGGCGCCGTGTGTCGATCGCGGGCTGGTCGATGGTGATGAGATCGCGCTGGGCTCGTTGAAGATCGGCGTGGTGGCGACGCCCGGTCATACGCACGACGCGATCTGCCTCGTGCTACCGGGTCGGGTGCTCACGGGCGATACCTTGTTGATTGGCGCCGTCGGACGCACCGATCTGCCCACCGGCAACTCGGCTTCATTGTTCGACAGCTTGCAGAAGCTGCTCGCGGCGTTGCCCGACGACACGATCGTGCTGCCTGCGCATGACTACGAGGGGCGCCAGGCGAGCACTCTGGGGCGCGAGAAGAAGCAGAACCCCCGCCTGCAGCCGAAGACCGCTCAGGAGTTCGCTGACGCCATGGCCGCGAACCAGGTGAACATGCCCCCGCCGAAGAATCTTCGTGAGGCGCTGAACACCAACTTGAAGTGTCTTTGAGCGTTTCCCTCTGTTGAAGGAGCCTCGAGAGGGCACACCGTTCATCCCGAGCGGGTTGGCCCCAGTCGAGGGGTCACTTGCCGAGCGAAACAGAGGTAATCCCTCGACTGCTCTCGGGCTCTCCTCAGGAACAGCACCGTTCCCCCCGAGCGAAGTCGAGGGGTCACTTGGCGCGCGATGCAGAGGTGGCATCTCGACTGCGCTCGATGCGAACGGTGGGCGTGTTGCTTCGGTTGAAATCGCCGGCGATGCAAGTCCCAGGCTCGAGAGGAACGGTGTACCCTCACCGCAGCTGATGTCGCTCCTCGATCTCGTGCAACGCCGCTGCATCATCGTCACCGGTAAGGGCGGCGTGGGAAAGACGACGGTCACTGCCGCGCTCGGTCGAGGCTTCAGTCAACGCGGCAAGCGCGTGCTGCTGGCGGAGATCGTTCCCAGCGCTGACACGCCCTCAGCTTTGTACGAAGCGCTCGGCGGCCCCAAGCCGACCGAAGAGCCGGTGCTGGTCAGCGAGAACCTCTGGGTGACGCTGCTGACGCCCACGATGGGGCACCTGCGATTTCTGCAAGACGCGCTGCCGCTCAAGTTGTTGGCCGACACGGCGATGCGCAGCCAGGGGCTCAAGAAGTTCCTCTCGGCCGCGCCCGGGTTCTCGGACATGGGCGTGATGTACCGGATGCTCGATCTCGCCAAGCGCAAGCACCCCTCGGGCGGGCCGATGTTCGACTTGTGCATCATCGACTCGCCGGCGACCGGTCACGCGCTGGCGCTCGCTCAGATTCCCGAGTTCCTCACCCGCGTGATTCCGGGTGGGCCGATCTATCGCTCCGCGCTCGAGGGCGTGACGTTCTTGACCGACCCCGCGATCACCGCGTGCGTGATCGTCACGCTGCCTGAGACGTTGCCGGTGACCGAAGCGATGGAGCTGGAGAAGGGCCTCGCGAAGCACAAGCTGCCCGTGTCGGCGATCGTGGTGAACCGCGTGCCGGCAGATCCGTTCTCGAGTGAGGAGCGGGCTGAGTTGATGAAGGCCCTGCCGACGTCGGTGTTCGGCGCGCGTGAGATGAAGCGAATTGACCGGGCCCGCTCGGCGCTCGAGCTGCTTCGCGAGAAGCATCCCCAGGGGACTGTGGTGCTGGCTGAGGTTGAGGGCACGGGCCTCGAGACTTCGAAGAACCTGGTGCCTTTGCTGGGCTGATCCTCGCTGGCCAGGCTCGAGACGATCACGAGCGTTGCGGAACTATCAAACGATGCCGGCTCTCATCGCATCATCGAGCTGATGCCCCCCCAAGCACCGGTCGTTTGATAGTTCTGCAACAACAGCCCAGGGGGCGAAGGCGTCGAGGGGTTTCATGGGGTGCCTGACGCGGGCAGGCCCCTCGGCCGCGGGCGAGGACGCGAGATTGGCACCTGTGGTTTCAGCGCACGTGGGGACGTGCGGTCAGACCACAGGTGGCGCCCACCTGGCCGAAGCCAGCCTCAGCGAGAGGAAAAGAAGTGCGCAGAGAGGGCCCGCGCGACTCGGGCACGCACGCAAACTCCCGTTCAACTCGCACCCTGAGGGCTGTGGCCTCTGCTGTTCGACCCTCGCCCCAACCCTCGCCGATGGGACAAGGGAGCGCGCCTACTCAGCGATGAGAATGGTTCTCGTCTGCAGACCGTTCGACAGGCTCACCTCGAACTGACCGCCTTCGAGCCCCTCGGTACGAACGAGCATGCCCGCCGACGCGCCGATCGTCAGCGTCGTCCGCTGAGCACCGAGGTGAGCGATGGTCGCCGTGGCTGCTCCCGACCAGGCGACCCGAATCGTCTTCGCATCGACCCGCTTGAAGTCCACCTGCGCTGGCAACGGCAGCTCGCTCGCATCACGCTTCGCGAGCACCACGCCCTTGCGCGCGACTGACAGTCCACTGACTTCGCCCATCCACGGGATCACCGCGAAGAAGTGCAGCTCGTCGCCTTCCGCGAGCTCCATCAACTTCACCGGCACTTCGATGCGCCGCCCGTCACGCAGCGAGAGCAGCACGCGCGTGTCGGAATCAACGGGCGGCGTCGTGGCCGCGTGCACCCGATAAAGAGGAGCAAGCGTCGCGCCACCCGAGGTGATTCGACCCGAGATGAGCAGCGCGTCTTCCGTCGTCACCGCGGGCAGCACGGCGGTGGGGTCGAACGTCTGACCGTTCTCCATGTGCTGCTGCGCCTTTGCGTAGTTGTAGTCGCTCACCCAGACGCTCGAGCAGTAGCTCATGACGTCGACGTACTGCGTGGGCGCGAGCAGCTGCGTTCCGTTGAAGCCCCACGAGCCGATCTGCGCGTTCGGATACGGGTAGCTCTGATCCGCTCCGCCAGCGCCACCACACGGCGCGTGGTTGATGCCGAAGTTGTGCCCCAGCTCGTGCGCCGCCACGCTCAACGAGTCATCACGCCCGATCGCCGCGTGCTGTCCGAGGTAGCCGATGCCTGCGACGCCGCTGCTGAAGCCGGGCTTCACGAAGCCGTAGTACGCGCGGTTGCTGCCGTCTGCGCCGGCGGCCTGGGCGATCTCACCCAGAAGCTGCGCCCACCCTTCCGTGGTCGTCGACGAGAGCGTGCCCGCGAACGTGTAGGGCGCGCGCGTCTTCGCGTCGACCGCCTTCACCGGCCAGAGCCCCGTGATGATGTCTTCGAGTTCGAGGGGCTCACCCGTCTGGCCGCCCATCACCACCGGCACCGAGGTCAGGTGCAGCACGTTGTCGCGCCCCATGCTCGGGGTGATCACCTGCGCGTTGTTCACCTCATCGGCTTCGAGCACCTCGTCCTGCGGGTCGATGCGAACGCTCAGCGTCACCCCGGCCACGAGCCACGTGCGCGGCATCATGAAGCGGAAGGACTTCGAGAGGTCGGCCGGCGTCGTGGCGAGCGGAACCACCGCGGGGCCGATCAGCTGCTGCTTGCCGAGTGAAGTGGTGCCGAGCTTCGCTTCGACCTCCACGACCGTGCTCATGCCTGCTTCGTTCGCCAGCACGATCACGCGAAGGAGCGCCGGCTTGTCAGCGACCAGCTCGAGGCCGGCCTTCATGATCGTCTGGCCGAACTCGACAGACTCGATGCGCAGATCCGCGGTCGGCGGCGCGACGGTCAACGTCACCGTGCGAGCGCTGGCGAGGCCGCTGCTGTCGGTGGCGATCACCTTCACGGGAATCGCGCCGACGGTGCGCAGCGCCAGGGTGGCGGTCACGCAGTCCACGGCGGCGTGCTCGATGGTGCCGTCTGCTCCGACGTCGACCGCGCAGGTCACCGGGTCGCCTTCGGGGTCGGTCGAGCTCCAGCTGAGGGTGGTCTGAAGCGGCGCCACCCCGGACATGCGCGAGGCCGAGAGCCCGACGACCTCGGGCGGCTGATTCGGCAGACCCGTCACCTGCATCGTCAGCGCGCGGCCCGTCACCCGGGTCTGCGCATCGATCACCGTGACCGTGACGCGGTGGGCCCCGGGACTCGAGTACCGCAGCGTCGTGCTCTTCAACGACGAGCAGTCACCGAGCTCGACGGCCGGCCGACCGTCTCCTGCATCGAGACTGCAACGCAGTCCTTCCTGGGTCGGATGACGGGCCTCGGCGCTGCAGGTGAACGACTCGCGCGTCGCCACGCTGGTCGAGGAACAGGTGAAGGAGACGAGCTCCGGGCCACTGCGGTCGCGAATGACCACTTCCTGCTGCGCGGCGGGCTGCTCGCCGTACTCACCCGCCCGGCCTTCACAGCCCAGGATGAACAACGTGCCGGCCAACACCATCGCGCGCATGAGCAGGCCGTGAGCAAGCGTGATGCCGACATGCAACCACCCGGAACACCGCTTTGAATCCATTACACATGGAGCGCGCAGGCCCCACGCCGATGTTCACTCCAGGTGTCACTCGGCCAAGGGGCTAAGGTCGCGCGCATGACCCCCGATTTGGGCCGGCTGGTGGCGGAGAAAAAGGTGATCGTGTGTTGCGGCGCCGGTGGCGTCGGTAAGACCACCACCGCTGCTGCGATTGGCCTTGCGGCCGCCCGCCAGGGAAGACGCGTGCTGGTGCTGACGATCGACCCCGCCAAGCGGTTGGCGCAGGCGATGGGGCTGTCCCAGAACATGCGTGAGCCCGCGTCGGTCTCGAAGGAGCGGCTGCTCGAGGCCGGGGTCACCACGGGCTCGCTCGACGCGTGGATGCTCAACCCCGACGTGGTGTTCGAGAGCCTGGTGCGGCGCATGGCTCCGTCGCCTCAGCAGGCGCAGCGCATTCTCGACAGCCGGTTGTTCAAGCACCTGTCCGAGCTCGTCGCCGGCATGCAGGAGTACACGGCCGCCGAGGCGCTCTACGAGTTGTCGCAGAGTGGGAAGTACGACCTCGTGGTGCTCGACACACCGCCCGCACGCAATGCGCTCGACTTCCTCGAGGCGCCGGGAAAGCTCGCTCGGTTTCTCGATGAGCGGATTTTGTCGTTGTTCATGCCCTCGAAGACGCGCGGCATCTTCAAGAAGGCCACTGAGCTCATCGGCACCGTCTTCAACAAGATCTTCGGCAAGGAGTTCTTCGAGGAGATTCAAGAGTTCCTCGGGGCGATGGGCGGCATGTTCGGGCCGATGCGCGCGCACGCTGAAGGGGTTCGGTCGTTGCTCACCTCGAAGGACGCTTCCTTTCTCCTCGTGACCAGCCCCGATCAGGCGGCGCTGGCCGATGCGCGGTACTTCCGCGATCGCATCACGGGCATGGGGCTGCCGTTCGCCGGGTTCATCTTGAATCGCAGCTGGGTTCGCACCGACGGCTTCGTGGATCCCGATTCGCTCACGCTCGAGCAGACGGCTCCGCTGAAGTCCGGGTTGGAGAAGCTCAAGGTGCTCGCTCGGCTCGAGCTCAGTCGCGTGGCTCGCGATCGCGCGTTGCTCGATCAGCTCAGAGGCGAGGTTCCGTCGACCGCGTTTGCCATCGCGGCTCCCTATCTGGGGGAGGCGATCGAGGATCTGAAGGGGATTGCGCTCCTCGCGCAGGGGATCACGGAGGTACCTGCTTAGCCCTCACCCAACCCTCTCCCAAAGGGAGAGGGAGACAAGTAGGGTGCGCCGCCATGCCTCTTCAAATCGAAGAAATTCAGGTCGGTACCGGCGCGGAAGCGAAGTCGGGCCAGTCAGTCTCCGTGCACTACACAGGCACCCTCACCAACGGCTCGAAGTTCGACTCGAGCCGCGATCGCAAAGAGCCGTTCGACTTCCAGCTCGGCGCCGGAATGGTCATCAAGGGCTGGGATCAAGGCGTGGCCGGCATGAAGGTCGGCGGCCGCCGCAAGCTCACCATTCCTCCCGAGCTCGGTTACGGCGCCGGTGGTTACCCGCCCGTCATTCCCCCGAACTCCACGCTCATCTTCGACATCGAGCTCATTGAAGTCGGCTGAGCTGACTGCCTGATGAACGAGAACGCGCTCAACGCCAACGTCGGTCACCGCCTTCGCGCGGTGCGCTTGTCGAAGAACGTGAAGCAGGCGGACTGCGCTCGCGAGCTGGGCGTCAGCCCCGCCTACTTGAACCTGATCGAGAAGGGGAAGCGCGTGACGCCCTTCCCGCTCTTGTGGAAGGCGCTGCGTTTCTTCCAGGTCGACCCCGAAGAGTTCATGGCGCAGCTCGGAGAAGGCCGCGTCGACGAGGCGCTGGCCAAGCTGCTCGACGAGCCGCTGCTCAAGACGCTCGATCTCGATCAAGACTCGCTGCAGTCGCTCTCGGCCGAGCCCAAGCTCGCGGGCACCGTCGCGGCGCTCTTCAACCTCTACAAGAACACGCGTTCTCAGCTCGAGAACGTCATGGCCCAGCTCTCGAGTGAAGAGCGCGGGCGATCGGCTGCGGGGCCAGGCGATGCGCGCCTCGACTACTCGCCCTTCGACGAGGTCTCCGACTTTCTGCAGAGCAACCAGAACTACTTCCCCGAGCTCGAGGAAGAGGCCGAGTCGCTGCGCAAAGACTTCGGTAACGATCGCATTCTGGGCTCCGGCGTCTTGATGAAGATGCTCGAGGCGCGCTTCGGCATCGTGACGCGCATCGCCGAAGCACCGGAAGGCAGCTCGGTGGTGCGGCGGCTCTCGATGGAAGAAAAGCTGCTCGACGTCTCGCCCACGCTCACCGAGCAACCGCTCAAGTTTCAGATCGCCGCGACGCTCGGTCTCTTGACGCTCGACAAGACGCGGCTGGTCGAGCGCATCGTCGGAGCGAAGACCAAACACGCCGAGACGCCCCGCCTCATCAAGGTGAACCTGGCGAACTACTTCGCGGGCGCGCTGATGCTCCCGTACGGCGACTTCTTCAAAGAAGTGCAGCGCACGCGGTACGACATCGAGCTGCTCTCTTCGATCTTCGGCACCACCTACGAGACCGTGGCGCACCGGGTCTGCAACCTCGCCGACGCCAAGCGCAAGGGCCTGCCGTTTCACTTCATTCGCACCGACATCGCCGGGAACATCAGCAAGAAGTACTCGGGTACCGGCATCAAGTTCGCCTCGACCGGAAATTGCGGCAAGTGGGCGGTGCACCTCGCGTTCTTGAACCCCTCGCAGCTGACCCGGCAGTACTCGTCGATGCCCGACGGCACGACGTACTTCGACTTCGCCAAGGTGCAGTTGCAGCCCATCGAAGGCACGATCGTGCGCGGCACCGCGTATTCCATCGGCCTGGGCACCCACGCAGAGAACTCGAAGTACCTCGCGTACGGTCTGCCCACGACCGACCTCAAGCGTGATGCCGTGCCCATCGGCGTGTCGTGCCGGTTCTGCGAACGCACCGACTGCAACCAGCGCTCGGCGGCGAGCTACCGGTTCGCGTTCTCCTTCGATGAGTACACGAAGAAGGACTGCTTCTTCTCACCGCTGGTGAACAGCGACCTGTCCGCAAAGAGGCGCCGATGAGGTGGGCGGGGGTGTTCGTATTTGCGGGGTGCGCGCTGCAGTCGTGGACGATGCCGCAGCCGTACTTCAGCACCAAGCAGCCGGCTGACGTGTTCGCGCGGGTGGTGGCCGCGACCGAGAAGCACTGCGGCGGCGTTCGCGACACCAACGAAGAGAGCGGCATCGTGATCGGCCCGTGGATCGCGTGGAATACGGCCGACGGGCTGGTGCTCACCCAGTGCATGGTCACCCTGCTCAGCGGCGATGAACACGTGCGCGACGTGCGAGTGACCTTCGCGGCGCGCCGCTGCCCGCTGTCGGACATGGATGACCTCGCGGCCCTCGCTCCGACCTGTGAGATCGCCGACACGGTGCCTGAGCAGGTGAAGAACGGCCTGGAGCGAACCGGCGCCCAGCTCGAAGCAGACATCGCGCGCTGAGTTGACTTTCGCTCGGTGGGCGAGCCGAATGCGCGCCGAAAATGCGCCTTCCGATCTTCGTCCTCGTCGCAGCACTGGCGTCATCTGGTTGTGGTCAAAAGCCCGGCCCGCTCCTCATCGAGCCAGACGCCGAGCTCGGTCCCCCGCGCGTGAAGGCGACCCCGCCTGCCGGCCCCTTCAACGGTGAGATCACCATCACCTTCGAGTCCGAGCGCCCCGCGACGATCTTCTACAGCACCAACGGTGAAGACCCTCGCACCAGCTCGCTGGGCCGCGTGTCCGGCGAGTCGCCCATCACGCTGACCATCGGCGCGAACACCTCGGTGAAGTACTTCGCCTCGGTCGACGGCAAAGACGGAGATCTCGAAGAAGGCACGTGGATCCGCGCGGGCGGGCCCAAAGGCACCATCTCGGGCGTGGTGGTGGTCGGTGGCTTCGCGGTGAACAAGAAGGTCGGCCTCTTCCGCAACCAGGACCTCAAGGAGCTCGGCAAGCCCGCGATGCCTACCGAGATCCCCTTCACGTACGAGGGCCTGCGCACGGGAAATCACCGGCTCAGCGCGATCTCGGATCGCAACGATGACGGCGCGCTGATTCCCTTCCTCGACTACCAGTCGGCCACCACGACCATCGAGCTCGACCTGAACGATCCGTTCAAGGCGGGCCCTGAGAACGTGCGCATCTACCTCGGCGCGTCCGGTTCGGGCCTCGGCACCTTGCGTGGAACGATCACCCTTCCCCGCCCGCCCGCGCTGCAGAACCTGCAGATGTCGCTGCTCGATCCCGGTGCGCTCACGGGCGGTCTCGACCCGGCGGCGCTGCTCCAGCAGTTGCAGAACGGCTACCAGATCATCACCACGCCCAACGAGACCGAGTACCCGTACGTGATCACCGATCTGATGCCCGGCCAGGTGAACCCGGTGCCTTCGTTGTTCGGCTTCGGCAATGGCGGCATCGCGCTCAACCTGCTGGCGAACCCGCTGCAGCCGGTGACCATCGTGGCCGACCAGGAGACGGTGGCTGACTTCGCGTTCGGTCCGGTGACCATCTCGGGGGACATCGTGCTCGGTTCGATGTCCGCTCCGACGGGTGGCCTGGGCTTCGGCATCGTGGCTGCCAAGACGGCCTCGCTCGCCACTGGCATTCAAGCGGTGTTGATGCCGGTGATCTTCATGCAGGACACCACCACGATGACGTCACGCGCGAGCTACTCGGGCGCTGCGTTCCGCGGGAACAGCACGGTCAATTTGCGGCTGTTCACCAACGCGAACGGCGCGAACCCCATCACCGATGCGCTGACCTGGGCCGTCAACCCGTTCGCGGCGGGCATGCCCCACGCGACGGTCAACACGCAGATGGCAGATGTGGTGAGCAACATCAGCCTGCCTTGAACGCGACCGGCTGGAGTGCAGGGATCGCCGCGGTGCTGGTGGGGACGTTTATGGGTTCCGGCGGCTACACCTTCGTCGCGGCCAAGGGCACCTCGTACCTCTCCAACGATCCTGAGGTGTGCGTCGGCTGTCACATCATGCGCGAGCAGTACGACGGCTGGCGCCACGGCTCACACCACGCTGTCGCCGTCTGCAACGACTGCCACCTGCCGCACAGTGGGCTCATCCCCAAGCTGTACGTCAAGGCGCTCAACGGCTGGAACCACTCCAAGGCCTTCACGCTGCAAGACTTCCCCGAGCCCATCCGCATCAAGCCCAGCAACGCCAAGGTGCTCGAGGCGAACTGCCTGCGCTGCCACGCGCCGCTGGTGGGTGCGATCATCGAGCACGGCACCCTCGGCGTTCCCACCGACCCCACCGCGAAGGCCGATCTCTACGGCTGCGTGCGCTGCCATCAATCCGTCGGGCACGGCCCGACTCGCTGACCCCAGGAGCACCCCATGTCTCAGCTCGCCCGCTACGTGCTCATCGCCGTCTTTGCCGCCATCTGCACTGCGCTGGTGCTGGCGCTCGCGGCCAACGTCTCAGAACGCCAGGAAGAGGCGAAGACCTCGAACTTCAACGTGGTCACGCTCACCGAGGCGACCGTGAACCCCGCCGAGTGGGGGAAAAATTTCCCCCGGCAGTACGACGGCTATCTGCGCACGGCCGATCGCTATTCCACGCGCTTCGGAGGGGCAGGCAGTGAAGCCATACCGGTCAGCCGCCTGAAGGAAGACCCGCGGCTGGTAGAGATCTTCGCGGGCTACGCCTTCGCCATCGACTTCAACCAGCGGCAGGGCCACGCGCACATGCTCGAAGATCAACGCGTCACCAAGCGGGTCACCGAGCGGCCGCAACCCGGCGCCTGCTTGCACTGCCACGCGTCCACCACGGTGGCGTACCGACAGGCCGGACTGAAGCAAGGCGCGAGCGGCACCATGGACGATCCGGTGCAGAGCGCGGCTGGCCGGGAGCAGCTGATGAAGGGCTTCGAGACCGTGGGAAGACTGCCGTACGACGAGGCGACCAAGCTGGTCGAGCACCCGGTCGCCTGCATCGATTGCCACGATCCCAAAGGCATGGGCTTGCGAGTGACCAAGCCTGGCTTCCTCGTCGGCATCGCCGCGCTCGCGCGCAGTGCAGAGCCGACGCCGCACCTGCCCTCGATCGAACGGTGGCGCACGGGTGACCGCGCCCGCGACTACGAACCCAACACCGACGCGTCACGGCAGGAGCTGCGCTCAATGGTCTGCGGGCAATGTCACGTCGAGTACTACTGCGGGCCGAAGATGACGCTGACGTACCCGTGGTCTCGCGGCCTCAAGGTCGAGCAGATCGAAGCGACGTGGAACGACACGAAGTTCTCCGACGGCCATCGGTTCTACGACTGGAAGCACGAGAAGACGGGCGCTGAGGTGCTCAAGGCCCAGCACCCTGAGTTCGAGATGTGGAGCCAGGGCATTCACGCGCGCTCGGGCGTGTCGTGCTCCGACTGCCACATGCCGTACGTGCGCGAAGGCGCGATGAAGGTGAGCTCACACCACGTGCGCAGCCCGTTGCTCGACGTCACCCGATCCTGCCAGACCTGCCACCGCTTCCCCGAAGCAGAGCTGCTCGGCCGCGTGGCGATCATCCAGGAGCGGACCCATGTGCTGATGGGTCGCGCGGAAGATGCGCTGGTGCAGTTGATCAAGGCGGTGGAGGTCGCGAAGAAGAGCGGAGCCACTGAGGAGAAGCTCGCTCCAGTGCTCGAGTTTCAGCGGCAGGCCCAGTTCCGGTTGGACTTCGTCAACGCGGAGAACTCGATGGGCTTTCACGCGCCGCAAGAAGCTGCGCGCATTCTGGCCGAGGCCATCGACTACAGCCGGCAAGGCGAGTTGGCACTCACCCGCCCTGCTCCGTGAATTGCCTTGGGAAGCGCGGTTTCCTGAGGGTTGGCTGATGGCGCTGCCCTCGGGTCGAAGCTCGGCGGGTTCACATGTGTGACTCTGATGGTGTCCTGACACCATCAAACTCACACAAGTGGTGCATTCGACTGAACGCACGTAGACCGCTGCCCTCACTCGATGCCGCCTTGCGCTCACTTGCTCGCGCGGCGACGGCGCAGCAACCAGCCGACCGCGGCGAAGATCGCGAGCTGGGCTGAAGTCGTCGAACAGCCCACCGACTGAAGGTGCATCGCGACCGGCGGCTCATCACCAGTCACCACGGTCGCAGGGGGAACTTCGGCTGCGGGCTCTTCGACCGAAGGCCGCGGATCCGGTGCAGGAGCAGGCGCGACGGGCATACCCACCGTGCGCTCTTCGACGCACAGCCAGTTGTCGAGCCACGTCGCGCTCGTGTCCGAGTGCTCGAACCACCGCACGCAGGTCTTCCCGGCGATCGGTCCCGCTGAGCTCCAGGTGAACCGCCAGTTCGCGCCCATCGGCAGACACAGAAAGTTGTCAGCCCACGCGGCAGCCTGTGACTCGGCGCTCTCCGAGACGTTGGTGCAAGCCATGCCCGCGATGGGGCCCGCGTACGACCACTGCATGCTGAGGTCGGTCGCGCTGCAGAAGAAGTTGTCGGCCCAGGTGTCCGGATCGCTGGGCTCGTTCACGTTCACGCACGTCTGCCCGGCCCGCGGTCCGTTCTGCGTGAAGGTGAAGCCCGCCGCCGAGAACTCGGAGACCGCGGCGCTGCACACGAAGTTGTCACCCCACGAATGAGGATCTGCCGGTTCGTTCCAGTGCACGCAGCTCTTGCCCGCGATCGGCCCTGCGCTCGAGTAGCTGAACGCCCACGGGCTCTGCTTCGGCGCGCACAGGCGGTTGTCGTTCCAGGCAGACGAATAGAGCTCGGCGGCCTCGGTCACCGGCGTGCAATCCATGTCTGCCAGGTCTCCATTCGACGACCAGCGCAGCCCCAGGTCGCGCGCGCTGCAGAAGAAGTTGTCGGTCCACGAGTGGGGATCCAACGGCTCGTTCACGTTGACGCAGGTCATGTTCGCCTGCGCCCCATCGCAGCTGAAGGTGAACGGCCCGCTCGAACGATCGCACGACTGCACGCAGGGACCACCGCCGGGCCCACCGCCCATGTATTCCCAGTGCCAGCGCTCGCTGGGCACGGTGCGATGAAAGCCGTACGTCGCGCCGTTCGCCGAGAGCCAGTCGTAGACGGCCGTGACGCTGGTGTTGAGATCGAGCGCCGTACCGCTCTGGTGATTGCTGTACCCGGGCCGCGCCGCCAGGTTGCAGCTGTTGCAGTTGCAGTTCACGTAGCAGGAATAGAAATACTGCTGCTGCTCAGGGCTGCGGAAGCCGTCGTTGACCCGTAGCTGCACGCCTTGTGCGGCGGCTGCCGCCTGCATCACCGCGTAGGCGTTGGCCGTGTTGACCTCGATGGGCTGACCATCGGCCGTCACCAGCGTCAGCGCGAAGGGCGTGCCTGAGCGGTAACCCGTGTTGGGCCGGAAGTCGCAGGTGACCAGCCCCTGCTCGAGCGTGGCGTACTCATCGGGTTCCTGTTCGAACTCGGGATCACTTCCATCGAGCGTCGAGCCGGCACACGACGCGAGGCAGGTCAGCAGCAGGAGCCGAGGGATCACCTCGAGGTATCGGTCGCGCGCCGACTCTCGTCAGTGAGCGAACCTGTAATTGCGAGCTACAGATCAGCCGAAATTCACGGCGCGCTGGCGGACGAGTCGTTCAGCAACCGCGTCATCACCACCTGCGACGGCGCCCCTTCGGGACACAGCTCGAGGAAGCGACCCCGCGATCGCGCCGTCCAGCTGTTGCGGCGAATCATTCCGCCCAACACCGTCAGCAGCTCACGCGCGCGCTCGAGGCCCACGTCGACGGTGGCGAACACGTCGAAGCCATCACCGCGGTAGAGCTCGCGCGTCGAGAGATTCCCGGTCGGCAACGCCCGCAGCCGGCCCAGCGGAGAACCGAGCGCCAGGGAGAACAGGTACAGCCCGCGCACCCAACCATCGACCTCGGTCTTCGAAGGCGCCTGGCCGAACGCGTCGAGCGAGGCCACGCGAATCAGCTCGTAGAACCCGCGGCCAATGCCCTTCACGCTGCTCGCCTTGCGGATCTGCAGCTTCGCGCGCACCGCCGGCGTGCCCACCAACGAGCTGCCGTGGAGGTCCTGCATGAAGAAGAGCGACTGCGTCCACTCGATGCGCGCCCGGGCCGTCGCTTCGGGCTCACCCTGTTGCCGCTGGGTGGTGAGCAGCCTCTGGATCACCGGCTCGAGCGAACGGGAAACGCACAGCTGGGTGAAGTACCCCGCCAACCAGGCGAGGCCGGCGTCGATGCCGATGAGCGCTCCGTTGGAGACCAGCTCGGCGGCCTTGAGCCCGAAGTGCACGGGCGAACGCGCGGCCATCAGCTCGGTGAAATGGGGCCGGTGACCACGCGCCATCCAGGTGTCGACCCCCTGAACCCACCCACCGAAGCGGGGCAATTCGGGGAGCGCGGCGCCGAAGCGCGCGTATTCGAGGTCTTCACCCAACGCCCGGGCGAACTCCGTGGGGAGCTCGTTGACGTGGGCTGCCAGACGTTCGACAGCGGTGAGGTGCGTCAGGAGTGCGGACATGGGGGAAGCAGCAGCAGGCCGCGCACCATACCTCCCGCTCGGCCAGAGGGTGGTCCTTTCCTGTGGCCCTTGGTAGGCGCTTGGCTACAGTTCGCAGCGCTTTTGCCCCCCGAAGGAGTCGTACCCCATGAATTTTTCGTTCGTTGCCGCTGACGCCTCCAAGGCCAAGGCGGACGTCCTCGTCTTCCCCGTCTTCGACACTGATCTGACCGAAAAGAAGAACCCGCCCAAGGCGCTGCAAGGCGTCGACAAGCGCACCAAGGGCCTGCTGTTCAAGACGGCGATCGCCGAAGGGTTCAAGGGCAAGGCCGAGCAGACGTTCGTGTTCCTCACGCAGGGCAAGGTGCCGGCGACGCGGGTGATCCTCGTGGGCCTGGGCGCGCGCGCGAAGTTCACCGCCGAGCTGCTGCGCCTGGCGTGCGGCCGTGCGGCGAAGACGGCGACCCGGTTGAAGGCCAAGGCGATCGGCGTGCAGCTGCCCGTCGTGCGCGAGCTGGAGCAGGCCGTGAAGGCCGTGGTCGAAGGCTTCGAGCTGGGTGTCTACAAGTACGATCGCTGGAAGACGCTGAACAAGGACGACAAGAACGCGCCGAAGATCGACAAGGTCGCGCTGTTCTTCCCCGACGGCGTGAAGAAAGAGAAGTCGCACGACGCCCTGGTCGCCCACGCGAAGCTGATCGCGCAGGCGACCAACTGGGCCAGAGATCTCGTCAACGAGCCCGCGGGTACGATGACGCCCACGATCCTCGCGGACGAGGCGAAGAAGATGGCCAAGGAAGTCGGCCTCAACATCGCGATCGGTGATCGCAAGAAGATCGAAGAGCTCAAGATGGGCATGTTCCTGGGCGTGGCCCGGGGCAGCATCGAAGAGCCGCGCCTGGTGCAGTTGTCGTGGATTCCGCGGGACACCGAAGCGGCCAGGCGCCAGCCCGTGTGCTTCGTGGGCAAGGCGATCACGTTCGACTCCGGTGGTCTGTCGCTCAAGCCGTCTGACGGCATGCTCGACATGAAGACCGACATGGCCGGCTCGGCCGCGGTGCTCGGCGCGATGAAGGTGATCGCGATGATGCAGCCGCCCTTCCCCGTGCACGCGTTCTTCGGTGCCTGCGAGAACATGCCGTCGCACAACGCGTACCGGCTCGGCGACGTGCTGGTCTCCCGCCTGGGCAAGACGGTGGAGATCACCAATACCGATGCCGAAGGCCGCCTGGTGCTGGGCGACATTCTTGCCTACGCCAACGAGCTCAAGCCCGCGGTGATCATCGATCTCGCGACGCTCACCGGTGCGTGCATCATCGCGCTGGGGAATTACATCGCTGGCGCGTTTGGTGGCGACGACCAGCTCTTCTACGACGTGTCGGAATCGGCTCGCGTCGCGGGTGAAGATCTCTGGCGCTTGCCGATCACCGAGTACCAGCGCGATGTGCTCAAGAGCGAAGTCGCCGACATGAAGAACGCCGGTGACCGCGCGGGTGGTGCGATCAGCGCTTCGTTGTTCCTGAAGGAGTTCGTCGGCGAGACGCCGTGGCTCCACCTGGACATCGCGGGCCCGTCACAGAGCCCGAAGGAGCGCGGGTATTACAACAAGGGCGCGACCGGCTACGGCGTGCGGACTCTGGTCGAGTTCGTCGCTCGTCGGACTGCTCAGCTTTCGGCGTAGCGGCGGGCCTGCGGGCCCCTCACCCCGGCCCTCTCCCCGCTTTGCAGGGAGAGGGAGACCAGCTCTCACTTCAGCGCATCAATGCGCTTCTTGGTGAGGTCCAGGTACGTCGAGTCCATGTCGATGCCTACGAAGCGTCGACCCTTGCCGACCGCGGCGACACCAGTGGTGCCCGAGCCGCAGAACGGATCGAGGATCACCGCGTCTTCATCGGTGCAGGCGTCGACCAGGCGCTCGAGCAGCGCGATCGGCTTCTGCGTCGGGTGACGGCCGTGCTGCTTCTCGCTGGGCTTGGGCGAGGTCATCGACCACAGGTGACCCTCACCGTCGGTGCCGAGCTCTTCGTCGCCGGTCTTCGGCAGCGCCCACACGTCGCGCATCTGCTTGCCGCCGTTGGCCGCCTTCATGTCCTTGTAGTTGAACTTGTGCTGCAGCTTGCCCTTCGCCGGGGGCGAGGCCCACACGAGGATCTCGGTGGAGTGCGTGAAGTAGCGGCAGGCGAGGTGCGGGCTGGCGTTCGGCTTGTACCAGGTGACCGTGTTGAGCAGCTTGTAGCCGAGCTGCTGCATCGCGAAGCCGACCGAGAAGATCACGTGCTGCGTGCCGGAGACCCAGATCGAGCCCGAGGGCTTGAGCAGCCGCTGGCAGGCCTTGAGCCACGCCGAGGTGAACTCGTGATCGGCCTCGATGCCCTTGCTGGTGTCCCAGTCACCCTTCTTCACCGCCACGCGCTTGCCGCTCGCGCAGGTGAAGCCACCGTTGCTCAGGAAGTACGGCGGGTCGGCGAAGATCATGTCGAACGTCTGATCTTCGAAGCGATCGAGCAACGCCAGCGAGTCGCCCTTGTACAGGACGTAGTCCTTGCTGCGTGCGTAGACAGACTCCGAAAGCTCCGGTGTCGCGCGGGGGCGCGCGATCGAGTTCGTTGACGACATCCAACCTCCGAATTGAGTGGGGCCTTCGAGTGCTACAGGCCTGATCGGTAAGGTATGGGAAGCTGGATCGCTGTCGAATTTTCAGCCCGCAAATGAAAAGGCCGACGGGGCGAACCCCATCGGCCTTCTGTCCCACGAACTGAAAACGAATCAGCTCGCTGCGGTGCCGCCGCCCTTGAGGGGAACGGCCGCGACGGGCGTGCCCTTCTTGGCGTCGTACTTCTTCTTGAAGCGGTCGATGCGACCCTGCGTGTCCATCAGCTTGTACTTGCCGGTGAAGAACGGGTGGCAGTTCGAGCACACTTCGACGCCGAACGAACCGCGGGTCGACTTGGTCTCGATGATGTTGCCGCACGCGCAGGTGATGCGAGCGGGCGGGTAAACGGGGTGCATGTCGGCTTTCATTTTGGGACTGCCTTTCGAGGCCGCCTTACATCGGGAAAATCCCGGTGGACTGGCGGGGCGAGTCTCTTAACCATGAAGGCCCCCCGTCGGCAACGCTCTGGGCGCCCTCAGCGTTCTGAGAGCGCCGCCAGCCGATACTGGGCGGCCTGGGCGATGGCTTCGTTGCTTCGGGGAAGATCGGGAAAGTGCCCAATCAACTCATGCTTCGGCTGCTTCCGCTGGGTGATGGCGTTCCGGTACGAGCGCAGCGCGCCATCGAGATCACCCCGCCGCTCATTGACCTGCCCGAGGAGGTAGTGGCCTACCGCCAGGGTCGGCTCGAGGAACAACGCCCGGGTCAGCTCGACCTTCGCCTCCTCCAACTGGCCACCCTGCATCTCGGCCAGCGCCGTATAGAGCCGCGCTTCCACGCAGAGCGCCTCGCGGGACAACGCGTATTGGTAGGCCTCGCGCGCCTCGTCGAGGTTGCCCATCAAGGCGTGAACGTTGCCGAGGGTGAGCCGCGCGGCGAGATCGTCGGGCTCTTCGTCGGCCAGTCGGCGCACCGTGCGCAGCGCCTTCGGGAAGTCACCCAGCTCGACGGCCTCGACCACCTCGGCCAGCCGCTCGACCGGCGTCTTTCGCGGCGGTGCGCGAGGCGCGGGCGGCGGCAACGGAGCTGACGGGCGCGGAGGAAGTTTGGCAGCGGCCTCGCGCTTGCGGTTTCGCAGCACCGACTCGACGTCGGTCGGAGATCGGGGAGCCGGTGGAGGCGGCGGCGGCGCGGAGGGCCGGGCCAGCGTGGTCACCGGCGCGGGTTCGCGGCGAACCGATGAGAGCGGCCGCTGGTAGGCGAAGGTGCCTCCGACCTCGACCATCTCGAAGCGCGTGCTGATCTTGAAGAGGCTCTCCGAGTAGCCCAGGAACATCCAACCGCCGGGCCGGAGCGACTCGTAGAAGCGCTCCATCACGCCGACGATGGTCGGTTGATCGAAGTAGATGATCACGTTGCGGCAGAAGATCACGTCGAGTGATTTCGCCATCACCTGGGTCCAGACCGGCGCGGCGAGGTTGTGGCCCTCGAAGCGAATGAGATCGCGGACGGGCTGCACCAACTGGTAACCGCCCTCGACCGGCGCGAAGAAGCGCGAGATGCGATCTTCACTGACGCCCACCAGGCGGCGCGCGGGGAAGAAGGCGCGGGAAGCCGACTCGGTCGCGGCGGGGTTGAGATCGGTCGCGAGGATTTCGCAGGTGGCGGGCGTCTCGCCGCGCTCGAGAGCGACGATCGAGAGGGAGTACGGCTCTTCACCGGTGGCGCAGCCGGCCGACCAGAGCCTCGTCTGGCGCGACTCGAGCCGGCCGCGTTCCATCACCTGCGGGAGCACGTTGCGCTCGAAGGCGAGGAACTGGCGCGTGTCGCGGAAGAACTCGGTCTTGCCGACGGTGACCAGCGGCATCAGCGAACGCAGTTCCTGCTCGCCTGCGCGCTGCTTGAGGCGGCCGACGTATTCGGTCGCGTCGGTGATGCCCAGCGCGGGCATGCGGGCCTGAAGGGCAAGGCGCAGCCCGTAGTACCCGTCGGGGGTGATCTTGAGGCCGGCGCGCTCGAGCAGCAGCGCGGCCAGTTGCTCGAGTGAGGGGCGCTCGATGCTCAGCGTCATGCGCGCCTCCGTGTGCGAGGGGAAGCCACCGTTCTCCCCGAGGGAAGTCGAGGGGTCACTTGCGGCGCGACGCACACGTCCTCCCTCGAGTCCGCTCCTAAGGAACAGCACCGTTCCCCCCGAGCGAAGTCGAGGGGTGACCTGCCGCGCGAGGCAGAAGTACTCCCTCGACTCCGCTCGGGAGGACCGGTGTGTTCCTTCGGTCGA
>JBKJSE010000316.1:0-4979 GCA_046595925.1 Archangium sp. | reverse complement strand
AAACGAACGGGCTGACGCGTCGGCATGGGTCGAGTCTGCCCAGATCAGGCCGAGGCTGATGAAGTGTCGATGGCCCCGTCGATCGGAAGGAGCAAGACCGAGCTGGTCGCCCGATCGATGACGCTGCTGGCCACGGCGTGGCGAAGGCTCACCGGAAGCAGGCCTCGTGCCCCCAGCGCCCGCTTCAGGCGTCGAGGCGCCCACTTCGGTGCTTTGTTGAAAATAACGAAAGCACGACTTTCCAAGTCACTAAAAACGACGATTCAACACGACGCCGCCCTGGCCCTGAGAGACGATCGCGGGAGCCTTCAGCGCCGTTCTGGTAGACCGACCGCATGGCGGCGTGGCTGAATCATCATCACCTGCAGTACTTCCGCAGCATCGCGCAGGAGGGCGGCATCAGCGCCGCTGGGCGTAAGCTGTCGATCACTCACTCGACCCTCTCGACCCAGCTCAAGCAGCTCGAAGAGATGCTGGGACGCCCGCTGTTCGACCGAGACGGCCGGCGTCTGGTGCTCACCCCCTTCGGCGAGCAGGTGCTGAACTACGCCGAGGCGATCCACCGCATCGGGGCGCAGCTGATCGACTTCTCGGCGGGTCTGGGTGCGCCCGAGCAGCAGCGCCCCTTCCGGGTGGTGGTGACCCCCACGCTGCCCAAGACCATCGTCTTTCAGCTGCTCGCTTCGGTGCTGACCGACCCGCAATGGGGGCCCATCGACGTGCGAGAACGGAGCGCGACCCAGATGCTGGGTGATCTCTCGTCGGCGCGCGCTCACGTGGCGCTCAGTGACGAGCCCATCGTGAAGGCGGGGGTGCACTCGCACCTGCTGGGCAGCTCGGGGCTCCACTGGTACGCCACCCCCGAGCTGGCGCACCGCTTTCGAGGGACCTTCCCCGGGAACCTGCACGACGCGCCCTTCGTGCTCCCGGCGCAGCACCTGCCGCTGCGCAAGGTGCTCGACGGCTGGCTGGTGGCGCGCGGGGTGCGGGGGCGCGTCGCGGCCACCGCCGACGACAACGCGATGCTGCGGGTGTTGGGCGCGCGCGGGGTGGGCATCTTCCCCGTGCGTGACGCGCTTCGGGCCGAGGTCGACGACCTCCATCAGGCCGTTCCCCTCGGCTCGATCGACGGGGTCCGCGAGAGCTACTACGCGCTGAGCGTCGAGCGAAAAGTGAAGGACGAGGGGGTCGCGCTCGTCTTGGACAGCGCCCGCGCCCAGTTCGGTAAGACGCTGGGCAAGCCGCCGCGGCGGCGCTGAAGCGGTCAGACCGGCACGAGCAAGACGCTGCGCTCAGCGGTGCCGCAGACCCGCTCGGCCACGTGTTCGGCGAACATTCCCGGCGCCGACCTCGATCGCACCCCCAACACGATCAGATCGGCCTGCGCGCGAACCGCGGCCTCGAGAATGCCGCTCGCCGCATCGAGCCTCCGCGTGACGGTGACCTGAGCTGGCCGGTGGCGATCGCCGAACTCGATCGCGAGCGCTCGTTGCTGCTCGTCGGCGAGCAGCTGGTCGTCGCTCGGTAACAGGGGCATCGCGCCCGCCATGCCCGCGGCCACGAGCTTCGCTCCGAAGCCCGCGACGTTGTGCACGATGGTCAGCGGGACATCGAGACGTTCAGCCAGGGTGAAGGCTTGAAAGACCACCGGCCGCGTCGGATCTTCCAGGTTGGTGGCGACCACGAGGCGGTCCTCTGCGCCGGGCTTGCGGGCGACCAGCACTGGGACGCTCAGGCGCGCGGTCAGGGTCGTGAGCCGCGAGGCAAACCAGGCGAACGATGCGGGGATCACCACCAGGGCGAGGCCAGGCCGTCTGCAAATCTCACAGAGCGCCTCCAGCGAAGGGCTGCTGCGCACCACCTCGAGCGCCGGCAGGCCCCGGCGCTCGCGCGCCTCGGCCCAGCGATCGAGCGCCCGGCTCTCGCGCAGGCCCTGGGTGAGGGCGGCGAGGCCGTCTGCGAGCTGGGCCTGAGGGAAGAGAACGTGCGCGCGCGTACGCACCGGCTGGCTGAGCTTCACCACCACCAACTGAGCGCCCAACACCTCCGCCATCGCCTCGGCCCTCCGACGGGCTTCACCCATCGGCTGGCGGGCGGCGTGAAGGAGGAACACCGAGGGAGTGAGCGAGGTCGGGTTGGTTGGCATCGGCGTACCCTGCGCCTTGCCCGCATCTCATGAAATAACGAAAGCTCGACGCTTCTTGTCACTTGAAACGACAGATGCTCAGGGGCAGCAGTAGCGCGTGGCGGTACCGAGCGGGTCGGTGACGCCGGAGACCCGGTGGTAGACGCGTGCCGGGCTCGGGGTGAGGTACTCACAGAGCGGCTCCTGCGTGTCGTCGTACGAGCTGGGGCCGGTGCCGATGCGCAGGTGGCGAACGGCGAGCTCGGTGCACGCGGTGCAGGCGGCGACCCGGTCGTCCACGGGAAGCCCCGGGTCCTGCGCCTTCGTCTTGAGCAGTTCGAGGTCGGCGACCGACGTCGAGTCACACCACTCGGTCGCGTGCGCGCGGTGGAAAGTGCGCCGCACATACTGGGTGCGATCGCTCGCCTCATCCCACGGCCAGGCGGCGTCGATGTAGCTGGCGATGCCCTTGTACTGACCGTTCGGTTGCGCGCCCATGAAGCTGCCCCACTCGCCGGAAGCCAGCGATGTGCCGTCGGGATCATCCTTCGCGCGCAGCCGCGCCACCGTGACCGCGCGCTGCAACTGAAACCGGAACTCGTTGCGCATCTTCGGAGCGACCGCGACCTTGCCCGACGCGCGCGCGACCTTGGGCAACATCAGGCTCACGAACCGCGCGTCGATCGGAATCGAGCTCTGCAGCCCGGCGATCTTCAGGTTGATGGCGCCACCCAGCGCGATGGCCTGGTTGGTCGCCCGCTGCGCAAAACAACCCTCGCTCGTCGGATCGATCGAAATGAAGCCGCCTTCGGGGATCGCGGGGCCATGCGCTTGACCCGCCGCCGAATACACCTCGAGCAACCCCGCGACTGCGCACTGGAAGAAGCGACTCGATTGCGCCTGGTACGGCGCATCATCGCGGAACACGCCGAGGTAATCGTCACCGACCCCCTTGTTGAGGGTGCCGTCGGCGGCCTTGAAACGAACGCCCTCCCACGGGGCACACATCGCGTCGTTCACGTCGAAGGTCGTCCACTCCGGGAGCGCCTGCAGCACGCCGCGCGCACCATGAAAGAAGCCCGATACGAGCGCAGTGAGGACAGCGCGATCACGTTTCTCTTCCACCGTGGCGCCGGGAAAGTCCATCAATGACGAGCTGCCCCAGCGTTCCCACATGTGGCCCATGCTCCAGGCGTCTTGCAGGTAGTGCTGGCCGACGGCCTCGAGCGTGAGCGCCTCCAATTCGCAGTCGCGCCGGTACTCGTCGAAGCGGCCTGCAGCGGTGGTGAGCTTGAGGCCGAGCGCACGGCACTGCGCGGCGCGTTCGAGCGCGAGCTGGTGGTAGTGCGTGTAGTACTCGCGCGACTGCGGCACGAAGTGGTTCGAGTTCACCGGCCCCATGTGCGCTGCGAAGTCGTGGCAATCGGCCAGTGAGGTCGAGCCTTCGAGCGGGCAGATCTCATGGCCCGACGCCCAGTCCCACAGCGCCCACGAGAAGTCGGGCAGGTGGGTGAATTCACCGACCGAATACGAGCGATACGCCACGCGCTGGGCCGCGGCGAAGGTCACCGGCACCAACGTGGGCACCGACTTCGCGTCGATGTCGATGACGCCCGAGCCGGTGAAGACGGTGAGCGTGCGAGTGGTAGAGACCTGCTCTGGCAGACCCGCCTTCACGCGCGTCATTTCCCAAAGTCGCCGGTGCTCATCGAGCGCGCCCACCCACCGTTCACGCGCCGTGTTGGGCCCGGCGGAAGGAGAACAGGGCGTTCCGGGCTGCCGCTCGAGGTCGCCCGCCTCGAGGCTCTTGTTCGCGTACTTCGTGCACACCGAGTCCCACGCGAAGGCCGACGGCGCGAGCACTGCGACGACGAGAAGAAGCGCGCGCATCACGGCGACTCCAGAGCTTCACGAAGGCCGGGGAAACACTTCTTGTCGACGAAGAAGATCTTCTCGATCGCGTCGGCCGGAGCGACCCCTCCATCGACTTCCTTCTCGAAGGCGTCCTTGCAGTCCTGGGGGCAGCACGGCTTCTCGTTCCACGGCGCTTGGGTTCCACAGGTGCGGGTGTTCTGAAGGCACCACGAGAGGCTCTTGCTCGTGCCCGGCGCGTAGCAATAGCTGGCCGCATCGACGCACTGGCCGAGCGCGACGATGGCGTCTTTGACGGTGGGGTCGAACTCAAGGCGCGCGCCCGCGACATCGGCGAACAGGCGCGAGCCACCGTTCACCACGGGAAAGAGCGTGAGGTCGAAGGGGCTGTCGGGCGGCTCCACGTAGGGAGACGGCTCGGTAGGACAGCCGAGAAGCCAGACTGCCGCGGCGAGGGGAACCAGGCGCATGAGCGGCATCGCTCGCAAGCGTAGTGCCCGACGAGCGCTCGGGAAAACGCGCGATTCTTCGAATCACCTGCGCAGCCCGCCGCGCACCCTGACGGCCGTGTCAGGGCGACGACAGCAGCATGAACATCGCGACGAGCGCGGCGATGAGCATGGGCACGACGACCTCTGCAGGGAAATGTGCGTTCTGAATGTCACGCGAGCGCACCTGGAAACGACGGCGGCGCGTGCGGCGCAGGATCATCGAAGCGAGCGCGTCGGGCGCTCTCTCTCGAGGGGCCTGCTTCAGCGCCGCGATGGCGCGCTGGTAGGTGGCGAAACGCGCCTTGAGTTCAGGGTCGGCGGCGAGCTGGGCGTCGAACTCATTCGACTCAGGTTCGGCCAATGCGCCATCGACCGCCCCCACGAAGAGGCGTTCGACTTCATTCTTGGAAAGTTCTCGACGCACGACGTCAGTCTCCTCGATCCGCGAAGCTTTGTTCAAGCCTCGTGAGGATCCCTGCCAGCTTCTCGCG
>JBKJSE010000168.1:0-5714 GCA_046595925.1 Archangium sp. | reverse complement strand
TCGGCAGGCTCGATGCCCGGGCCGTAGTCTTTCACCTCGAGGGTGACGAAATCGCCCGAGCCGTTCACCAGCAGATCCACCGGGCCCGGCGCGTAGCGGCGCGCGTTCTCGAGCAGGTTCGAGATGAGCTGCTCGAGGCGATTGCGATCCCACTGACCGGTGGTGTCGCCCGACGTCGTTATCGTCACCGGTGACGCCGCGAGGCCATCGCCCGGCCGCAAGGCCACCTCACGCACCAGCTCTTCGAGCGCGAAGGAAGTGGGTTGCAGGTGGAGCTCGGAAGACGACAGCCGGCCGACGTCGAGCAGGAACTCGGCCAGCTTGGCCAGCCGATCGATGCTCGCGTGCATCTGCCGCAGGTAGCCCAGCGCGTGCTCGGCGGGGTCGGCGATCTGCTCGGGCCGATCCCACGTCTTGATGGCGTTGCGAATCTGGAACTTGAGCGCGGTGATGGGCGTGCGCAGCTCGTGCGAACCCACCGCGATGAAGTCTTCGCGGGCCGAAAGCGCGACCAGCAGCGTGGCCTCGGCGCGCTTGAGCCCCGAGACGTCGTGCAGGTTGAGCAGCACCGTCTCGGTGTTGCCGTGCTGCGCAGGCAGCCGCTCTGAGAACGCCACCACGGCCCCGGGCCCCCCGGGCCCCTCGAACGAGAACAGCTCACCGTTGAGCCGCTCGCCTCGCGCGGCGCGGTGCATCGGCAGGTTCTCGTCGGTCAGCGGCTGGCCGTCTCCGTCCTTCACCACCAACCCCTCGGCGCGGGCCTTACCGGCGAAGACCCCGTGGGCCAGGCCCTGGGCCGCCTGGTTTGCAAAGCGCGGGCGCACGGCATTGGGGTCCATCAGCACCAGCGGCGTGGGCAGGGTGTCGAGGATCGCCTCGAGCCAGTGCTGCTGACTGAGCGCTGCTTCTTTCTCGCGCTCGAGCAACTTGCGGGTGTGCTCACGCGCTTCCTGCTCGCGCAGCTGCTCGGCCACGCGGCGCACCTCGGCCGTCTTCTGCGCGAGCTCGACGAAGACCGAGACCTTGCTGCGCAAGATGGTCGGCTCGATGGGCTTGACGAGGTAGTCGACCGCGCCCACTTCATAGGCCTGAAACCGCGGCAGCTTTCCTTCGTCGATGCCCGTCAGGAAGATGATGGGCGTCTTCGCCGAACGTTCACGGCCGCGAATGATGCGGGCGCACTCGAAGCCGTCCATCTCGGGCATCTTCACGTCGAGGAGGATCGCCGCGAAGTCGTACATCAAGACCAGCCTCAACGCGTCGCGCGCCGAGGTGCCCTTGAACAGGCGCTGGTGGAGACCCGACAACACCGCCTCGACCGCGAGCAGGCTCCCTTCATCGTCATCGACGATGAGCACGTTGACCTGCGGTTGCATCAGGCCTCCGCGGTGGGCACGGGACCATTCGAGGCCATTGCCGGAGCGCGGGGCGCGAGCCAGACGCGCAGCACCGAGGTGAGCTTGTCCACGTTGACGGGCTTGGCGATGTAGTCCGACGCGCCGGCCGCCAGGCACTTCTCGCGGTCGCCCTTCATGGCCTTCGCCGTGAGCGCGACCACCGGCAGGTCAGCCCACGCCTTGCGTGCGCGAATGGCCTGGGTGGCCTCATAGCCGTCCATCTCCGGCATCATCACGTCCATCAACACGAGGTCGACGGAAGGGTTCTCTTCGAGCCGCTTGAGGCCTTCCGGCGCGCTCTCGGCGTGCAGCACCCGAATGTCGTGATGCTCGAGCGCGGCGGTGAGCGCGAAGATGTTTCGCACGTCGTCGTCGATGACCAGCACCGTGCGGCCCGCGAGCTGTGGGTCGGTGGCGAGCGCGAGGCGCACCAGCGACTGCTGCCCGAAGGGAATCGAACCCAGCGGGCGGTGGAGGTAGCGGGTGACCAGCTCGAGCAGCCGCTCGGGGGTGCGCGCGAAGCTCGCCACCCAGTGGGGCTGCGGGTTCATCGCCCAACGCCACTCTTCGGCGGGGTCGCCGGTCTCGGTGAAGAAGACCACCGGCGGCCGCTGACCTTGCGAGAGCTCGAGCTCGGTCAACGTACGCAGCTGCGCCCTTGCGCTCGCGTCGGCTTCCTGGAGCGTCACCACCAGGCAGTCGTAGCGGGTCTGGGTGCAACGCTGCACGACCTCGTCGAGGGTCTGCACGGTCTCCACCGTGGTGTTGGGCTCGGCGAGCATCGCCTTGACCCCGGTGAGCTGGTCTTTGCGCGAGTCGAGCACCAGCACCGCGCGCGCCGCCTCGCCCGAGTGTTTGGCCACCTTCGAGAGCAGCTGGGCGAACCCTTCAGGGCTCGACGGCATCACGCCGGCAGCACCGCCCGCCAACAGGCGCGACCGATCTTCGTCGGTGGCCATGCCCACCATGAAGACCGGCAAGTGGCGCACCGAGACGTCGCGCTTGAGGCGATCGAGCGCGATGAAGCCGTCGCGCCCCGGGAGGCCGAGGTCCACCACCAGGCCGACGATCTCCTGGCCTCGCGCGGCCTCGATGATGCCGTCGATGTGGTCGATGATCTGCAGCCTCAGGCTGTGCGCCAGGGCCAGCTCGCGCGCGGCCACGGCGTCTTCCGGGTGCTCGGTCACCATCAGCAACGACTGGCCCGCGGGCTCGACCGGAGCAGGCGGACGGCGCAGGCTGTCGAACGGCGTGCGCGGTGCTTCACCCCGCTGCACGGCCGGGTGCTGCGACGGCGCGGGCAGGAGCTGCTCGGGGTTGCTGCGCTCCTGGCGCGAACGGTACCGCTCGGGGAGGAAGAGCGTGAAGGTGCTGCCCGAGCCCACTTCGCTCTGCACCGAAAGCTCACCGTTGAGCACCTGGGCCAGCTCGCGGCTGATGGACAAGCCCAGGCCCGTGCCGCCGTAACGCCGGCTGGTGGTGCCGTCGGCCTGCTGGAACGCCTCGAAGATGAGGCGGTGCTTCTCGCGGGGAATGCCGATGCCCGTGTCGGTGACGCTGAAGCCGAACACCGCCCCGCCGCCGCCCAGCAGCGACGCGTTCTCGTGCGAGAAGCCGTCCTGCGCGGCGAACACCTTGAGCACCACGCTGCCCTTGTCGGTGAACTTGAACGCGTTGCTCAGCAGGTTTCGGAGCACCTGCTGCAGCCGCTTGGGGTCGGTGAGCAACGTCGGCGGCAACGCCGGGTCGAGCTCGGTGCGGAAGGTGAGGTTCTTCTTCTCGGCCAGCTGGCGGAAGCTGCGCTCGACGAAGTCGCTGATGTCGAGCAGGCGCACGGGGTTGACGTTGACGGCCACGGTGCCCGATTCGATCTTCGCCAGATCGAGGATGTCGTCGATGAGCTCGAGCAGCTCGCTGCCGGCCGAGTTGATGGTGCGCGCGAAGTCGACCTGCTTGGTCGACAGGTTGCCGTCCGAGTTCTCTGACAGGTACTGCGAGAGCAGCAGCAGGCTGTTGAGCGGCGTGCGGAGCTCGTGCGACATGTTCGCGAGGAACTCCGACTTGTACTTGGACGCCAGTGAGAGCTGCTCGGCCTTCTCTTCGAGGGCCGCCTTGGCCTGGCCGACCTCGCGGTTCTTGTGCTCGACCTCGGTCTTCTGCTGCTCGAGCCGCTTGTTGATCTCGGTCAGCTCTTCGGTGAGCGCCTGGCTCTGCTGCAACAACGTCTCGGTGCGCATGTTGCCGCCGATGGTGTTGAGCACGATGCCGATGGACTGGGTCAGCTGCTTGACGAAGTCGACGTTCACTTCGGAGAACGGGCGGAAGCTGCCCAGCTCGAGCACGGCCTTCAGCTCGCCTTCGAAGAGCACCGGCAGCACCAGCAGGTGCGTGGCCGGCGCGCTGCCCAGCCCCGAGCCCACGCGGGCGTAGTCGTTGGGGAGGTTGCTCACGAAGATGGGCTGGCGATCGGCGGCGCACTGGCCGACGAGGCCCACGCCCGTCTTCACCCGGGTCACGCCCACGCCCGCTTCGGGGCCCGCCGCGTACCCGGCGCGCAGGCGCAGGAACTCTTGAGGCCCTTCGTGCTCGGCCACGTAGAACGCCGCGTAGGGCGCGTTGATCAACGGCGCCAGCTCGGAGAGGATCACCTTCGAGACGGTCGCCAGATCGCGCTCGCCCTGCAGCATGCGGGTGAAGCGGGTCAGGTTGGTCTTGAGCCAGTCCTGCTCGGTGTTCTTGCGCGTGGTGTCCTTCAGGTTGCGGATCATCTCGTTGATGTTGTCTTTGAGCGCCGCGACTTCGCCCTGCGCGCCGACCGTGACGAAGCGGGTGAGATCGCCCTTGGTCACCGCGGTGGCCACCTCGGCGATCGCGCGCACCTGGGTGGTCAGGTTCGCGGCCAGCTGGTTCACGTTGTCGGTGAGGTCACGCCACAGGCCGGCCGTACCGGGCACCCGCGCCTGGCCGCCGAGCTTTCCTTCGATGCCGACCTCGCGGGCCACCGTGGTGACCTGGTCTGCGAACACGGCCAGCGTGTCGATGAGGCCGTTGATGGTGTCGGCGAGCTCGGCGATCTCGCCCTTCACGTCGAGCACCAGCTTGCGCTTCAGGTCGCCGTTCGCGACGTGCGTGACGACCTTGGCGATGCCGCGCACCTGGGTGGTCAGGTTCGAGGCCATCGAGTTCACGTTGTCGGTGAGGTCCTTCCACGTGCCGCCGACGCCCTTCACGACGGCCTGGCCGCCGAGCTTTCCTTCCGTACCGACTTCACGCGCGACGCGCGTCACTTCAGAGGCGAACGAGCTGAGCTGATCGACCATGCCGTTGACCAGCCGGGCCGTGCGCAGGAAGTCACCCTTGAGGGCGTGATCGCCGACGGAGAGCGAGAGCTTCTTGGACAGATCGCCCTTGGCCACCGCGCCGATCACCCGGCCCATTTCATCGCTCTGCTGCGCCAGGGCGCCCACCAGCGCGTTGACCGAGTTGACCTTGGCGGCCCATTGGCCGGGCGCGCGATTGAGCTTGGCGCGGACCTCGACCCGGCCCTCCTTGGAGACCGCGGTGGCCACCCGATCGAACTCTTTGGCCGTTTGATCGTTGAGGAAGATGATGTCGTTGAGCGCTTCAGCGACCTGCTTGTTCGCCTTCGGGCCGCGCACCCGCTCGGGGCTGCTGAAGTCGCCGCGCTTGACCGCGGACAACACGCTGAGCAATTCCTCGCGGTCGATCGCCCCGTCCGTGCGCCTGGAAATGGTGGGCATCAGCGCTCCTCTCGCTCGTTGACGGGCGGGGCCACACCGGACAGCTCAGCATCTGAGATGCCGTAGCCCTTGAGCTTCTCCCAGAGGTTCTTTCGGGAAATTCCAAGCAGCTGAGCGGCCCGGGCGCGGTGCCCTTCGGACTTCTGCAGCACGCGCTTGAGGTATTCCCGCTCGAAGGCCCGCACGGCCTCGGGCAGGGAGCGGGCCTCCAGCGTGGCGGCGTCGGTGAGGGGCGCCTGCGGCCCGGCGATCTCGGGGGGCAGGTGCGCCAACTCCACGCGCCGCCCTCCCGAGACCACCAGCGCGCGCCGCAGCGCCGAACCCAGCTCACGCACGTTGCCTGGGAACGGGTATGCGGACAGCGCGGCCAACGCGGCGACGGACAGCTCCGGGGGGGATGACGGAGCGGCGAAGCGGCGCAGCAGCTGCTCGAGCAACAGCATCAGATCGTCGCCGCGGGTGCGCAGCGCGGGCACGGGCAGCTCGAGCACGCGGAGTCGCTCGCCCAGGCCCTCGAGCAGATGGCCACCGGCCACCAGCTCGCGGAGCGGCTGCA
>JBKJSE010000157.1:0-13348 GCA_046595925.1 Archangium sp. | reverse complement strand
CAGGTGCATGATCGAGTCGATCTTGTGGGACAGGATGACGTGATCGACCAGCTCGCGGTTGCCGATGTCGCCGCGCACGAAGACGTGGTTCGGGTCGCCTTCGAGGTCGGTGAGGTTTTCGAGGTTTCCGGCGTAGGTCAGCTTGTCGAAGTTGACGATCTTCCACTGCGGCCGGTGCTTGCGCAGGTACTTCACCAGGTTCGACCCGATGAACCCGCAACCGCCGGTGACGAGGACGTTCATTGCCGGGTGCGTAGTGCCCGCCCACCCGAGCGTCAACGCGCAAGGAAAGCGTTGATGGATCGAGGCCAATTGCGTAAGCCGCGCCCCTATGAAGAAGGCACTGATCACGGGCATCACGGGGCAGGATGGTAGCTATCTGGCAGAGCTCTTGCTCGCGAAGGGCTACGCGGTTCACGGCATGGTGCGCCGTTCGTCTGAGGAGAAGTTCGAGCGCATCGCTCACCTCAAGGACCAGATCACCCTGCACCAGGGCGACCTGCTCGACCAATTCTCGCTGGTGGCGTTGATCGAGAAGATCGAGCCCGACGAGATCTACAACCTGGCGGCGCAGTCATTCGTGCCCACCAGCTGGAGCCAGCCCGTGCTCACCGGTGAGTTCACCGCGCTGGGCGTCACCAAGATGCTCGAGGCCGTGCGCCACACGAACCCGAAGATCAAGTTCTACCAGGCGTCGTCTTCCGAGATGTTCGGGCGCGTGCTCGAGGTGCCGCAGAAGGAGACCACGCCGTTCTACCCGCGCTCTCCGTACGGCGTGGCGAAGGCCTACGGTCACTTCATCACCGTGAACTACCGCGAGTCGTTCAACCTCTTCGCGGTCAGCGGCATTCTGTTCAACCACGAGTCGCCGCGGCGCGGCCTCGAGTTCGTGACGCGCAAGGTCAGCTACCACGCGGCGCTGATCAAGCTGGGTCTCAAGAAGAAGATGGGCGTGGGCAACTTGGACGCCAAGCGCGACTGGGGTTTCGCAGGTGATTACGTCGACGCGATGTGGCGCATGTTGCAGCAGGACACCCCCGACGACTACGTCGTGGCGACCAACGAGACGCACACGGTTCGCGAGCTGATTCAGATCGCGTTCGGCCGCGTGGGCCTCGATTGGGAAAAGCACGTCGAGATCGACCCGGCGTTCGTGCGGCCGGCCGAGGTCGAGCTGCTCATCGGCGACTACGACAAGGCGAAGAAGCACCTGGGTTGGGAACCCAAGGTTCGTTTCAAGGAGCTGATCGAGATGATGGTCGACGCCGACGTGAAGCGGCTCGAGCAGCGCCGTCCGACCGACCCGATCTGAGCTGATAATGCGAGTCCTCGTCACCGGAGCGGGCGGGTTCGTCGGTCCTCACCTGCGCAGGGCGCTGCAGACGGCTGGGCACGAGGTGCAGGGTCTGGGGCCCCACCCGATCGCCGGTGAGGTTGACCTGCTCGTCGACGTGACGGATGCGCGTGCCACGGCCGAGGCGGTCGCGAAGGTGAAGCCCGACGCGGTCGTGCACCTGGCCGGGCTTTCGTCCGTGTCGGAGTGCGGGAAAGATCCCCTTCGCGCGTTCTCGATCAACGCGGGTGGGACGCTCAGCGTGGCGCAGGCGGTGTTGGCGTTGAAGGCGCCTTGCCGGCTGTTGTTGGTGAGCTCGGGCGAGGTGTACGGCGCTGCGGCTGGGCCCGGCGCGATCGACGAGTTGCTTTTGCCAGACCCGATGAACGTCTACGGCGCCACCAAGCGCGCGGCTGAGATCATCGCGTTGCAGCACCGGCACCAGGGGCTCGACGTGATCATCGCCCGGCCGTTCAATCACGTCGGTCCCGGGCAGACGCCCACCTTCGTGTTGCCCTCCTTCGCGCAGCAGCTGGCCGCGGTGGCCCGCGGTGGCAAGGTGACGCTCGAGGTGGGCAACCTGTCGGCCGTGCGCGACTTCAGCCACGTGCAGGACATCGTCGACGCGTACGTGCTGATGCTGTCGAAGGGGAAGGGCGGCGAGATCTACAACCTGGGTTCCGGCGTCGGCCGCACCATCGAGTCGATGCTGCAGCTGCTGGTGGCCCAGTCGGGGCGCGAGGTCACCGTGAAGGTCGACCCGAAGCGGCTTCGTCCCGTCGAGATCCCCACGCTCATCGGCGACGTGCAGAAGTTGAAGGCCCTGGGTTGGGCGCCGAACCGCAACGTCGAGCAAGCCCTGGGCGACATCCTGGACGAGATGGAACACCGGGCTCGATGACTGGATCCGGCTTCGACTGGCGGCAAGGCATCGCGGTCGTGATTCCCTGCTTTCGCGTTAAGGCGCACATTGCCGGCGTAATCGCGGCGATTGGGCCTGAGGTCGAGGCGATCTACTGCGTCGACGACGCCTGCCCCGAAGACAGCGGTGGCTTCATCGAGCGCGAGATCCGTGATCCGCGCGTGCGTGTCTTGCGACACCCGGAGAACCAGGGCGTCGGGGGCGCGGTGATGACCGGCTATCGACAAGCGGCGACTGACGGCGCGCGCGTGGTGGTGAAGATCGACGGCGACGGCCAGATGGACCCTCGGTTGTTGCCGCGCTTCGCGGCACCGATTCTTCGGGGCGAGGCCGACTACACCAAGGGCAATCGCTTCTACGATCTGCGCAACATCAGCGCGATGCCCGGGCTGCGCATCTTCGGCAACGCTGCCTTGTCCTTCATGGCGAAGTTCTCGACGGGCTACTGGGATCTCTTCGACCCGACCAATGGCTACACGGCGATCGCAGTCGACGTGGCCCGGTTGCTCCCTCTGGAAAAAGTGAGCAGACGCTACTTCTTCGAGACCGATCTGCTGTTCCGGTTAAACACCGTGCGAGCCTTGGTGGTCGACATCCCGATGGATGCCCGCTACGGCGACGAGGTCAGCGGGCTCAAGATCTCGAGGATCCTGGGTGAGTTCGCGTTCAAGCACGCGCGAAACTACTTCAAGCGGCTCATCTACAACTACTTCCTGCGGAACCTCTCGGCGGCCTCACTCGAGCTCATCGCAGCGCTCGTTCTGCTGACGTTTGGCCTGGTCTTCGGCGCAGGCCACTGGTGGTCTTCCGCGCGCGACGGCGTTGCGACTCCGGTCGGAACGATCATGATTGCTACCGTGGCGCTGGTGAGCGGCCTCCAATTCCTGCTGGCCTTCCTGAGCTTCGATGTCGCCAGCGTTCCGAGGCGCGCGCTCCACCCTCTGCTGCACCCGGAGCGGCTGGTGCTGCAAACCACGCCGCTTCCCGACACCATCGACGAACGCCCCACGGCCCTCATCAAGCGCTGAAAGCTATTTCAGAGCAGGGCCAGCGCGTCGAGCACGGTGTGCTTCGGTACCTTGAAGCGCCGTTCGAAGTACGTCGACCCCGCGTGGGGCGCGCCCCGAAGTCGCTCGGCGTCGACCGACTGAACGACCACGGAACGTCGAAGCAGGTAGGGCCCCACCGCTGCCGGGCCGAGCGCCACGAACGTCTTCCACTGGGATGGATACGACGCGGCCATGCGCCAATACCCGGTGCCTTCTCGCACCGGGAAGTGCAGCGCCGATGCCGGGCCGTTCTCGGGGATCGCCGTCATGCAATGGAAGAGTGCGCCGGGAAGCGCGCGGCCGGAATAGAGCGGAAACTGCAGACACCGTGCAGCTCCGTTGCGGCCGTCACGAAGGAGCGAAGCGACGATGCCGAAGCAGCAATCGTGATCGTGGTGACCACCCTCGTAGGCCGTGACGTAGATGCGCGCGAGCGGGCCCAGCGTGCCCAGCCAGGCGCCCAACCAGTCGCGTGCGACCGTCACGTGGCGGTGAAGCGCGCCATCGTTCCACCCGTGCTCGCGACCCGCGAAGACGACGTGGCTCGCGTCAACGCCCAGCTTCCGGAACACGTTCAGGCTCTCGGCTTCCCGGGCGCTGGCTTTCGGGCCGCCATCGGTGAGGTAGGCGACCCGAACAGTCCGCCCCCCGGCGAGTTCCGCCTTGATCAACGGCAGACAGAAATACTCGTCATCCGGGTGTGCGAGCACGAAGACTGCGCTGGAGGCCGTCGTGGTCGGCGCGAGCCACTCAGAGATCATCGGAGTCGACCCACATCGTGTGCCATCGGCTCGGTTCGAAGAGCGATTGGTCGGGGAGCGCGTCGTTGAGCTTCCTGACGATCAGCGAGAAGACGAAGGGGGAAGGCAGGTAACCCCTCATCCACAGTCCGTAGCGCCGCGCCCAGTCGGGGTGAATCATGGTGGCGATCAGCTCTGCTCCCGACTGCACTGCGTGCTGTTGCACCGAACGATCGACCTGGTGAAAGGCGCGTCTGTGCCCCGGGAGGATCATCAGGTCGAGCAGCGCCAGCGTGGAGATCTCGCGGAGCACGGTGTTCCTCGAGATGCACACCGCCACCATCTGCGCGGCGCGATCCTTCGCGACGAACACGCGGTACTCGGTCGCAGGAGCGCCCAACCGCCAGCGAAGGAACTCCCTGCTCTTCACCAAACCGTTCGGCACCGTTGCCAACCAGCTCTCGAGGAACACCGGGTACGCGTCGTCTGCGAGGAACTCGGCCACCGTCATCGCCTGCACGTCGTATTCGCTGCGTGAACGCACCAGGTCAGGAAGGCGGTTCAGGCCCCTTGCCACCAGGTCGCCGAGCGGCGCGAGAAAGCCGGCCTTGCCCAATTGCAGCACGCCTCGCGTGCGCACCACCTTGATGTAAATGGGCATCTTCTGGACGACCTTCCAGCCGACCTTGAGGTGCCCGGGGATCACCTCGGGGCGAATGGGGTAGCCCGTGGTGAAGTCGAGCGAAGCCTGCTTCATCTCACCCAGCGCGTACGAACCCAGCTTGGTGAAGACGCCCTTGCCGCGCGCCTTGCTGCCGGTCATCACGTCACACACCATTCCAGCGACGGCCTCGCGGCCTTGCAGACGGTAGGGGTACGGAATGGCGGCGTAGTAGCCGATCAGATCGTCTGCGAGCCGCGCTTCGTATTCGTACGACGCACGCTTCGCCGGGTAGCTCTGGAACTTCCAAGCGTAGTGCGGCTCTCCTGCGGCGGTCTGGCCAAGGTTCTCGGGGAAACAGTCGAGGAAGAGCGCGCGCTGTTCGGGCAACTCGGTGGAGGCCTCGAACGCCTTGAAACGAAGCTCGGGTTGCATGGGCCCGGCGCTCTACACCATGCCCGCGCTGACATCGATGCTGGTGCCGTTCAGGTAGTCGTTCGAGATCACGAACTTCACCGTGCGGTAGATGTTCTCGGGGTCGCCGAATTCCCCGGTCGGAATTTTCGCCTTCACCACGGGCTGAAATTCGGCCGGCACCTCGGTGATCATGCCGATGTTGAAGTAGCCGAGGTTCAAGTTGTTGATGGTGATGCCCTTCTTGGCGTTCTCAGCCGCGAGCGCGCGGGTCGCGCCCCAGAGGCCCGCTTTCGAAGCGGCGTACGCGCTGGTGCCCGGAACCGGAGTCTGAGCCACGACCGACGAAAGGTTGATGATGCGCCCCCAGTTTTGTTCGCGCATGAGCGGCAGGAGTGCACCCATCAGGTGGAAGCTGCCAATCAGATTGACCTGAATGACCTCCGCCCATTTTTCCATGTCTGATTTGTGGCCGAAGGCGTTGTAGTTCGTACCGGCGCAATTGATCAGCACGATGCGTTGCAGTTTTTCCCTCTGGCTCTGCACGAAGTCGCGCACCTGCGCGAAGTTCGACACGTCGACCTGAAAGAGCTTTCCATCGTCTGCGCCCGTGGGCGCGGTGCGGTGGTAGGTGCCCAGAACGAGCTCGTCTTCGCGGCTGAGCTTCTCGAAGAGAAATTTGCCGATGCCTCGTGACGCGCCAGTGATCACATACATGATCGAACCCCCTTGTTATTTCCGCAGCACCATCAAGATGCCGAAGATGATGATGAAGACGCCAACCACTCGCGTGGGCGAAATGGGCTCGTCGAAGATGAAGAAACCTGCCGCCAGCGAGAACACGAACGAGACGCTGCTGACGGGAACGATCAAGCTGATGTCGTACTTCGAGACCAGAAACATGAAGAACGCCGTCGCGAGGATGTACGATGCGAAACCCGCGAGGATGAAGGGGCTCGAGAGAATGCGCAGCACGTTGCCGACCGCGGTCTGCTCAGGGACGTAGAAGCCACCAATCTTGCTGAAGCCCAACTTCCAGAGCACCTGTCCGGAGGTCGTCAGAAAGGTGGTGAAGATGGAAAGACAGACGGTCTTGAGCATGGCGCCGAGGGGGAAGGTGCAGACGAGAATCGCCGATGGCTTCGCGCAGTGCTCTGCGCGCGTCAAGTGCTTGCTTCTGCGCGACCCGTCACGTACCGCCACGAAATGATTGAGCAGCAAGCCACCCAGACGCTGTCGGCAGGTGCTCCGGACGAGCGCCTCGACCCGGAGCCGCGCTGGCTGGTCCCCCTTGGCGCCCTGTTGCTTCTCGCGGTCGTCGTCGGGGTCACGCTGCGCGACGCGGGCACGTATGCCCACGCCTTCGCTGACGAACGAACCTACAGCTATTATTCGCGCGTCGTGCCCCTGCCCGAATCGGGAGTGCCCTCGTTTCTGTACCTCGCGATCTTCTCTGCGACGGCCTCGTGTGGTGACGGCGCGTTGACGTGTGCGCGTCTGTTCAACGCCCTGTTCTTCGCTTGCGCGCTCCCATTTCTGTATCTGGTGGGCCGCCGGTTCGCGTCGTGGCGATCCGCGGCGATCGTGGTGGCGATCACCGCCGTCAGCCCTTTCAATACGTACACCGCCTATTTCATGCCCGAGGCGATGTACTTCTTCGGCTTTTGCGTTTTGCTCTGGTTGGTGACCGAGCCGGACCAACGATGGACCCCACTCACCGCCGGCCTGCTGATCGGTCTGCTCACGCTCGTCAAACTCCACGGGGTGTTCCTGGCGCCCAGCGCTGCGCTCCTCGTGGCCTATGCCGGGTGGGATCGCGACCGCTTCAACGGTGTGCTGGTGACCATGGGTGCCTTCACGCTGACCGCGCTGCTCGTTCGTTTCGGGGGCGGCTGGCTCATCGCCGGTAAGCCCGGGTTGTCACTGCTGGGGCCGTTGTACGGCGCGCAGGCGTCCGTGGGTCGCCCGCTGCGCGAGCTGCTTCGACTTTCACTCGACGTCGGTTGGAGCCACCTTCAGGCCCTGACCGTCCTGTATGCGCTCCCGATGACGGCGCTCGTGCTCGGCCTGCGAGCGGGGCCAGTCGGAGCTCCTCGCGCGGGTGTACGCCTTGAGTGGGTGCTGCTGCTGTTTCTTCTGCCGCTCCTGGCCATCACCGCCGTCTTCAGCGCGAAGGTCGCGGGCACCGGACCGTACGAGGCCGCCGAACGCCTCCACATGCGGTACTACAATTTCCTCGCGCCGCTCTTCCTCCTGGTCGCCGCAGCCCGGTTGGAGCGTGACGCGCGTGACGGCGAGGCGCTCTCGTGGGAACGAATTCTCGCCGCGGGCGCCATCATCGGGTTGGTCATCTTCGCGCTGGCCGTGGGCCTGAGGGGCGTGCATGCCATCTCGCCCGATTGCCCCGAACTCCAGTTGTTGAGGATGGGGTTCCGCACCTTCGTCGGCGTCAGCCTCGCGGGGCTGGCCTCGCTCGCGCTCTGGGCGTTTCGGCCCCGCCTCGGCCGGTGGGTCTATCTCCTGGGCGCGCTGCCGCTCATGACCCTGGCCGCCACGGGGGCCGCGACGCGCGAATTGAGCACGACCCGGGTCGCCAATGCGTACGACTCGGGAGGTGAGGTGGCCCGTCGGCTGCTCGGCCGCGAAGGCGTCGAGCATGTGCACGTGGTGAGCGCCGACGTCGCGAGTTGTTTCCGGGTGCTGTTCACCCTGAACAACCGCGCGGGCACCTTCGATTCGCTGCCCGAAGGCAGCGTGCTGCGCCAGACAGCGCCCGAGAAGGACTGGGTGCTCTACTTCGGCACCTACACAATCGAAGGCTCGTATCGGGTGATAGTGCACAGCGCAGAGTTCACGCTCATTCACTTCGAGTAGCGGTCAGTTCTCTGCGGCACGCTCACGCGCCAACTCGATGACGCGGTCGATGAACTGCTCGGTGCTGTCGCGCCAGGTCATCCACTGAAGGCGGGTGCCCGTCGGCCGCGGCAGGGCGATGGTGTCTTGCACGGCGGCAGCGAGGTGCCGGGGCGAGTCGAGATCGAAGAAGGTCGCGCGGCCTTCGGCGATCTCCTGAAAGACCTCGATGTTGCTGCAGATGACGTCGAGCCCTTCCTTGAACGCCTCGACGATCGGCAGGCCGAAGCCCTCGGCGATCGACGCGAAGACCAGCGCGCGGCTCTTTCGGTAGGCGACCTCGAGCTCGGTGTCGTTGAGGTCGTGGTACAGAAACAAGCGCTTGCCGAACTCGGGGTGCGAGTGAATGCGTGCGTACAGCGCGTCGACCTTCCACCCAGCGCGGCCTGCGAGCAGCAGCTTCGCATCGACGCCCGAGTTCCAGAGAATGTCGAACGCGTCGATGACGAAGCCGTGGTTCTTTCTCGGCTCGAGCGTGCCGACCATCGCGAACACCGGCGCCTTGCCTTCGAAGTGCTGCAGCACCGACGCGCGCACGGGCGACGGCGTCGAGGTGTATGCGAGGTCGCTGCCGAGGTAGAAATGGCCGAACCGAATCGGGCGCGACCAGCCGCGCGACTTCCATTCAGAGGCGACCCATTCTCTCACGCCCTTTTCAACTGTCTGTGAAATGCAGATGTATGCATCCGTATAATACAGAGACAAATCGTACCAGTTCTTGAAGAAAACCCTCACGTCATCGTGCACGGTGGCGGGGTGCGTGAAGGGAATCAAATCATACACAGTGACGACGACCTTCGTCCCCATCTCGCGGGCCTGGCGAACGTGCGGCCAGACGTTGATCGGCCAGCTCGAGTCGAGCATGACCAACACGTCGGCGGGCCCGAAGTCGATGCTGGGCGCGGCCGGAGCGGCAGACGCCGACGCGGCCTGCGGTTCAGGGGGCGGTCGCGGTCGGAGCATCTTCGACGACAGCGGCCCCGGCAGCAGCCTCAACGACGACGACAACACACCGCTCAGCCCGAACTCCCAGTTGGGGGCATAGGCAAAACGTCGAACTTCTTCGTACGGCAGCAGGTGCGTGAGGGCCGAACGCAACACGTTGAGCGGCTCGCGGCCGATCGGCGCACGCGGCGCTTCAGCCGGAGCACCCGCGGCCGGGGACGGCACCGCCGAAGGCGAACGATGAACGCGATGAATTCCTGCGTGATCGATGCGCACCGGAATCAATTCGAGGTCTGACTGCTCCATCGCCGGGAGATGCTGAAGAATCTGGCGGACGACCCGCTGAATGCCGGTGTTGAAGTCGGCGCTCAGCGAGAACGTACAGTCGATGAAAAGGCGACGGACCATAGGGCCGGACTCTCCCAGTTCGAATTGGGAGTCAAGGCTTTGAGGTTGTTGAACGAGGGACCTTCGACTAGAGGCTCCGCGCTCCCATGTCGCGCCCTTCCGTCGTCATGTTCACCTGTTACCCACTGAAGACGCCACGTCATGGAGGGCAGATCCGAGCGCGGGCTCTCGTCGACACGTATCAGCGCAATGGGTTCTCGGTGTGGCCACTGGCGGTCTACGAGAACGGCGCCTTCCAGGCCGAGGCCGTGGGCCCGCTCGACGTGGCGTTTCCCGCTGACGACCGTCGTTGGTTCGTCAACGGTCGGAACATGGTGGGGACCAGCGACATCCGCAGTGGTGATTTCGCCGCGAGCTCCGAGGGCGCGTACGAGAAGATTCGCCAGTCGCTGCCTTCTCGCGTTGATGTGTTCCATCTCGAGCAGCCCTGGTTGCTGCCTCTGGTGAAGCGCCTCAAGCAGGAACCGCGGTTTGCACAGTCGCTCGTCGTCTATGGCTCACAGAACATCGAGACCCCGCTGCGCGAGACGATGTTCAAGAGCTTGAAGGTCACCGACGGGGCGGGGGTGGTCGCTCACGTCGCGGAGCTCGAGCGTGAAGCCTGCCGGTTCGCGAACCTGAGCCTCGCAGTGGTGCACGACGACCTCTCGACGCTCATTCGTTTCGGCGCGCAGCGCGTGATGCATGCGCCCAACGGCATCACCAGCTGGCAGGGCAGCCCTGAGTTGGTCGCTGAGTGGCAAGTGCGCCTCCGCGCCCGACGCATCGCGCTCTTCGTCGGCAGCGCCCATGCGCCGAACATCGATGGCTTCTTTTCCGGCCTGGGCGAGTCGATGGGCTTTGTTCCTCCCGACTGCAAGATCGTCATCGGCGGGGCGGTGGGCCCGCACATTCAGCGGCAGCTGGAGCAGGGCCGGTACTCGGTGCTCAACCAGTCGCGCGTCGAGGTGACCGGCGAGATCACCGATGAGCAGCTCGCCGCGCTCAAGACGCTCACTTCGGTCTTCCTGCTTCCCATCTTCGATGGCGGGGGGTCGAACATCAAAACCGCCGAGGCGATCTATTCGCGCAAGCGCGTCGTCGCGACGGGCATTGCGCTGCGAGGGTACGAGGGCTTCATCGCGAACCCCGAGATCGTGCGCGCCGACACCCGTGAAGCCTTTCGTGACGCGGTTCACCACGCGTTGCTCCCGACCACGCCCTCGTTGGCGCCCATCGCGACCGATGCCCGTCGGGAAAAGCTCTTGTGGGAGCAGTGCCTCTCGGAAGTGCCGCTCGCCGTCAAGAACCTGGTGCCCTCGTGATCGGGCCATTCGTTCGAAGGGGTTCATAAAAAAATGTCGTTCGTCTCCTACGCCCAGAACCTCGAAGACGTGCTCCTCTGGCGCGCGCTGCGTGGCGTCGAGAAGGGCTTCTTCATCGACGTCGGAGCCAATCACCCGAAGGTCGACTCGGTGACGTACGCGTTCTACGAACGTGGCTGGGCGGGTATCAATCTGGAACCCGAGGCGCACAGCTTCGAGCAACTCCAGACAGTCCGCCCACGCGACATCAACCTGAAGGTCGCGGCAGGTGATGGTGTCACCACGTTGCCCCTGTATGACTTTGGCGTTCGGGGTCTGACCACCATCAGCAAGGATGTCGCCGATCGCCACGTTCGCGCCGGGTTGCGCATCGGGTCGTTCCTCGAGGTGCCGGTGGTGCCGCTGTCTGACGTCTGCTCCCAGCACGTCAGGGGCGAGATCCACTTCCTCAAGATCGACGTGGAAGGCAGCGAGACGGGGGTGATTCGCGGCATGGACCTGTCGCGTTGGCGCCCGTGGATCATGGTGGTCGAGGCGACGATTCCCAACACGCAGGAGCCCAGCCACCTCGAGTGGGACCCGCTCCTGACTGCGGCGAAGTACCGCTTCGTGCACTTCGACGGCCTCAGCCGGTACTACGTGAGTGAAGAGAAGCTCGAAGCCCTCGGGCCTTCGTTCTCGCGCGGGCCGAACATCTTCGACGACTACGTTCCGGCGGCGCTGGTCGAGGCCCGCGGCGAGCTGGCCAAGGTCAAGCGGCAGGTCGACGACCTGCAGATGTCGCTTGAAGAACCCTTCCTTCGCAACCGGGTTCGCCAACTCGAGGGCCAGCTGGCGGCAGCGCAGCGAGATCTGGTGACTGCGCGCGATGCCTTCGCTGGGGCCGAAGTGCGTGAGAACGACGCGCGCCGGCACCTGCTGGCCGTCGTGGAGCGCCTCAAGTTCTTCGAGAATCACCCGTACTTCAAAGCCATGATGTCGCTCCGTTCGCTGGTTCGGAAGGCGCAGAAGCGATGAGCACGATCTGGTTCGACGTCACGACCATCGTGCATTGGCGACGTCCTCCCGTGGGCGTCGTGCGTGTCGAGGCGGAGTGCTTCAAGTACTTCGAGGCGCAGAACGACCCCAACGTCCGGTTCTGTCACTTCAACAAGCAGACGGGGATCTTCCACGAGATCGCCGGTGAGTTCGTGAAGCGGGTGTTGTCAGCGGTGCAGGAGGCCAGCCAGTCGGTGCCCGTTCCCGACGTCGGGACGCTCCCGGCGACGCCCGAAGGCAGGCTCAAGGGCCTGACGAAGCGCACCATCGAGCGGCTGCCCGCTCAGCTTCAGCGCCCGACCTTCGCACTGGGTAAGCGTGGGGCTCCGCTGGTTCGTTCGGCACTGTCGGGCGTCAACCGCAGCCGTCAGCTTGTGCGAAGGGTCAGCAACCGCGTGGCCACCTGGGGTGGTCCCGAAGCAGAGGGGCTCGATGCAGGGCCGCCGGCGAGCGTCTTTCAATCGGGTGATGTCTACATTTCGATTGGGCTCGATTGGGATCAGAAGGATCTCACGGCGCTGTATCGTTTGAAGGCTGCGTTGGGATTGCGGGTCATTCTGTTCTGCTATGACTTGATTCCCGTGTTGTTCCCTCACCTGTGCGTGCGAGAAGTCGCGGCAACGTTTGCGCGCTACTTCGTCGACGTCGCTTGGTGCGCCGATCGCATCTTCTGTATTTCAGAGGCCAGCCGCAGAGACCTCGCCGCGCTGCTGACGAGCGCGCACGCACCGACCCCGGAGTTGCCGGTGATCACGCTGGGCAGCAACCTGACCATGCCCCCAGGTTCGCTCCCGGCCGCGGTGAGGCCGTTCAGCGGGAAGCGCTATCTGCTCTTCGTTTCCACGCTCGAGCGCCGCAAGAATCACGAGGTCATCTATCGCGCGCTGGTCCGCATGCTCGAACAGGGCCGCACCGAGCTTCCGGAGGTCGTCTTCGTCGGTATGCCCGGTTGGGGCGTGAACGACTTCCTGAACGACCTCGCGCTCGACCCCCGCGTCAAGGGCAAGATCCACGTGCTCAACCACGTGTCCGATGCTGAGCTGGCCGAACTCTACAAGGGCGCCTACTTCACCGTGTACCCGTCGCTGTACGAGGGTTGGGGTCTGCCGCTCGCCGAGGGGTTGGCGTACGGGAAGTTCGCCTTGGCTTCGAACAGCTCTTCTCTGCCCGAGGTGGGTGGCTCGCTCGTCGAGTACATCGACCCGTGGGAGACGAACCGCTGGGCCGAACGCATCGCCTACTACCTCGACAACCCCGAGGCCGTGGCGGCCCGGGAATCTGCCATCCGCACCGAGTTCCGGGTTCACACCTGGGAGCAGACAGGCCAGACGCTCTACGAGAGCGCGATCGAAATCAGCGCCTCAACCACGTTGCGTTGAAGCGTGGTCAGCCTCTCCCGAGCGATGATACCAGCGCCCGCGCCTCGACGATGTTGTCTTCGATGCTGCAGTAGGTCCACCCGCCATAGCGGCCGATCGAGTGAACGCCGGCCTTCGCGAGGCGCTCCTTCGTAGCGGTGACCTCGGCGGTCGAGTCGCGGGTGATGTGCACGTAGGCCGGGTTCATCACCACCGAGTGCTCGGCCACCAGCTTCTGCGTGGTGATCACGCCTTCGCGCTTG
>JBKJSE010000287.1:0-3718 GCA_046595925.1 Archangium sp. | reverse complement strand
CACGCTCTGGCGGATGCTGAAGACAGGCGAAGTACCGACAGGTGTGCTGATGACGAGCTGACCTACGATTCAAGAGAGCGAAGAAGATGAAGGTGCAGGCGCCCGATGTCCCCCCAGGTCACGACAGTGACCGTCTGTAGAGAAGGGGCGTCCTGCTGAACGAGCTCAAAAGCGCGCATGCAGCATCAGGTGCCGACGAAGAAGTCCGCCGTCGCGCACGGATAGAAGGTGGTGAGGCCATCAAGCCTCAACCAGAAGAGCTCACCCTCATCGACATCACTCAACGAACGGAGTGCTTGACCCGTGGCCCCTCATAGAAGGGGGACAGATGCGGGGCGTTTTCAGCAGTCAGGCCTTCTCGAGAAACACGCGCAGGTTCGTCGACGTACCGGCCGCCACGTCTGACCAGCGCTCGACGCTTCGATACCCCTCGAGCTCGATGCGAATTCGCTGCGGGCCGACCGGCAAGGTCAGGGTGCACGGCGTCTGCGCGCTGAGCTTGCCCGCGACGAACACATTGGCCGCGGCGGCCCGGCCCTTGGCGGTGACCACCACCCGCAGCTGGCCGCTGGTGGGCAGGGGCCCGCTGATGTCACTGGCGCGCGTTTCCACCTCGCGCTCGTTGGGTGCGAGGCCCACGAAGGTTCGGTCGTTCTTGTCGAAGCGGTGAATGACCGTCTTCTGTTCGCCTGACTGGCCGGTGGCCCCCAGCGAGACGCCGGGCACCGACACCACGTCGCTGTTCGACGCTTCCGGCACTTCGCCGCTGTCCTTGCGAACGGGCGCGGGCGGAGGCTGCTTGATGCGCGGCAGCACCCGGGTCTTGTCGGCGGTGAGCACCGGCGCCACGTTGAAGGCTTTGGCCAGATCGATCTTCTTCGCGGCCGAGGCCGTCTCGAGGTTGGTGAAGAACTCGGTGACCGACTCATGCCGCTCGTCGCGCCGCTTCGCGAGGCCCTCAATCAGCACCTGGCTGACGCTCCTGGGCACCGTCTTCACCAGCGCGGTGGCGTCGGGGGGCGGAGTGTTCTTGTGCCCGTAGAGCACCTCGAAGTTGTTGTTGCCGAGGTACGGCGGGCGGCCGGTGAGCAGCTCGAACGTGACGGCTGCGAGCGCGTAGACGTCGGTGCGCTGGTCGATGTCTTCCACTCCGAGGATCTGCTCGGGCGACATGTAATAGGGCGTGCCCACCATGGCGCCTGGGCGGGTGAGGCCGGGGTTGGCCTGATCGCGCACGACGCCGAGGTCGAGAATGATCACCCGGCCGCCGACGCCCAGGAAGATGTTCTGCGGCTTCACGTCGCGGTGCACCAGCCCGTTGGCGTGCAGGAACGCGAGCCCCGAACAGATCTGCTTCACGATCGCGATCGTCTCGTTGATGCCGATCTTCCCGCCGTGTTTCTCGAGCACGTCGGAGAGCGTGAGCCCTTCGAGGAACTCCATCACGATGAAGGGCAGCACCCCGCGCCGCCCGTGCCCGTGAAAAGCCACGATGTTGTTGTGGCGCAGGCTGGTCATCTTCTCGGCTTCACGCTCGAAGCGGGCCACGACCTTCGGCTTGCGGCAGTGCTCGGGCGCGAGGATCTTGATGGCCACGACCTTGTTGGCTTGCAGGTCGCGGCCGCGGAACACGCTGCCCATCGCACCCTGGCCGATGCGCGTTTCGATGCGCCACCGCTGATCCAGGATCTCCCCGGGCATGACGTGTACGACGACTGTGTGTTCCGGCGCGTCAGCAGCCAAGGCGGTCGGGACTCTACCGAAAAACTCAGAGCTGCTGTTGAACGCCAAAGAGTGTGGCGGCGTTGTCGAGGGTGACACGCCGAATCACCTTGGCGCTCAAGCCCCCCTTGCCCAGCCGATGGGCCGCCCGCCCGAGCGCGAGGATGTCGCTCGCCCCGTCACCGGCAGCGGTGTCCAGCACCAACCGCTCCGGTCCCAGCGAGCGCACCAGCGCCACTGCCTTCTCCACGGTCAGGTGATCCGGGTGGAGCGTCAGGCCGGCGAAATAGCCCAGCTCGCGAATGATGCGCACCGTCTTGCCCACCGCTCCGTCGACCAGAATGCGGCCCGGCTCGAGCTCGGAGCGCTGTAGCACCGCCAGCAGCTTGCGCGTCACTCGCTCCTTCTCGATGCCGGGCGCGGAGACGATGGCGGGGCGATTGAACTGGTGGGCGAGCGCGAGCTGTTCGAGCAGCGCCTCTTCTTCCCGCTCATCACCCCTGGCGAGCCCGAGCTGGCCGAGCGCGAGCACCTTGCCCCCCTTGAAGTAGCCGGGCAGCGCCTCGAGCACCTGTCCCAGGCCGCGGTGGGGGAGCACGCGGGGGTGAACGCCCAACGCCGCCCACGCACGAAGCCCCGACCTTTCGAGCCGGGGCAGCTCGACACCGAGGAGCTCGTCGAAGTGAGCGAAGATGCCCTCGGGTGTTGCCGGGTGCGCCGTCGCGTCAGCGACCACGAGCACCGCGCGGACACCGAAGATCTGCAGGGTCTCGAGATCCTGATCGGTCAGGGCTGCAGGGTGAATGCGCGGATCGAAGAACACGGCGGCGCGATTGAATCACGGCGCTGCACACTCGGGGTCGCCCGCGATGCATTCGGTGACCGAGAAGTTGTACTCGGTGCCCGAGGTGGCGGTCAGCGCGTCGACGGCGATGTAGTAGGTGCCCGCCGGCAGCGTGGTGCTGATGAGGCGTGGGTCGCTCTTCATGCAGCTGCCGAGCTCGGTGCTCCGCAGCAAGCTCACCTGGTGTCCGCCCAGTCCCGCGTTCAAGACGAGCACGCGCAGCGCGGTCGATCGCGTCAGCACCAGCCGGTACAGGTTCTGCGGGCCCGACACGGCCGGAGCGCCGGGGCAGGCGAGGGTGCCTGAAGAGGTCGTGGTGGCCAGCGAGAGATCTCGCAGCTCACCCCAGGGCAACTGGTCGACGGTGATGGGCGAGGCGGAGGTGCCATCGCCTGCAACACGCTGCGCTCCGGGGTCGAGGCTGGCCACGCCGCCCTCGAAGATCTGCCGCATGCGATCGAGCGACTCGAGAGTGATGAGGTTGCGAAGATTCGCGCCGTACGTGGCGAGGCTGTTCGGGTCGAACCAGCAGCAGGTGTTGTAGTTCTGCTGGCTGGGGTGCGTGCGGTCGCTCCGCAGGCCGTAGGGCGGGCCCATGGCGAGCATTTCCCTGTAGAGATCGATCATCGGCACCTGGCGGCCCTGGGCGATCGCGCGTAGTGCGCCGGCGAAGGCGGGCACGTAGTTGAAGTAGTCGCCATCGGGCGGCATCGTGTTGAGGATGGGCACGACTCCCTTTGAGATCAGGTGATCCGTGAGCTTGCGCATGTGCTTCTCGTAGCGCTCGACCTGATCAGCCACCGGGTAGGCCTCGATGCCGCCCCAGCCGATGTCGTTCGAGCCGTAGAGCACGACTGCGAAGCGCGGGTTGATCGCTGCGATTTCCTGATCGACCGGTGATGGCGTGCCGGCCATCGGCCAGCTCGCGGTCACGCCCACGCGCGTGGCGAGGCTGATGCGCGACCAGCAGGTGTAGCCAGCGGGCATCGGCGTGGTCTTGAAGAAGTCGATGGTCGGGCTGAGCGCGCTGTGCGTTCCCAGGCGGATGTTGACGTCCCACGACACGGTGCCTTCGAGGATTCCGTCGAAGCAGTTGAGGAAATTGCCGCCCGTCGCTCCGCCTGTGTAGCCGATGGAGACCGAGTCACCCAC
>JBKJSE010000282.1:0-3499 GCA_046595925.1 Archangium sp. | reverse complement strand
GGGTGACCTGCCGCGCGAGGCAGAAGTACTCCCTCGACTCCGCTCGGGAGGACCGGTGTGTTCCTTCGGTCGAAATCGCCAGCGAAGCTGGTTCCTTGCTCGGGGGGAACGGTGATGCTGTTCGTTAGGAGCGGAGTCGAGGGATTGTCTTTGCTTCGCTCAGGGTGGGGGTTCTCAATTCCCATTTCGGGGCGAACGGTGGCGGCGAGGGAAAACCTGTCAGACTCGCCGCCGGAAGGGGCACGATCCAAAATGGCCAGCCTGGGACACGTCGCGATGGGGTTCGCCGTCGCGCGCGCACACGAAGAGCGCTTCAACTGGAAGGCCGCGGTCGCGTTCTCCACCTTCTCGCTGGTGCCGGATCTCGACGTCATCGCGTTTCGTTTCGGCATTCCGTACGCAAATCAGTTCGGTCATCGCGGTGCGTCGCACTCCATCGGGTTTGCGTTGGCCATGGGTGTCGCTGCCTGGCTGCTCACCCGCTCGCGCAAGAGCACCATCGCGCTGACCGTCGTGGTGCTCAGCCACCCGTTGCTCGACATGCTGACGGACGGTGGGTTGGGTGTGGCGCTGTTCTGGCCGGTCACCTCTGAGCGTTACTTCTTCCCGTGGACGCCGCTGCCCGTGGCGCCGTTGGGAACGGGCATGCTCTCGTGGCGAGGCCTTCGCGTGCTGCTCATCGAAGCCGTCGCGTTCCTGCCGCTGTGGATCTACGCGTTCACCCAACGCAGAGTGCCGGCCAGGCCGTGACGTGCCCCGCCTGTGAAATCGATCTCGCTCGGCCGCGCGCGCAGGCTCGATCGCTCAATGACCTGAGAGCAGCGCCCTGAGCGTGCCGACTTCTGCTCGCCGCGGATCATCGGCGCACGCCTTCTCGAACGCCTGCGCGGCAATCTCGGCCTCTGCGAACCGGCGCGCACGCACCAACTCGACCAGCAACGCGAGCCGCACTTCCGGGTGCAAGACGCCCTCTGGGAAGCGGCGCAGTGATTGGTTCCAGGCGTCGATGGCCCGCTCTGAACGGCCGCTCTTCGCCTCGAGCACGCCCAACTCGTAGAGCGCTGCCTGCGCGTCGAGTGAGCTGGTGGCGGCCTCGGCTTCGAGACAACCGCGCCGTTCTCCCACCGGGCTGGTGCTGCAGCGCTCTTCGACGACCGGCGGCGTCTCGAGCAAGCGTGCGGGAATTTCAGGCGACGGCGGCCAGAGCAACGACTCGCCCGCGCGCACGATGCGGGTGATCGACCCAGCGCGCAGCACCACTTCGCCTTCTTCGACGATCAGCGAAGTGCCCGAGCTGATGACCTCTGCAAGGAAACGGCTTTGATGCGCCTCGATAGTCGCGTGCGGTGTCTCGATGCGCACTTCACCGGCGCGCACCATGGACATCCGGCCGGCGCTCAACACCACCGTGGTGGGGGAAGACTGCTTCCACTTCGTGCCCGCGCTCGCCACCAACTGGAGACCCGGCTGCGCTGCAGGAAGTGGCGCAGGTCTCGAGATCAGCAGCACCACGCCCACGCCGGCCGCGACGGCCAGCATGAAGGCGGGAATGAGGCGCGCATCACGCGTGGGGCGCATCGCCGACCGCGCCACGACCTCATCCCAGGACGCGGCGTCGATCGGCCGTGGCGTGACGGAAGCGGCGCGCGCGACGAGCTGTTCGGCCTCGGTGGTCGCGGTCTTCGAGAGCGGTGGAAAGTTCGTCATGGTTGGATCTCTCCGCGGGTCAGGCCGCTCGTGCGTGCTTCCACCACCAACTGCCGCTCCAGCGCTGCCAGCACTTCTTTTCGCGTCTGGTGAAGCCGCGTCCACACCGTCTTCTCAGGCACACCCAGCGCCTGCGCGACCTCGGCGCCGCTGAGCCCCTGGAGCTCGAACAGCACGAAGGTCTCCCGCTTGGTGGCGGACAGGCTCTCGAGCGCCTTCGCGATGCGGCGCTGAGCGTCACGTTGATCGAGCGTGCGTGAGCTCGAGTCGAGGGAGGGCGTGGCATCGGCCACTTCGAGCCCGAAGAAGCGGCGGGCGCGCGCGGTGCGGCGGCGCGTGGTCGCCAGCTTGAGCGCGATGCCGTAGAGCCAGGCGCGCGGTGAGTCGGCTGCAGAGAGTTGCTCGGGCTTGCGCAGCACGATGAGGAAGAGCTCCTGCAACAGATCGTCGGAGTCGAGCTCGGGCGCCAGGCGCGCCATCGCCTGACGCAGCTCGGCCGCGTGCGCGAAGTAGACCCGTTTGATGTCCTCGAGGGTCACGGCCCGGCCCACCGCATCGAGCGCAAGGTACACTCCCTCGAAGTGCCGCTGCTCGTGGAGATCTTCACGAAAAGTGTGGGCTCGCATCCATCGGGAGTTCCACGGCTATTCGAAGCGGAAGAGGGCTCCGAGCGTCGCGCTCCAGGTCCACGGGTGAAGCACCAGCAGGGTGCCCAATGGCTCGACGCTCAGGGTGATGGGGGTCAGCCGCACCGCGACGGAGGGGCGCAGGTGAAGGAAGAAGGGCCCAGCCACCCGCCAGGAAAGTCCTGCGGACAGCGCGGGGCCTCCGTTGAGCGCGACTTGATCGGTGGCGACGTCGACGCCGGTGGCGGTGGCTGCGATTCGCCAGCCCCGCGCGCCGAGGGCGAAGTCGAGGGTGAGCGAGTCGAGCAACTCGATCGCCACTCGGAAGGAGAGCGAGAGCCATTGCATCGACGCGGTGACGCGCACGGGCGGCGCTCGTTTGGCGCGTTCGCTCTCGAGGCCGGCTTCGAGGAGCACGCCCCAGCGGCCGATTGAAAAGCCCGCGAGGACCGAGCCGGCGGCGGTGACGGGGTCGGTGGCTCCACTGCTCACGCCACCGAGCACGGCCGCTTCGAAACGCAGCGGAATGGGCGGAGTCGAGGACGGACCCGCGTCGGGAGGGGCTTCGGTGATTGGTGGTGACCCCTCGACTTCGCTCGGGGGGAGCGGTGGGGTGACGGGTTCGATGACGGGTGGTGACCCCTCGACTTCGCTCGGGGCGACCGGTTTGGTGACGGGTGGTGACCGCTCGACCGCTCTCGGGGTCAGCGGTGCTGTGACGGGCGTCGGCTCCTCACTCGCCGCCCACGCTGTGATCAACGCGATCGTCACCCGCTCGACTGCAGCGCAGTCCTTCACGCTGGCCGGAATGCGCCGCTCGAACCGACCCGCTCGCACCACCAGCGTTCGTCCGTCACCACCAAGCGTCACGGCCAACGCTTCCGGCTTCCCGACCACGCTCAGGCCCGACGAGCGCAGTCGGCGCACGAGCGTCGCCTCACCCACGCACGGCGTCCCCGGCGCCACCTTGACCGAGATCTCCGCGGCCCCCAGCGCGAGGGCAATCACTCCCGCCAACCCGAGCATGCGCGCGCGTCTATTCGATAGGCGATAGACGGTGATCACTTTTCACGAAGGTCTGCCGCGGTCGCCGCACTGAAGAGAAACAATGGCCGGCGACAGGAGTTCGAAAATGAAGCAGGTGCTCGCAGTACTGACGTTCACGT
>JBKJSE010000101.1:0-18687 GCA_046595925.1 Archangium sp. | reverse complement strand
TGATGGGCATTCCGCAGCACTGGCTGCAGGACAACGTGATGTCGGCCCTCGATCGCATCGCCAAGAAGGCGTTCGAGCGCAACGTGGACATCGCGGTGCACACGCACGTGAACAACGCGAACCAGGTCACGCCGCTGCTGGGCAAGGCCGCCAGGAAGCTGCTCGAGATGGGCTTTCGCGACGTGCGCAATCAGGGCGTGCTGCTGCGCGGGGTGAACGCCACGTCACGCGACCTGCTCGAGCTCTCGTTCATGCTGCTCGATCACGCGCGCATCCTCCCGTATTACTTCTACATGTGCGACATGATCCCCAACTCCGAGCACTGGCGTGTCGGGGTGGGTACTGCGCAGAAGCTCCAGCACGACATCATGGGGTACATGCCGGGCTTCGCCACGCCGCGCATCGTGTGTGATGTGCCCTACGTGGGGAAGCGTTGGGTGCACCAGGTCGCGAACTACGATCGCGAAAAGGGCATCTCGTACTGGACCAAGAACTACCGCAACGGCATCGAGATGAACGACCCCGAAGCGCTCAACAAGCAGTACGAGTACTACGACCCGGTCTTCGAGCTTCCCGAGTCGGGCCAGCAGTACTGGCGTGAGCAGGCGGCGAAGGGCAACCAGCTCTCTCACTCGGTGCACGCGTAAGCGCACCGTGAGTCTCGAGTCTTCAGAGCGGCCGCCCGCGGGTCAGCTCGAGCCGCAGCTGCCCGCTGACCCTACCGAGCGAAGGCGGGCGCTCTGGCCCGACGCGACCGACGCGGAGTGGAACGACTGGCGTTGGCAGATGCGCCACGCCGTCCACGACGCGAAGGGACTGGCGAAGCTCGTCCCCCTGACCGACGACGAACGCGCGGGGCTCGACGAGACGGCGAAGCTCTTTCGGGTGGGCGTTTCTCCCTACTACCTCTCGCTCATCGACCCGGCGCACCCGCTGTGTCCCGTGCGCATGCAGTCGATCCCGGTGCGGGCCGAAGCGCGCGTTCGCGAGGGCGAGCTGGCCGACCCACTCGGCGAAGATCCTCACCGGCCGGTCGAGGCCATCGTTCACAAGTACCCCGACCGCGTGCTCTTTCTGGCGACGGACACCTGCTCGGTCTACTGCCGGCACTGCACCCGTCGGCGCATCACCAAGGGCGGCGAGGCGCAGTTGACCCGCACCGCGCACGAGCAGGGCTTCGACTACATCCGCGCGCACCCCGAGGTGCGTGACGTGTTGATCAGCGGCGGCGATCCATTCCTGCTTTCGGACGAGCGGCTCGATCAGCTGCTCGCGCCGCTGCGCGCCATTGCGCACGTGGAGATGATTCGCATCGGCACCCGCATGCCGGTGACGCTGCCCATGCGGGTGACCGAGTCGTTGGCGAAGGTGCTGCGAAAGTACGCGCCGCTCTTCGTCATCACGCACTTCAACCACCCCAAGGAAATCACCCCCGACGCGCGCCGGGCCTGCGAGCTGCTCGTGGATCACGGGGTGCCAGTAGAGAACCAGTCGGTGCTGATGCGGCGGCTCAACTCGGACGCGCGCATCATCAAGGAGCTCAACCACGCCTGTCTGCGCATGCGCGTGCGGCCCTACTACCTGCACCAGATGGACGTGGCCGAAGGCTGCGAGCACCTGCGCACGCCGATCTCAGCGGGGCTCAAGATCATCGAGCAGCTGCGCGGTTGGACGTCGGGCCTGGCGGTGCCGCACCTCGCGGTCGATTTGCCCGGCGGCGGAGGCAAGGTGACGTTGCAGCCCGAGTACGTCATCGAGCGGGGCGAGGCAGAGACCGTGTTCCGCAACTTCAAGGGCCAGCGCTACAGCTACCCCGAACCCGAAGTGACCGACTGCGCTTGTCCGTACGATGCCGTGTGGACCCAGCGGGCCCAGAGATGAGCAGCCGGGGTCGAAAGGCAGAGACGCTCGCGTTCTGGGTGTTGCTGCTCATGTCGTTGGGGCTGCTGTGCTGGCGCTGGAGTGCGCAGCTGCGCGGCCTGTCGGCCGAACAGTCCGAGTCGTTGGTGCTCGCGCGGTCGGTCGTCGACGGGTTGGGGCTGCGGTTGACGGCCTGGTCCACGCCTTCGGCGGGCCCGCTGAATCTGCCCTGGCTCGTGGTGCAGGCGTCAGTGCTCCGCGTTGGCGCGAGCCCCGAGACGTGGTTGCCCCGGCTCTCGCTCGTGTTGATGGGGCTGGCGTTGGTGGTGGTGGCCTTGCGTGCCTCGTGGGTGTGGCAGCGGCCGGTGCAGGTGGAAGACGTGCTCCCGGCCCTGGGCTTGAGCGTGGCGACGGCGGCCGCGGAAGTGGCGGGGTTGGGAAGCGGCTCATCGGCCTGGGTGCTGGCGTTGGGCATCGCGGCGGTGCTGGTGGGCCGCGGCATGCCGACGGGGCGGACCACAGCGGCGGCGGTGGCCATCGGTGCGCTGTGTCTGTTCAGGCCTTCGGCGATCTGGTTTCTGCTGGCGACCGTGCCGACGTGGTGGTTCGCGGCGCGGGTGGAGGGCCGGAGACCGACGCGGGAGGCGCTTGGCTTCCTCATCGCGGGCTTGTTCATCGCCGGCCTGGTGTTTTGCTTCCGCTACGTGGTGCTGGGCTCGTTGCCCGTCGACGGACTGCTGCCTTCGGAAGAAGGCAAGGTGGCCACTTCGGCATTTCTGGTGCGTCAGTCGCGCTGGTTCTGGGCCGCGCTCGCGGGTGCGTTGATGGCCGGCGTGTGGCGGCGTTTTCAGCTTCGCGGCGGAGGAACGCTGTTGGCGTGGGTGCTGATGACCGTCGTGCTCGCGACCTGGACGGGCTCGGCGCGTTCGTTGTTCCTGGGCTGCGTACCCCTGCTGGCGATGTTGATTGGCGATGGGCTCTCTGCTTCGCGTGAGGGCACGGCGAGGGAAGAGCGGCCCCTGCGCAATCTGGCCTGGGCGGCGTTCTGTGGGCTGACCGTGTTGCTGTCGCTGGCCGCGGGAACGTCGTACTCGCTGGGGCCGGTGATGGAGGTGGCCTCGCGCCCGACCGTGCGACCGGAGGTGCGGGAGGAGCTACAGCGTCGTGGGCTGCGCCAGCCGATGGTCGCGTGGAGTGACGCCGCCGAAGCGGCTGCGCTCTTTCCCGATGCGCGGGTGGTGGTGATCTCGACGCCGAACCTGGCGGTGGAAGACTTGCTCATGAGCGAAGGGCCTCCCGACGTGCTCGATGGGCGCGTGGTGGTGGAGGGGTGGCCGCGGTTGGCGGGCGCCGTGACTCCCGGGCCCGGGGCGTGGTGGTTGGCGGAGCAGTCGCCCGACGATGATCCCCGGTGTCCTGACGGACGGCTGGCGTTGCTGTCGACGTCTCCCGCGCAGTTGCTCGCGCAGCTCCTGGCCGACGTCGCGGAGGATCAGGCGCAGCGTGGGCTCTCTCGATGGCGGTGTGCGTTGAGTGCGCTCGAGGCTTCGCAGTTGCCTGATGCGCAGGCGCGCCGCGTGGTGGCGCAGACCGTGGGCGCGCGTTCAGTGGTGCTCGAGCAGCAGGGGCGGCTGGAGCTGGCGGTGCGCGCGGCCTCGTTGGCGGCTTCGCTCGATGGGGAAGACGTTCAGCGGCGGGCTCGCGCGGAGCGGCTGCGGACCCGCTGGTTGGCCGCGCACTGAGGTCTTCCCTTCCCTTTCGGGAGAGGGAGTTCGTTCAGTTGCCGGCGTCGGGGATTTTTCGGCAGAGGCCCGCATCGCCACACTCGAACCCTGAGAGGCACTGCTCGCCTGCCGGCGCGGTGGTCTCGCAAGGCTGCGACTCGGGATCGAACTGGTTCAGGCAAGTGCACCCGCTGCCCAGGAACGCGAGAAGGAGAAGCCGCCTCACGGGCCCACCACCGCCAGCGCCTCGCGCTTGAAGTCGATCACCCGCTGGGCCGCGCTGCGAAGGTCTTCTGCCGTCACCGCCGCGATCTCTTCGGGGTAGCGCAAGAAAGCCTCTGCACCCAGGCCGTAGCAGGCGTCGAGCGCCATCACGCCAGCGCGCGCACCATTTCGTTGCAGGCCGATGCCCTGCGTCCCGATGAGGTGCTCCTTCGCGCGAGAGAGTTCGGCGTCGGTCACCAGGTCGACCTGAAGCTTCGCCAGCTCTGCCCGGATGCCGGCGAGCGCCGCCTCGACCTTCTCGGGGCTGGTGCCCATGTAGATGCTGAACGAGCCGGGATCGATGCCTTCCATCAACATGGCCGACACGCTGTAGGCCATCGACCGTTTGTCTCGAAGCTCGAGGAACAGACGACCGCTCTGGCCCGACAACAGTGTCTGCATCACCTCGAGCCCACGCCGCCAGGGGTCCGTCATCCGCGCGCCGGGGAAACCGAGCACCAGGTGCGTCTGCGCTTTCTGCAACGTGCGACGCGATTCGCGCGGGCCGTTCCACGCGGGCTCCGGAGCGACGACGGGCGCGGCAGCCGAACCACCACGCGTGCCACCGAGCGCCGCGCGAGCACGCTCCAGCACCTGATCCGTATCGACGTCGCCCACCACCGCCAGCGTCATCTGCGAGGGATCCATCCACTTCGCGTGGTAGCGGCGCAGCGCATGGGGCGTGAGCGCCTCGACGGTTTCCTTCTCACCCAGCGTCGACTGCCGGTACGGATGCCTGAGCCACAACGTCTTCGCGAAGAGCTCGAACGCGAGTGACGAAGGCCGGTCATCACGACTGGCGATGTCCTGCAGTTGCTGCGCACGTTCGCGCTCGAACTCCTCGTCGCTGAAGGCCGGGTGCTGCAACGAATCTGCGAACAGCTCGAACGCACGCTCGAAGTGTTTGCTCAAGAACTCACCGCGCAGCGACATCGAGTTCCGGCCCGCGATGGCCGAGAGCGAACCCGCCATCGAGTCGACCAGGTGACTGAACGCCTCGGCGCCGAGCGTGTTGGTGCCGCGGGTGATGGTGCGCGAGAGCAGCGCGGTGAGGCCGCTCTCTTCGGGCGTCTCGTAGCGCACGCCGCCGTGGAAGCTGGCGCGCAGGGCCATCAGCGGCACCGCACGTTCTTCGCGCACGATGAGGGTGGCGCCGTTGTCGAGCTTGTGGACGCTGGTGCCCGGCTTCTCCTTCCGCACGTTGCCCACCAGGCGCATCGGCGTGGGCGCGGCGAGGGTGCGGGCGGGCAGGGTGGCGGGCCGGTGGGCGGCGACGTGCGTGAGCACTTCGCGCACGCGCGCTTCGCTGAGCTGGGTTTCCTGCGGCAACAGCCCGGTGACCACCGCGCGGTCGAACGTGAAGTAGGTGTCTGCCACCTCGCGCAGCTGCGAGGCGGTCACCTGGCTGATGGCTTCGTAATACGAGGCCTCCCGCTCGAGCCCGCCCGCCATCGACTCGTAGTAGCCGAGCTTGCGCGCGAGGCCCTGCACGGTCTCGCGCTGATAGACGGCCTCGGCCTCGATGAGCGCCTTGATGGTCTCTACCTCGTCGGGTTCTGCTTCGACGCGGGTGAGCGTGGCCATCACGCGCACGGTCTCTTCGAACGCGTCACAGAGCGTGGCCGGGGTGGTGGTGAGCGAGGCGGCGAAGAGCCCGCGCTCCCGCGGAGTCCACGCCCAGGCGTTGACGTCGCGCGCCAGCGAACGTTTGCGGCGCACCTCGAGCGAGAGCCGCGACGCATCGCCCTGGCCCAGCAGCATCGCGAGCACGTCGAGCGCGGCGGTGTCGGGGTGTTCCACGCCGGGAATCTGAAAGGCGAGGTGGAGGTGCGCGTCTTTCACCTCGTCTCGTTGCAGCACCACGCGCACGCCGCTGAAGTCGGGCTCGGGGGAACGGAAAAACGCGGGGTGGGGCGCGCGGGCCCATTCACCGCCGAAGAGCTCGTCGACCTGGCTGCGCAGCGTCGCTTCGTCGAAGTCGCCGACCGCGGAGAGCACCATGTTCGAGGGCTGGTAGTGCTTGCCGTAGAAGGCGAGCACGCGCTCCCGGGTGTGGGCGCGCACGTCGGCCTCGAAGCCGATGACAGGTCGCCCGTACGGGTGGGTCTTGAAGGCCTCCCCGAACAGGGCCTTCGAGGCCCGACGGCCCGGCATGTCGAGGCTGCGCTTGATTTCTTCGCAGACGACCTCGATTTCCCGGGTCAGCTCGGCGGCGTCGAAGCTCGAATTCCGCACCGCGTCGGCGAGCACATCGAGCCCCTGCCGGGCGTGCCGGCTGGCCATGACCACGTGGTAGACGGTCTGGTCGAAGCTGGTCCACGCGTTGATTTCCCCCCCGTGGGCCTCGATGGACCGAGCGATCTCGCCCAGCCCGCGCCTTCCAGTCCCTTTGAAGAGCATGTGCTCATGGAGGTGTGCGAGGCCCACCTCTTCGGGGGACTCATCGGCGCTGCCGACCTTCACCCAGACCTGAAAGGCGACCACGGGCGCGTGCCGTTGTTGTTCGAGCACGACGGTCAGACCATTGGGCAACCTGTAGCGAGCTGTCATTGCTGCCCAAGCTCTCAACTTCGCGCATTGGGGGGAAGGGGTTAGGCTGTGGATCAGCCAGCCCCGCTCAAAAAATGCCGCCCAACGACCTCGATTCTCTCGCCAGCTTGCGCAGTGAGCTCGGTGAAGATGATGAACCCCTCTTCCCTGCACAGGCGGGAAGGCCGTCGTTTGCTCAGGCACCCGCGCCCGCCGCCGCACCTCGCGCCGCGCCGCTGACTCCGATGGCGGGCAAACCCGCGGTGCCGCCGGCGATGCCCCCGCCGCTGCCGCCCAAGCCGAAGACGGGCGCGCACCCGCAGGTCGCTGTGCATCAGCCGCTGCACCAACGCACCGCGGTGGTTCCGCCCAACGCGTCGCCTTCGATCGGCGCGCTGCAGGGTCTACAGCCCGCGCCTGCCTTCGCGATCCCCAACATCCCCACCTCGTTTCAGCGCCCGCCGCCGGGAGATCCTTTTCAGGAGCCCGCCGAGCCGCGCATTCCGGTGGGGGTCGACTCCGAAGAGAAGCTGAAGGTCTTCCGCGGAATCATGAAGGGCAAGGACGAGGCGCTCGGTCGTGGCCGCGCCTTGTACCAGGCGGTCGATCTCGAAGCGCAGCAGCTGCGGGCGATCACCACGCAGATGAGGGGCCAGCTCGAGCTGGCGATGGTCGAAGTGCAGCGCGCGGCCGACTACCCCCAGCAGATCCAGTTGCTCAAGGACATGCTGGAAAAGGACACGGTTCGCGCCGACGCCGCCGAAAAGAAGATGGAGGATCTGGTCGTTCGTTTCGCCGAGGCGGACAACGAACGAAAAGATCTGACCAACGCGCTGGCCGAGGTCGAGCAGCAGTTCCACGACGCGAGCAACCAGCTCAACGAAGAGCGCAAGGCGCGCCAGCAGCTGGCGGAAGAGCTGACCGGTCTCAAGGAGGCCCTCGACAACGCGCAGGATCGGGTCACCGAGCTCGCGGGGCGGCTGGCGGCGGGCAAGGAGCAGTACGACGCGCTCCAGGCGCAGGCTTCGAAGTTCGCGGAAGAGGCGCAGCAGCACTCGATGGAGGTCGATCGGCTCAAGGGTGAGCTCGACGGTTCCATGCTCGAGCTGCAGGCCGAGAAGCAGCGCGCTGAGAGCGCGGAAGAAAAGCTCAAGGGCCTCGAGAGCGAGCAAGACTGGGCCAAGTCGTCACTCGACCAAGCGCAGTCGCGCGTCACCGAGCTCGAGCAGAGCGTCGGCGAGCTCCGCGGTGAGAAAGAAGCGATCGAAGGTGAGCTGGCCAACCGGCAGTCCGCGGCCAGCGACCTCGAGAGCCAGCTGGGTTCGCTGCAGGGTGAGAAAGAAGCGCTCGAGGCTGAGCTCACCAATCGCCAACAGGCGCTCGACGAACAGCAGGGCCGACTCGAGGCGGTCGAGGCCGAGCTCGAGCGTGAGCAGCGCGACAACACGGCGCGGGTCGGTTCGCTCGAGGCGCAGCTGCGCGAGACGGGTGGCCTTGCGCGTACGCAGCTCGTTCAGCTGCAGGGCGAGCTGCAGCAGCTGCGCGCGGCGCTCGAAGAAGCGCGCAACGCCGCGAAGACGCGCGACCGCGAGCTGGAAAATCGCGACGACGAACTTCAGCAACTGCACCTCTCGACGCAGCGGCAGCAGGCAGAGCTGGGTCGGTTGCAGACCGAGCTCGAGTTGGCAGAAGGCCGCGCCTCCGTCGCGCAGGGGGAAGTGGCCGAGCTGCAGGGCACCCTCGACGCCGTCTCTTCGCAGAGCTCGAGCGCCAACGACGAGATCGATCAGCTCAGGGCCTCGCTGGCCTCCGTGCAGAAGTCGGCCGCGGGTTCCGATGCGCAGGGTGCGCAGCTGCAGGCGATGGTGAACCAGGCCAACATGCGGGCCACCGCGGCAGAGACGAAGCTCAAGCAGCTCGAGTCGACGTCGCGGCAGCAGGCAGGCGGCGCCAAAGAGTCTGACGAGCTGCGCCACGCGGCCGAGATGCGCGCCACCCAAGCCGAGGCGAAGCTCAAGGAGACGGCCGAGCGCGCGAAGGCAGCCGAGACGAAGGCGGCGCAGCAGGAAGCCAGGGCAGCGCAGGCCGAAGCGCGCGCGAAAGAAGCGCAGTCGAAGGCGGGGGCGGGCAGCGATTCGAAGACGCGCGCAGCAGAGGCGAAGGTGGCCGAGCTGGAGCAGCGCGTGCGCGCGATGTCGGGCATCGAAGAAGAGTTCCGCGCGATGCAGGGCCATGAGATTCAGCTCAAGCTGCGCATTCAGGAGCTGGAGGACCGTGAGGACGCTCCCACGGCCACCAACCTGGTCGCCCAGCCGGCGAACGGTGCTTCGAGTGCAGAGCTCGACAAGCTCAAGGCCGAGAACGCCAACCTGAAGAAGAAGCTGATGTCGGCCGAGACGGCGATCGAAGCGGTCGCGTCGCTCAAGTCGAAGGTGGCGAAGCTGGAGGCGCAGCTCAAGGGTGCTGCGCCGCGGAAGTAGTTCAGTGGCGCCCCGCGCACCCATCGACGAGTTCACGGGTCTCGAGGCCGCGCGCTTCGGCGTGTACGTGCACTTTCCGTATTGTCTCTCGAAGTGCCCGTACTGTGACTTCGCTTCCACCGCGGCCAAGCAGATCCCCGATGAGCGCTATACGCAGGCGATCCTCACCGAGCTGACGCGGCGGGTGGAGCAGCAGCAATTGAAGGGCCGCGAGGTGACCTCGATCTTCATCGGCGGCGGCACGCCTTCTCTGTGGGATCCGCGTTCGGTCGCGATGGTCTTGGAAGCGATCAGCCGTCACCTGCACGTGGCCGCGGGCTGCGAGATCACCCTCGAGGCGAACCCGGGCGCAGCCGATGCGGAGCGCTTCTCGAGCTACCGCAGCGCCGGGGTGAACCGGCTCTCGATGGGCGTGCAGAGCTTCGAGGCGAGCACGTTGACCACGCTGGGCCGCGCGCACGATGGCGCCACCGCACGACGCGCCTTTGCTGCCGCGAGGGCCGCGGGGTTCGACAACGTCTCGATGGACTTCATCTACGGCGTGCACGGTCAGACCGAAGCGCAGGTCGAGTCGGACGCGCGCACGGCCGTCTCGCTGGGCTCGGAGCACCTCTCGGCGTACGCGCTGACCCTCGACAAGGCGTCGCTCGCGGAAGAAGTGCCGCTGGCAAAACAACTCGCGCGCGGTGAGGTGCACCTGCCGCCCGACGACACGGTGGTGGCCATGCAGCGCGTGGTGCGCGACGTCTTCGCGGGCGCGGGGCTGCAGCGGTACGAGATTTCAAACTACGCGAAGCCCGGCTTTCACTCGCGGCACAACGCGCTTTATTGGACGGGCGGCGAGTACCTCGCGGTGGGCACGGGCGCGACCGGCTACGTGAAGGCGGAAGAGCCGGTGCGGTACTCGAATCAGCGCAGCGCCGAGAAGTACCTGGTGGAAGTCGAAGCAGGCCGGGTGCCCGAAGCGAGCCGCGAAGTGCTCACCTCGCTCGAGCTGTTCGAAGAGCGCATGGCCATGGGCCTGCGGCTGGTCAACGGGGTTGATTTCGAGGCGGTGTGCCGGGCGTTCGGTCAGAGCAGCGAGTCGAGGGCCCTGACGGTGCGGCATCTCCTTCACGCCGGGCTGGTCGAACGGAAGGAAGGGCGCCTCGCGCTGACGGACACCGGCTTCGACCTGCACTCGGCCATCAGCGCCAGATTGATGTAGGGAGCGACGACTCATGAGTGGGTACTTCCAGTGGTTCATCTTGATGTCGATCACCGGCAGCCCACTCGGCTCGGCGGTGGCGCTCATCGTGTTTTGGCTGGTGGTGGACAGGTTCACCCTCGGCTTCCTGCCGGACCCCGTGCGCTGGGTGATGCGTTGGCGCCGCGCCGCCAGGCTGGAGAACGTGCTGCTGGGAAACCCGCACGATGGGCGCGCGCGGCTCGAGCTCGCGCAGCTCTACGTGGAGCGGGGCAAGGGCAAGCAGGCCGTCGACGTGTTGCGGCCGAACTTCGACAAGGGCTCCGACGACATCCAGAGCGTGTTCACGATGGGCGAAGCCTGCCTGCTCGCGGGCTACGTCGAGCAAGGCGAGAAGCTGCTCGATCACGCCGAAGAGCTGAACACCGAGTTCCGCGTCGGCGAAATTCACCTGGTGCGTGGGCGGCAGCGACTGGCGCGTGGTGACTTCGCCGGGGCCAGGATCGCGTTGGAGACTTTGCTCAAGATTCGTCGCGGGACGATCACCGGCCGCGTGATGCTGGCGATGGCGATGAAGGGCCAGGGCGACGACGCCTCTGCCGCGATGATGCGCGACGACGCGTGGAAGGAATACGTGACGGCCCCCGGCTTTCAGCGGCGCAAGGAGCGTTACTGGGCCTGGCGTGCCCGGCCCTCACGGCCCGCGACGTACCTGCTGATCTTCGTGTTGTGCTTCTCGTTCTTCGCCACCGTCGTCGCGCCGAAGCTCTCCACGTGGAGCGCGATGAACCGGCACGGCGGTCTCTACACCGACCCGTCACTGGCCGACCCCGACGACGAAGAGTGACGTGACGCGCGGCTGCGGGTCGGCATTCGCGCGCATCGCGACGCGAAGAATTCGGCGGCTGCCTCTCTTGCTGTCAGAAAGGGGCGGTGCAGTCGGAGCTGGACCACTTCATGGAGTTGCTGGGCGCCTGGGGTTACCCCGGGCTTGGGCTCGCCGCGCTCATCGAGTACCTCTTTCCTCCGTTTCCCGGCGACACGGTGGTGGTGATCGGCGGCGCGTGGGCTGCGCGCGAGGCGCGTTCCTTCGTGTTGGTGCACCTGGTGCTCACGCTGGGCAGCATGGTGGGCATGGCGAGCACGTGGCGGCTCGGGGTCGCGCTCGCGGGACGAATCAGGCACGCGGCGCCGGGCTCGCGGTTGTTCGGGCTCGAGGTCGGGCGCATTCAGAAGGCGCAGCTGCTGATGCGCAGGCAGGGCTCGTGGCTGCTGGTCTCGAACCGGTTCCTTCCGAGCTTCCGCTCAGTGCTCTTCGTGGCGGCGGGCGCAGCCGAGGTGCCGCTGTGGAAGACGTTGCTGTTGGGGACCATTTCCGCCGCGGCCTTCAACGGCATTTTGCTCGCGGTCGGTGCAGCCGTCGGCACGAACGCCGAGAAGATCGCGCAGTTCTTTCGCCAGTTCAGGACTTTCTCGATTGCCGCTGTCACCTTCGTGGTGGTGGTGCTGCTCGGCCGGTTCCTCTGGCGACGTCATCGGGTTAAGTCCCCGGCATGATTCGCCGCGCTGCCTGGCTGTGTTTCCTCCTTCCGGTGCTGGCGGGTTGTCGGTGCCGCACGGCGGGCCCGGTCGAGCCCATCGAGCTGGGACTTCGCGTGCAGCCCGCCGAGCTCGACTTCGGCCGCGTGCTCGAGGGGGGCACGAAGGTGCTCAAGGTGACGTTGACCAGCGCCACGCGCGCGGCGATCTCGGTCGAGCTGGAGACCGAAGCACCCTTCGAAGTCGCCGCCTCGGCCGAGGTTCCGGGCGGTGGCGATCTCGAAGTGCCGGTCACCTTTCGTGCGGGCGATGGAGAAGTCGAAGGCGTGCTGCGGCTGACGGTCGGTGATCGATCGGCCGTGATGAGGCTGCACGGCATTGGGGTGCGGCCGCCTGACTGCACGCCCTCGGGCGTGTGCATCGTGTCCGTGTATTCGCTCGAGGAAGATCGCTGCATCGAGTCGCAGGCCGCCGATGACGCGCCGTGCGACACGGACAGCGTGTGCCTCGAACAGGGCCGCTGCCGCGCAGGTCAGTGCCTCGGCGTCGCGCGTCGCTGCGATGACAACGACCTCTGCACCGACGATGCGTGCGCGATGGACCTCGGCTGCATTCACACGCCGCATGTGTGCCCGATGCCGACCGGGGCCTGCCGGGTGGCCACGTGTGACGCGCGCCTGGGCTGCGGTGATGGGCCTGCCCCCGACCTCTCCACCTGTGGTCCGCAAGACTGCATCGAGGTGAGCTTCTGCTTCGAGGGGGCGTGCCGGAAGATGCCGACGCCCGAAGGGCTCCCGTGTTCGCCGGCCATCGCGTGCCTTCCCCAGGCGGAGTGTCACAACCAGGTCTGCACGCGCGTCAGCGAAGCCGAGTGGACGCCAGCGTGGTCGGCACGCGTCACGGGTGAGCCCATGGGCGACCTGGTGTCTTCCGGCTCGACGCTGTTCTTCTCGGTCTGCGTCGACGCCGGTGTGATGGATGCGGGCAGCGATGATGGCGGGGCCGACGCTGGTCAGTCCGATGGCGGTGCGCCTGATGCGGGGCCCGCTCGGTGGCAGCTCGCCTGCAGTCTCAGCTCGTACACAGGCACGGGCTTCGAGCGCTTCGAGCGCGATGGAGGCCGGCAGCCTCAAGACTACGCCGATGGTGCCCCGCGCTCCCTGGTGGCGGTGAACAGCGCGGGCGTGTTGGTGCAGCGAGATGGTGGGCTCGAGCTCAGATCGCCGGTGACCGGTGCGTTGCGGCACCAGCTCGAGGTGGCTGCGTCGCGGTCGCTGCTCGTGCTCGATCGAGATCGCGTCTTCTTCTGGGCTGACGGTGGGGTGCAGGCCTGGGTCGATGGAGGCGTTACGTTGCTCGCGTCGGTCGCCCCGCCCACCGCCCTGGCTCGCGGCAGCGCGTTGTTCGCCTGGAACGCAGATGCAGGCGTGCTCACCCGGTTGTCGTTGCTCGTCGACGGTGGCCTCGAGCGGGAAGAACGCTCGCTGCCCAACGTGGCCAGCGACGCGCTGGCGGTCACGCAGAATGGCGCCCTCTTCGGGTCCGCGGGGGCGGCGCAGTTCTTCAGTGACGCGGGGCTGGTGTCTTTCGACTGGTCCGGCGCGAGCGTCTCGCAGTTCCTCGACGATCGCACGTTGAGCTCGAGCTTCGCGACGAACGTCTTCTACCTGCGCTGTGACGGCGGCTGCGGGGGGCCAGAGCAGGAGACCCACGTGCGCGTGTTCGACCCTTCGACGGGCGGTCAGCTGTGGGAGGTGCCGGTGGTACTGCCTGCATTCCCGGGCGAGATCCTGGCGACGACGCTGGTCGACGGCCGGCAGGGCAGCTTCATCACCGTGCTGCGTGCCCAGACCGATGCAGGGCCTCGCTCGTACGCGGCGCTCTTCTCTGACGGTGAGCGCAAGGCGGTGTGCCGGCTTCCTGATCTCTCTGGTGCGATCGAGCAGGCGCACTTCTCTGCGACGGCGTTGGTGGTGACGGCGCGCCGTGCCGACGGCACCGTGGTGCTCGAGAGTTATGAGCTGGGTGCGTTGCCGGTATCGCGTTCGACCTGGGCGACGCCTCAAGGCGTGAGCGGGACCCGGAGCGATCGGCAGTGAGGGCGTGGGCGCTGTGCTGTCTGTTGACCGCGTGTGCACAGTCCACGTTGACGCTGGAGGTCGCCCGCGCGCGGATGAAGCAGGGGGCGTTGCTGCTCGACGTGCGAAGTCCCGGTGAGTTCGCGCAAGGGCATGTGGCGGGTTCCGTGAACGTGCCCGTCAACGAAATCGAGTCGACGCTGCAGTCGCTGCCAGCGGATCGCAGGCGCGAGATCATCGTCTACGGAATGGGCAGCTCGAAGGCGCGCACGCTGTTGCTGCGGGCTGGCTACGCGAAGGTCGAAGACCTCGTCAGTTGGAAATAGCGCCGTTCCTCCTGCGCTCCTAAGGAACAGCACCGTTCCCCCCGAGCGAAGCGTGGGGTCACCTGCCACGCGGCGCAGAGGTGGCATCTCGACTGCGCTCGATGCGAACGGTGGGTCTGTTCCTTCGGACGAAATCGAAGGCGAAGCCGGTCCCCTGCTCGGGACGAACGGCGGGTTCAGAGCCGAGCGATCAACCACGGTCTGCGAAGCAACGCCGCGAGCTCCTTACCGGTGACCTGCAGCCGCTTTCCCAGCGCAAGCTCACGCAGCGACGGCACCGGCCAGACGACGAAGCCCCGCCGGCGAAAATGCGCGCGCGCTCGGGCGAGATGAAAGTCGCAGGTCACCAGGAGAATCTCGCGCTCGCCCCGCAACAACTCGGCAGAGAGCGCCGCGTTTTCAAAGGTCGACCGGCTCTTCGACTCGAGCACCAGCTGCGATTGCTGCGCGCCGAACCCGATCGCGAGCCGCGCCATGGTCTCTGCCTCAGGCGATCGACCGGACAACACCAGTCGCTGCGCATGTCCTTCATGCAGCAGTGACACCCCCAGCTCAACGCGGTCCACCAGCGCAGCGCTGGGCGTTCCATCGGGAAGCACCTTCGCGCCGAGCACGACCGCGGTCAGGGGCCGCGCCGGAAACCGGGGGCGCTGCTGGCCCACTCGATGAACGCGGGCGCCCACGCCCAGTGCAAGCAGGCCTGCGACACCCACCAGCCACATCACATCGCCTTCAAGCGCTCGGCGCCGTCGAAGAAACGAAGGAAGAAGGCGCCACTCATCGCGCGGGGAATCTCGAGATACCGCCGCGACGAGAGGATCGGATCATCCGGCAGCACCGACGGATCGAAGGCCTTGCCGTGCTGAGTGACCCACGCATGCGGGAACGCGCGGCCGTCTTCGATGACCAGGCCCACCGACACCGTCGCCTGGGGCATTCGTGAGGCTTCACTGCGCGCGAGCACCAGACACCGCACCCGGCCCACCGTGCCTGCCTTGCCGATTCCCACTGGAGTTCGGCTCAGCCACGTCGCGCCCGTCAACGGAGGATCCAGCACGAGCTCGCCCGCAGGCACCTTCACGCCGCGCACGAAGGGACTCTCGACCGGCGCGGTGACTGGCTTCGGCGCAGCAGCCCAGCGCGCGGAGCCCACCGTGATCGCGGTCAGCGACTCGGAGCCATCGTAGGTCGCGACGAACGCTTCTCCTGCGATCGTGCCGGTGACTTCGGTACCTTCGGAGCGTTCGACACACAGCTGCTCGACCGCGCGCGTCCGTTCTTCCAACACGTCTCGGCACCCGGGTTGCGGCCTGCGCACCAGCGCCAACACCTCAGGCACGGGGCCATTGCCGAGCTTCAGCTCGACGTGGTGCTCACGTGGACCTTCCTCGAGGAAGTGCGTCGCGTCGTAGCAATACCGCTCGCCCTTCACCGAGATCCTCAGCTCGGCCACGGGGATCGAGCCCACCTCGAGCACGAAGCGCGCTTCGAGGGGGGCGGCTGCCAGCAGGCTGAGCACCAGCGTAATCAAGAGCGCGATTGTGCCACAGCGTGAACGTGACGGTGGCGCTCGGCGCGAATAGGGTCCGGCGCACTCATGGCGAACCGTTGGTACCTTCTGTTGTTCGGCACCGTGGGTGGACTCCTCACGGCGCTCTTCACCGGGCTGGTGATGCTGGCGATCACCGGCCAACCGGGCACGTGGGTCGGCTGGCTGGCGCTGTGCCTCAGCTCGGTCGGCTGCTTCACGTTGGGCGGCTGGTTGAGCTTCTTCCAGCTCGGCACCCGCCGCTCGCAGCGCCGCCGTGAGGTGATCGAACGTTTCGCGGAAGGCGACCTCACCGTGTTGCCGGTGACCGAAGGCACAGACGAGACCGATCTCCAACGCCTCGCGCTCTCGCTTCGGCGTGCGCTCTGGCAGGTGCAGCGGGTGACGAGATCACTTCACGTCACCGCGCGCGGCGTCGAAGAGCAGGCTCGCAACGTGCTCGATGCAGCTCGCCGCCAGGGCGCCGCGGTGGAGCGCAGTGAGAAGGCCGTCGCTGGCATGGGCGAGAGCCTCGAAGGCAGTGGCAAGCGCGTCACGCAGCTCGAGTCGTTCGCGCGCGAGACGACCGCCTCGCTCACCGAGATGACGGAGAGCATCGAGCAGGTCGCCCGCGCCCTCTCGTTGCTGAACAGCGCCTCAGAGAAGACCTCTGCGCGGGTGGACGCGATGAGCCAGCGCTCAGTGCTCGTGGTGGAAGCCAGCAGCACCGTGGGCCGGCTCACCGTGCAGACGCGTGAAGCGGTCTCGGCCGCTGAAGACGCCATCGACGCGGTGCGCCGCCGCAGTGACGAGACCGGCGAGCTCGCCCGTGAAGTGACCGCCACCGCGACGCAGGGTGCACAGTTGGTGGGTGACGCGCTCAAGGGCATCAAGCGCATCGACGAGACGGTGAGCAAGGCGGCCGACCTGGTCGACGAGCTCGGCGTCTCCAGCCAGGAGATCGGCCGCGTGGTCGAGGTGATCCAGGAGATCGCCGATCAGACGAACCTGCTCGCGCTCAACGCCGCCATCATCGCCAGCCAGGCAGGCGAGAGCGGCAAGGCCTTCGCGGTCGTCGCCGCCGAAGTGCGCAACCTCGCCGAGAAGACGAGCCGCTCCACGCGGGAGATCGGCCAGAAGGTGAAGGCGGTGCGTGAAGGCGTCGAGCGCACCGTCGAGTTGGTGAGCCGCGGTCGCACCGAAGCCGCGGCGGGCGTGACGCTGGGCGAGAAGGCCGCCGATGCCTTGCGCGCGATTCAGTACACCTCGCAGCGCGCGCTGACGGCCGTCGAGTCGACGCAGGCCGAAGCCGCGCGTCTCGAGAAGCAGGGTGTCTCACTGGTGGCCGTGAGCCAGCAGGTGACGGAGCGGGTCGACGAGGTGATGCGGCTCGCGTCGGATCAAGCGTCACAGGGCCGAGAGCTCGTCAAGCACATGCAGGACATGTCGCGGACGGCACGGGAGGCCTCGACCAAGGCAGACGGCCAGGTCACCACGGGTCGCGAGCTGTCCGACTCGGTGCTGCGCCTCACCGCGGCCATCGACGAGATCCGCGCTTCGCAGACGGTGCTCAAGCAGGGCGACGCGGCGATCAGTGAAGAGATCGCGGAAGTGCGCGAAGACGCGCAGCGCGTGGTGCGCATCGGCGACACCCTCAGCCGCATGGTCGAGCAGCTCAGCCACGAGGCCGACACGCTCGAGGCCGAGGTCTTCCGCTTCAAGCTGCCGCAGGCCCGGGCAGGTGGAACGCTCCACGTCGGTCTGCATCGCGCGCTCAACATCGAAGACACGCGCGGCCTCGACCCGCTCTTCACCATCGACCTTCAGATCACCGAGATGTCGGCGGCGATGTACTCGACGCTGGTTCGGTACGAAGACGGCATTCTCGTGGCGGATCTCGCCGAGACCTGGGAAGCCGATCGCACCGCGCGAAGGTATCGCTTCTCGATGCGAAAGGGCGTGACCTTCCCCGACGGCGTGGCGCTCAACGCGACGCACGTGAAGACGCACTTCGAGCGGCTGCTGGACCCGAAGGTGGGCGCGCCCGACGCGGTGCTCTTCAAGGACATCACGGGTGCGGCGGCTTTCTTCGCGGGTGAAGCCAAGAGCGTCTCGGGCATCGAGGTGCTCGACGAACACACCATCGAGTTCAGGCTCGACGAACCGCGCGCGTTCTTCCTGCGCCTGCTCGCGCTGCCTTCCACCGGCATCACGCGCCGCGATGGAGGCCGCATTCTGGGTACGGGGCCGTTCCGCCTGGTCTCCACCTCGGCGGACAAGGTGACACTGGAGCGCAACCCGACCTTCTACATGCCGGGCCTGCCGCTGCTCGCGCGCCTCGAGTTTCAGCTCTACCAGTCACGCCGCGCAGCCCTGGAGGCGTTCACCAGGGGCCAGGTGCAGGTCGTCTCGTACCTCCATGCCGAGAACCTGAAAGATGCAGGCCTCAACCCGGCCGAGGCGCTGACCGTCAACACGCCTTCGGTGTGGTTCCTCGCGTTCCATGCGCAGACCGCTCCGTTCGACGACGTTCGCGTGCGGCGAGCGATCCGCGCGGGGCTCGATGTTCGGGCGCTGGTCGATGGTTTTCACCCCGGTGCGCGGGTGGCGAAGTCGCTCACGCCGCCGGCCTTGCTCGAGAGTGAACGGGTGCACGAGCCTCGCACCGACATCGCGTTGGCGCGCCGGCTGCTCAACGAAGCGGGTCACTCGAAGGTCAGGGTCACCATTCAGTACGCGCCTGATCGCGACACGCGTGAAGAGGATCGCGCGTTGTTCAAGCCGCTCACCGACGCGGGGTTGATCGATCTCGAGCACGTCGAGCTGAAGGACTTCTGGTCGCGCGTGCGTGAGGGCCGGCTGGCGGTCTATCGCGGCAACTGGATCGCTGACGTGGCCGACCCGGACAACTTCCTCTACGTGCTGCTCAACTCGAAGGCGCAGAGCTACTACGGCGTCGGTTACAAGAACGTCGAGTTCGACCGGCTCACCGATGAGGCGCGCGTATCGATCGACCCCGGGCTGCGCGAGGCGCTCTACCGGAAGGCAGAAAGTCTGGTGCGCGAGGACTGCGTGCTGGTGCCGCTGTACCACGAGCGATTTCACGCGGCCGCGACGCAGGAGCTCCAGGGTCTGCGGCTGCATCAGACGCCGCCGCAGGTTCGCTTCGAAGA
>JBKJSE010000323.1:0-18727 GCA_046595925.1 Archangium sp. | reverse complement strand
TCTGCGTCGTGGTCACCTCGGGCAGGCCTCTCTGCGCGGGGGCAAGTGCGCGCACGTTGCGCCGCTGGCGACGAGCTCGAAAACCAAGCCTGTTGCGCAGCTATCAATCGACGCGCGGCCTGTTCGGCGGTCGAATCAACATCAACGACTGTTGCGCATCTATCAATCGACGTGCCTGTTCGCCCTTCTCCGAAGGCAATGACCCTCAAACCACCATCGATTGATAGTTGCGCAACATCAACGCTCCACCAGAGCAGTCGCGCAGCCTTGATCGAGCCAGAGGGGCCTGTTCGACAAGCGCGCCGAACCAGGACCATGACGTTGACCGCCTTCCCCAGGGCAGACCGCGGGCGACGAGTGGCCCCTCACCCGACCTTGAGTTCAGTTGATCAGTTCATCGTGCCGGACGTACCAGCCGCACCCGACGCGCCGGGTGAGAAGCCGCCGTTGCCGCCGTTGCCGGGCGAGATGACGCCGCCGACCAGCGTGGGTGACGTGTTCACGCGGTAGATGCCGTACGAGAACCCGCCCGAGCCGCCGCCGCCGTGGCCACCGCCGCCGCCATCGCCACCGAGGCCGCCGTTGCCGCCACCACCGATTTCATCGGTGCAGGCGTTGGCGCCAAACCCGCGCCCCCCACCTGAACCACCACCCGAGCCCGGAGCGCCCACACCACCGGTGCCGCCGTTACCGCTGCTGATGTCGGAGTTCTCGAAGCGAATGCCGTTGGAGTTCACGAGGAACACGCCGAACGAGCCGCCACCTGCGCCGCCACCCAGGCCACCACCACCGCCACAGCCACCCGCGCCACCACCACCACCGCCGTTGCCTCCGCCGTCATCGACGCAGCCACCGCCCTGGCCACCACCACCACCACCGCCACCACCGCCGTTGCCGTGAGCGCCGTTCGCGCCGTTGCCGCCCGCGGAGCCGACCCAGAAGCTCGCGACCACGGTGCCGCCGTTGCCAGCGCCGCCGTTGCTCCCGCTGGAACCGGAAGCGCCGCTGGTGCCATCACCACCACGACCACCTGAACTGCAGCTGCCACAGAAGGCGTTGCAGCTACCGCCGCCGCCACCACCGCCGCCGCCCGGGGTGCTCACCACGCCGACGCCACCGGTGGTGCCACTGTTCCGCCCCTCGGCGCCACCGTAGCCACCCGCGCCACCGTTGCGGCCGCAGCTCGAGGTGCCTGCTGCCCCTCCTGGACCGGCGATGCTGTCGCACGAACCGCTGCTCCCGTTGAAGCCGCCCGAGCCACTGGCACCGCCGCCCGTGCTGGAGCCGTTCGAACCCGAGCCCGCGGAGCCCGCGATGATGAGCGAAGAACGCACGGTCAACGCCGGGCAGTTCTCGCAGTGCAGCCCGTAGGTGCTCACCCCCGCGGACGTCGTGTCGAGCGCGCGAATGGTGACGTACGCGACAGTGCTCGCCTCGGTGATGCCCAGGCCTGAGACCGCGACGATGCGGCCACCCGAGATGAGCCCGTTGCGAATGGTGACGACCGAAGCAGGCCCACGCACCCACGTGGTCGGCGCGTAGCCGCCGTAGATCGACACGCCGCTGCGCAGCGAAACCGGCGCGTCGTAGAAGCCCGCCGAGATGTACACGTGCGGCTGCGTGGTCGAAGCGGCTGAGATGCCCGCCTGAATGGTGCGCTTGGGCAGCGCGCGCGTGCCGGGGTTCAAGTCGTTGCCCGTGAGCGAAACGAAGATCGCCCGCGAGACGTCGCCGTCGATGCCGTCGCAGTTCTGATCAGTCGAGCTGTCATCCGGGTCGTCGGCCCCCGTAGCCACGCAGGTGTACTCACAGCCGTTGGCCGCGTTGCCGTCGAGGTTCACGAAGCCCGGGTTGCAGGTAAAGCCGCAGCCGCCGCCCACGCAGGTGCGCGCGGCGTTGTTGCGGGTCGGGCAGACGTTGGTGCACGTGCCGCACTTGTCCACGTTGGTGTCCGTGCGAATCTCACAACCCGTCGCCACCACCGCGTCGCAGTCGGAATAGCCCGCGTTGCACGTGTCGATGGCGCACGCGCTCGAGGCGCAGACCGGCGTCGCGTTGGGCGTGGTGCACACCTCGTTGCAGTTGCCGCAGTTGTTGATGTCGGAGCTCACGTTGCGCTCACAGCCGGTGCCGTACGACTGGTCGCAATCGGCGAAGCCCGCGCTGCAGGTCATGATTCCGCACTGCGTGGCCAGACACGCGTAGGTCTGAACGTGGCCGTTGTTCACGTTGCACACCCGGCCGCAGACGCCGCAGTTGGTGGGATCTGAGGCGAGCGTGAAGCCTTCGTCGATGAAGCCATCACAGTCGTTGTCGGTGCCGTCGCAGATCTCGACGCCGGTGGGCGTGCACATCAGCTCGCAGCCGTTGGCGTCGATGCCGTCGGCGTTGATGAAGCCGGGGTTGCACGCTCCGATGGCGCACATGCCGCCCATGCACACGGGCATGGCGTTGGGCCGCGCGCAGATCGTTCCGCAGGTGCCGCAGTTGCTCAACGAGGTCAGCTTGTCGAAGCCTTCGTCGACGACCGAGTCGCAGTCGTTGTCCTTCTCGTCGCAGATCTCGATGCCGGGCTGGCCGGGCTCGCAGAGCTGCGGCGCGCCGTTGATGCAGTTGGTGACGGTGCGACGGCACTCACCGGTGCCGCAGGTGGTGTCGCCCAGGTTCTCGTCGGTCATGCCGTTGCAATCATCATCGCGGCCGTTGCACGACTCGGTGGTGGGCACGGGCGCGGTGCACGCCTCGTAGCCGTTGGGCGGACGGCAGGTGCGCACGCCGTTGCAGGTACCGAAGCTGTTGGTCTCGGCGCAGGGCTGCGTCTGACCCGCGCTCGCCGCCACGCACTCGCAGGTGCCTGAGGTGGGCTGACACTGCTTGGTCACGTACGCGCCGTTGGTGTCGGTGCCGTCCGCGCATCGGTAGCTGGTGGGGCACTGGCCATCGAAGCTGCAGTCACGCGAACAGACCTTGGTGCCGCCGATCTCGAGGCAGCGATCGCCGGGGTACGGGCAGTCGACGTTGAGCGCGCACGGCTGGCAGAGGCCCGGCACTTCAGGCACGCAGGCGAACCTGTCGTTCACCGCGAGCGCGCTGCAGAGGTCGCCCGCCTTGCAGCCGGCCGCGCACTTCTTGAAGCAGACCTTTTCCTTGCCGGGGAGCTTGTCGCAGAGCGACGACTCGCACTCTTCGTCTTCGGCACAGGCCTGGCCGTCGGGCTTGAGCGTGTTCTGCACCGGCGCGCGCCCACACGTGCACGACGCGAGACCGAGGGCCAGCAGGACGACGGACAGTCGGGAGAAGAACGGCATGGATGCTCCTGGGGAGAGGGCGTGGGGAGCCCAACCGCGAAGCCGCAGCGTAGCCCGGGTTTCCCCCTCAACCCGAAATCCAGCTCCTGCCGCAGCGCGTTACCCACAGCAAGCGCCACCCCAAAGCCATTGCGACGGGTTTGGTTTAGCGGGGGCCGACCATGTCTTCGGGCTTCACCCAGGCATCGAATTGTTCAGCGGTGACGAAGCCCGTGGCGATGGCCGCCGCGCGCAGCGTGGTGCCTTCCTGGTGAGCGCGCGCGGCGATCTTCGCGGCCTTTTCGTACCCGAGGTGCGGGGCCAGCGCGGTGACCAGCATCAACGACTCCTGCACGTGCTGGGCGATGCGCGCGGTGTTCGGCGCGAGGCCGGCGACGCAGTGTTCGCAGAACGAGTCCATGCCGTCGGCCAGCAACCGACACGACTGCAGGAAGGCGTTGATGACCAAGGGACGGAACACGTTGAGCTCGAGGTGACCGCTCGCGCCGCCGAGTGAAACGGCGGTGTCGTTGGCGATCACCTGCACGCAGACCATGGTGAGCATCTCGGCCTGCGTGGGGTTCACCTTGCCCGGCATGATGCTCGAGCCCGGCTCGTTCTCAGGCAGCAGCAGCTCACCCAGCCCCGCGCGAGGTCCACTGCCGAGCAGGCGCAGGTCGGACGCGAACTTGAAGAGACTGACCGCGAGCCCCTTGAGCGCGCCGTGCGCGTGCACCAGCGCGTCGCAGGTGGCGAGCGCTTCGAACTTGTTGTCAGCGGTGCGCACGGGAAGCTGGGACAGCCCAGCGATCGCCCTGGCCACCGCCTCTGCGTAACCGGGGGGCGTGTTGAGCCCGGTGCCCACGGCGGTGCCGCCCAGCGCGAGCTCTCCGAGGTGCGGGAGCGCCGCCTCGAGGTGTTTCCGCGCGTGGCGCAGCTGCCAGACGTAGCCCGAGAACTCCTGGCCCAGGGTGAGCGGCGTGGCGTCCTGCAGGTGCGTGCGGCCGAGCTTCACGATGTCCTTGAAGGCGATGGACTTGTTTTCGGTGGCCTCCATCAGCGTGTCGAGGGCGGGCAACACGCGCTTGATGATCGCCTCGAGCGCAGCGAGGTGCATCGCAGTCGGAAAGACATCATTGCTCGACTGGCTGCGATTGACGTCGTCGTTGGGGTGCACGAGGCGCGCTTGACCGCGGGTCCCGCCGAGCAGCTCGGAGGCCCGGTTCGCGAGCACCTCGTTCACGTTCATGTTCGTCTGCGTTCCGCTGCCGGTCTGCCACACGGACAGCGGGAACTCGCTGGGGTGCTCGCCCTCGAGCACCTCGTCTGCCGCCTGGCGAATCGCGGCTTCCTTCTTCGGGTCGAGACCGGCGAGCGTGACGTTGACCTGGGCCGCCGCCTTCTTGATCAACACGAGCGCGGCGATGAGCTCGGTCGGCATCTTCTCTTCGGAGACCTGGAAGAAGTGCAGCGAGCGCTGCGTCTGCGCCCCCCAGAGCTGCTCGGACGGAACCTCGATGGGACCGAACGAGTCCTTCTCAGTGCGCGTGGTCATGAGGCACAAGTAACATCATCACCATGCGGGTCCATCACTCGAGCTCGGCCAGACGCTCGATCCGCCGGTCGCCATCAATCCCAAGACCCACGAAGAACACACCCGCAGACTGAGCCGCCGCGCGATCGAACCGCGAGTCGCCCACCATCCACGCCTCACTCGGCTCAACCTGCAACTCGCGGCAAGCCAACTGCACCAGCTCCGGTGAAGGCTTGGCGTGGACCACGCGGTCCGCGGTCGCGAGCGAGCCGAACAACCCACTGAGCTTCGCGCGCGCCAGAATCTCACTCGCCAGCGGGCCCACCGTGTTCGTCACCAACGCGAGCTTCACACCCTTCGCCGCGAGCACGTCCAACAGCGGCCGCGCCTCGGGGTTCACCCACATCGCCTCGAGGTGCCTCACGAACTCGCTGACATAAAACGCATCCAACTGAGCGACGGTGCACGCGAGCCCGAACACCGGAATGTCGGCGGCGGTGCCCTGACCGAAGGTGGGAAAGAACTCCTCGCGGCTCAGCGCCTTGCCGCGAAACTTCACGCCGGCGGCCTCGCAGACCTTGAACCAGACCTCCTCGCTCTTCACGAGGACACCATCCATGTCGAACAGCACGGCACGTGGCGTTGGCGGAAACATGGTCGAGGCGCGTTATGTCACGCGCATGGCCGATGAATTCAAGTTCTGTCCCCGCTGCGGCAGCCCGTTGGTGAACCGCGAGTACCACGGCAAGGAGCGCACGCTCTGCGAGGCCGCCACCTGTGGCTACGTCAACTGGGGCAACCCGACGCCGGTGGTCGCGGCGATCATCGAGCACGAAGGCCAGATGCTCCTGGCGCGCGGCAAGAACTGGCCGGAGAAGATGTTCGCGCTGGTGACGGGTTTCCTCGAGGCCGTGGAAAGTCCGCAACAAGGCGTGCTGCGCGAAGTGAAGGAAGAGCTCGGCCTCGACGGAGAGGTCATCTCGCTCGTCGGCGTCTACCCGTTCGAGCTGCGCAACGAGTTGATCATCGCCTTCCACGTGCGCACGGCCGGCACCATCACGCTCAACGAGCAGGAGCTCGCGGCGTACAAGCTGGTCCCCAAAGAAAAGCTGCGCGCGTGGCCGATGGGCACGGGCCTCGCTGTGCAGGACTGGATCAATACTCACGTGAAATCGGGCGTGGCATAAGCGCGGTCATGAACTTCGAAGCGAGCGCGCGCAGCCGCGAATATCTCGAGCGCGTTCAGCGCTTCATGGCTGATCAGATCGAGCCAGTCGAAGCGAAGTACTGGCACGAGGTGCACCAGACCAACCCCGACGGCGATTGGTCTCGTTGGCAAGTTCACCCGCTCGTCGAGACGCTGAAGGCCAGGGCGCGCGCCGCGGGGTTGTGGAACCTGTTTCTGCCCGACGAGAAGTGGGGCGCGGGGCTGAGCACGCTGGAGTACGCGCCGATCGCCGAAGCCACCGGCCGCAGCCTGCTCGCGCCTGAGATCTTCAACTGCAACGCGCCCGACACCGGGAACATGGAAGTGCTGTACCGCTACGGCTCTGACGCGCAGAAGAAGCGCTGGCTCGAGCCGCTGCTCGCGGGCGAGATCCGCTCGGTGTTCTGCATGACCGAGCCCGACGTCGCCTCGTCGGACGCGACCAACATGCAGGCGACCGCGGTCGTCGATGGCGACGAGGTCGTGCTCGATGGCACCAAGTGGTGGACCTCGGGGCTCGGCGACCCGCGCGCGAAGGTGGCCATCTTCATGGCGCGCACTCCGGACGGGAGCGGCAATCGCCACGCGCAACACTCGATGGTGCTGGTGCCGCTCGACTCGCCGGGCGTGAAGGTCACCCGCATGCTCAAGGTGTTCGGCGACTACGACGCGCCGCACGGCCACGGCGAGGTGCAGTTCACCAAGGTGCGGCTCCCGTTGGACAGCATCATCGCGGGGCCCGGTCGCGGCTTCGAGATCGCGCAGGGGCGCCTGGGGCCCGGCCGCATTCACCACTGCATGCGCTGCATCGGCGCTGCGGAAAAGTCGCTCGAGCTGATGATCGATCGCGGCGCACAGCGCACGGCGTTCGGCAAGCCGCTGGTCAACCTCGGCGGCAACCGCGAGCGCATCGCAGAGGCCCGGGTGGCGATCGATCAAGCGCGCCTGCTCACGCTGCACGCGGCGTGGAAGCTCGATGAGCTCGGGGCGCTCGGCGCGATGACCGAGATCGCGGCCATCAAGGTGGTCGCCCCTTCGATGCTGCAGAAGGTGGTCGACGACGCCATTCAGATTCACGGCGGCGCCGGCGTATCGCAAGACACCCTGCTCACCGGCTTCTTCGCGCAAGCGCGCGCGTTGCGGCTGGCCGACGGTCCCGATGAGGTGCACAAGGGGCTGATCGCGAAGCTGGAATTACAGAAACGCGGCCACGGTCGCTGAGGTTTTTCGTTCATGGCACTCACCGCAATCCTCTACGACTTTCAGATCGCCCTCTCGAACGTCGATCGCGAGGTCGAGCAGCAGCTCTCCTTCAAGCTCGCACGTCACCCTTCCGAGACGATGGAGCGCGCCTGGCTCAAGGTGATGGCCTACTGCTGGTTATGGGAAGAACGCCTCGGCTTTGGCCCGGGCCTGAGCGATCCCGACGCGCCGGATCTCGAGACGCGCGACTACACCAACGTGGTGACGCGCTGGGTTCGCGTGGGCAAAGGCGATCCCGCGAAGATTCAGAAGGCGGTGGATCAGAACGCGAACGGCAAGGTCAACGTGCTGTTCGAGAGTGAAGAGCGGCAGGCGGCGTTCCTGGCTGAAGGCGCCTCAGCGAAGCTGAACCGGCTGGCGAAGGCGGAGTTCGCGGCGCTCGACAACACGTTCTTGCGCGAGCTGGCCGCGATGGAAGAGCGGCGGAACAAGCTGACCGTCACCCTCTCGGGCGATCATTTCTACGTCGATGCCGGCTCGAAGACACTCGACGGGCCGCTCGTACGAGGCACCTTCAACCCCTGACCGTGAGTCGACGGCTCAGAGGATCTTCAGGTCGGCGGGGTATTCAGTCGCGACCGCCGCCATGTCTTTCTTCGAGCCATCGCGGCGCGCGGCGATCAGCGCCTCTGAAGTCGACAGCGCGGTGGTGGCGTCGCTGACCGCCTGCTCAGCGCGGACGAGTTGCGCTGGCAGGTTCGCGCGTGAGCGGGCGGCCACGCGTTCGAGGTCGGAGCGATTGATCTCCAAAGACGCGCGGGCCGACCCCTCCTCGAGCATGGCACGACGGAAATCGGGCAAGTCCGGCAGCGCACGCAGCGCGACGAATTGGGCGAGCCACTCGTCAGCCGCGGAAGGGTTCTCACGACGGGCCGTCGCGTAGAGTTCACTCACCCTGGCTTCAGAGGCCAGCCCGGCGGCCACGAACGGCTCGAGTTGCGCAAGCTTCGCGTCGTCTTCTGCCACCGCCTCGGCGACGCCGGCCGCGGAGGCGATCGCCCGGCTCGCCCCGACGGTGACCAACTCCACGGCGGCGTTCCGGCCGTCTGAGATCGTCTTGGCCCACGCGGCGCGCTCCGTCGTCAGGCCTTCTGGCACGCAGGTCAACTTCGAGCGCGCATCGAACGCAGAGAACTTCGGTTCGATGAGCGCGCGCTGTGCGTCGAGCACCGCGGCCGTCTCGACAACGCGTTGTTGAAGGGTCTGCTGCTCGGCCTCGAGTTGCTGCACGCCAGACCACGAACCGGTGCCGTTGCGCAGCTCGACGAGCCTCTGTTGCATCACCTCGAGGCGCTTCGCGGCGTTCGCACGGTCGTCGAGCTCCATTCGCAGCGCGGGCGCAGTGCGATCGACTTCAAGGCGCTGTGTGCTGGCTTGAACCATCAGCCTGGGGGCTGACCCGGTGCCCAGAAAGCGCGCCTCACCCAGGGCGATCGCGAGGGGCGACTTTTCGAGCAGACCCACGTCTGCCCCGGCGAGCTCCACTCGCAAGAAGGTCCGGCCGTTCGCCTGAACGAGCTTCACGGGCTGGGTGCCCGTTTCGTTGGGTGGCATGCCCACGCGCATCGAGAGGCCCTCCAGCGCAGCGCGGGAGACCGGGGGCGACAACGTATCGAGGGGAATGTCGACCCGCACCGCGCCCTTGTGACCAGACGCGTCGAGGGTGACGGAGACGGAGGGGAGCGAGACGTACGCGCGGCCCTGAGTGGAGGGCGACTGGGGCGTGGCGGGCGGAGCGACACGCGAAGAGGGCGGGATGTGGGGCATTTGAGGTTCTCAGAGGGTGTCGGGGTTCGGCTCACACGGATCGACTGGCGACGCTCGGCCGAACCATACGCGAGCGACAGCCAGCGCACCGGAATTCAGGGAAGACCCGTCGTGAACATTCTGCGCTTCACGGCGTGCGGCCGCGCTCGGAAGACCTGAGGCACATCGATTGCTCGGTGGGTGCTCCGCACGATGCAACCAACAAGGAGCAGGACCATGCGCAGCTCACTGATGAGGGACTTCGTCGGTCTTCTCTGTTTCGCAGTGCTGAGCTGTACGAACCCGGTCGCCCGGCCCGAAACAAACAAGGTGTTGAGCCGGGAAGGAGGGACTCTCGAGCTCGGTGGGGGCGCTCGAGTGGTGGTGGCCGCGGGTGCGCTCGATGGTCCGGTCACGGTCTTGGGCGAGCTGGTCAGTGCGCCCGCGCCGATGACTGACGAGGCCGTGAGCGAAGTGCTTGCGCTGACGCCTCACGGAACTCACTTCAACATTCCGGCGCGCGTCTCACTGCCTTTCCGCCCTGGAACCTCACGCGCGCCGCTGCGGGTGATGCGGCTGGCCGACGCGCAGGACACCACCTGGGAGCCGGTGGGTGGGGTGCGCTTCGAGGGCAACGTGGCCGTCTTCGACACGGTGAGCTTCAGCTACTACGTGGTGACCGAAGGCGGTGCGTGTGAGCTGGTGACGACGCCCACGGCGTGCAGCTCTGCGTGCGAGTGCTGCGGCACGTCGCAATGCGTGAACGTGGCGACCGACGCGGCGCACTGCGGCGGCTGCGGCATGCGGTGCGACGCGCAGTCCTTCTGCTCGTCGAGCAGCACGTGCCAGCCCGCCAGCCCCGCGTCGCTGTGCGCCAACGGCCAGCTGTACGTGGTGCAGGGGCTCATTCCGGATCTCACCGTGGTCAGCCCGGAGCAGACGACCGACGGAATCTACGCCGCGCAGATCGCAGCTCAGCTCGCTGCCACCTGTCCGGGCCTCGCCGTGTCGAGCGTCAGTCAGGCCGCCGACGGTCTACTCAACCCCTGCACCGACGAGCCGCTGGTGGGCGGCGGCACCACGCTGCTGGTGACCGGCGGCACCTTCGCCCAGCGCCTGGCTCGGTACGTCGAACAGTCGCTGGCGCCTCTGACCATGGAGGTGAGCGCGGATGAGTTGCAGTACACGTTCCATTCGCGGCAAGGCGCGACGCTGGTGAGCTTTGCCCGTGCGTCGTTGAGCGACGTGCACGACTACTTCGTGCTCTCGTTCACGCGCGATTCAGCGGGTGCGCAGATCTTCCAGGTGTACGGGGTGGGCTGGGAAGGCACTCCGGCGGCGGCCTGGTACGTCGAACACCGGCTGCTGCCTGACTACCGCGCGGGGACGTTGAGCTGGTCGCACTACGTGCTGGTGGAGTGGAGCGATGACGGCGACGGGGTGAAGAGCGCGGGCGACACGTTCACGGTGCTCGCGCAGGACGTGCCTTGAACGTGGGTGGTGTTCGCTGATCTCTCGTCGGTGCGACCGGCGAGCATGGAGCTGATCAGTCGAGAGCCCGCGCTTCGCTGAGAGCCACCTCTGCTACTTGAACCAGGCGAAGCCGATGCCGCGCGCCATCATCGACGCGAGAAAGGGCATCGCGAGCACGAGGACCAGCTCGACGTCGTTCACCCGCGCCAGCTGCGCGGCTCGCGTGGTGTCGATGGGCAGGCCTTTGGATTTGCGGATGCGCCAGCGAATGAGGGTGATCATCGGCCAGAGTTCCAGCACCAGGATGAGCGCGAAGAGGCCCATCTTGATGAGGAAGCTGCTGCTGTTGAGGTAGTAGCCCGAGCCCTTCTCTGAGCTGCCGAAGGCGCGGGTGAGCCCGGTGCCCAGCCAGAGCAGCGCGGCGATTCCCCAGAGGCTGTCTCCGACGAAGACCGCGTCGACCGCGGTGGGATCCTTCTGCAGGCCGCGGAAGGCTCGGCCTCGGAGGAAGACTCCGGGCAGACCGATCGCGAGCGCGAAGAGATGGAAGGTGGACAACAGGGCGGCGCTGAACATGGGCAACCTCGGCAATCTTGACGACGACTAGATGACTAAGGCGCAGTCTTGTCAGTGTCAAGTTGACGTGCCAGAACCGCGGCATGGCGCTCAGGAAGAAGCCGGCGACGCGGTACCACCATGGGGACTTGAGAGCGGCGCTGCTGGGCATGGCGTGGAGCATGGTGGCGAAGAAGGGCGTCGATGCGCTGTCACTCAGATCGCTGGCCGATGCGCTGGGGGTCTCTCACGCCGCTCCGGCGCACCATTTTCCTGACAAGCACGCGCTGCTCGATGCGCTGCGGGCGGAGGCGTGGCAACGGTTTGCCGTGGTGCTCGAGGCGGCAGAACCCGAGGGACTTCGTGAGCTGGGCCGAGCGTACGTGGCGTTCGCGATGGAGCATCCGCGGCAGATGCAGCTGATGTTCCGAGGTGATTCACCGCCGACCGCGGAGATCGGTGTCCAGGGATCTCGCGCGTGGAATGCGCTCTCGCGGGCCGTGGCCGAGGAACTGGGTCCCAAACGCGCGGCCGATGCGAAGGAACTCAACGCGATGGCGCTGGCCGCATGGTCTGGAGTGCATGGGCTTGCGGCGTTGATGAATGAGGTCGCGTTGCCTGCGCCGCTCACTGGCAACGCAGCGGAGGCAGTGCGTGAGCGCGTGCTCGACGTCGTGCTCAATGGGATCGGTGCAGCGTGAACGCGTGGAGCGAGCTGTCTGAAGCCGAGTACGACCCAGTCTGGGACTCGTTCTACGGGCGCTTCTCGAAGAACTGGCCGAGCTTCAGCGTGCCCTCACCCCGACGCTCTCCCCCTCGGGGAGAGGGAGGAGGTTTTGATGGAGATCGTTCAGGGAATGATGACTTTGACGCCCTGTGACTCTGCGCCACCGCGACCGATCGCGCTGACCGCCCACGTGCCTGTCGTCACCGGGAAGCTCACCTGTGCACCACCCAGCACTCGGCGCAGCTCCCACTGACCAGGGGAGAGCTCGCGGTACAGCGTGAAGAACCGCACCGTCGCCGGCATCGGGTTCGTCACCGACAACGAGCTGCCCACCACGTTCACGAACGGCACCGCAGGCGCCACGCTCGCTCCCGCACGCGGCAACACCGGGGGCAACGCCGGCTTTGCGTAGGCCTCGGTCTTGAACATCGTGTGCACGCCCTTGGTGTTGTTCTGAATGAACGCCGACCGGAAGTGAACGTCACCCTGCGCACCCTGAGTTCTGAGCGTTCGCGTGATCGCGATCTGATCGCGGATCTCGGAGAGCGGCCACCCTGCCCCCGAGTTCGACAGCTGATGCACCGCGTGCCCGGGGAACAGGTGACGACCGCCCATGTTCCGCATCGCCCACCAGCTCGCCAAGGTCGAGTAGTCCTGCGCGCTGCCCTCTCGCCAGTAGAGCTGCGGCGTCAGGTAGTCGACCCAGCCGTTCGTCATCCACGTCGGGGCGTCGCACGAGATCACGCTGTACGCGTCGAGCCCCGGCACGGGCACCCCGGCCTTCCAGATACCGAACGGAGAGACGCCGAACCGCACGGTGGGGTGATCGTTGGTGACGATGCCCATCACCTCGCGCACCAGCGTGTTCACGTTGTCGCGCCGCCAGTCGCCCAGGTTCATCGTGCCGCCGTCAGCGGTGTAGCCCGCGTAGGTGGCCGAGTCGGGGAACGGCGTCCCGGCCATGTCGGGGTACGGATAGAAGTAGTCGTCGAAGTGCAGGCCGTCGACGTCGTACCGAGTGAGCAGATCGCTCACGACCGCCTCGACGTGCTGACGCACCGCCGGCTCGCCCGGGTTCATCACCACCGCGCCGTTGTAGGTGATGGCCGCGCTCGAGAGCGTGCGCGTGACGTGATTCGCCGCAGCCGTGACGCTCGAGCTCTGCAGACCGCGGTACGGGTTCAGCCACGCGTGCACTTCGAGGCCGCGCGCGTGGGCGAGCGTGAGGAGCTCGTCGAGGGGATCCCAACCGGGGTTCTGGCCCTGCGTGCCGGTGAGGAAGCGGCTCCAGGGTTCGAGCGTCGAGGGGTAGAGCGCGTCGGATTCCGGGCGGACCTGGAAGAAGAGTGCGTTGAGGCCCGCGTCGGCCATCGAGTCGACCAGCACGGTCAGTGAGGCGCGCCCGGCGTCGACGCTGAGGTTGCTCGAGGCGGGCCAGTCGAGGTTCACCACCGAGGCGACCCAGACGCCTCGCAGCTCGCGCTCGTGGGAGACGGTCACGAGCGTCATCGAGTTGCCGCCGTCGGAAGGTGTTCCGGCATCAGAGCGGCCGGCGTCGGGGGATCCCGCGTCTTGTCCGCCTGCATCGGTGGTGTTGCCTGCGTCAACTCCTGCGTCGGGAACTACGCCGGCGTCTTGTTCGATTCCGGCGTCTTCTTCGACGATGGATCCGTCGGGCGTGACCATGACCTGCGGGCCACAGGCCACGAAGAGGAGGAACGGGAGGAGTCGTTTGATCGCCACGTTCGCCGCTTAGTCGGATTTGGAAGGTCTCGTCGAGGGACGAGGACTCAGACTCTCAGGCCATCGAGGATGAGCGTCGTCAACGCAGCGGGCACTTCGAGCACGTTGCCGATGTCTTCTTCGTGCAGCACCGCGAGCAGCAGACGCTCAGCCGCACCGACCACCGTCAACGCACTGACCGCCACGTTGATCGGCTTCAAGATGCCGTGACGTTGTGCCGTCTTGGTCATGTCGATCGCGTACCGCGAGACCTGCTGCGAGAGCTGAATGATGGGCCTGCGCGCACCCTGCGCGGGAGCACGCGACTCCTGAAGAAACAGGCGCACCGGGCCGGGCTGCTCCATCAACAACGTCGCCAGCACGTCACCGATGCGCGTGTACGCCTTGATCATCGCCTCGCGAGAGACCGCGGTCTCCAGCTCGCGCGAACACAGCTCGAGCGCCCCGGTCAGCAGCGCCTTGGTGGGCGACATCAGGTCGTCCACCAGCGCCGTCTGATCGGTGTAGTACCGATAGAAGCTGCCCTTCGCCATCTGGGCCGCCTGCATGATGTCGTCGACCGAGACGGCCTCGATGCCCCGCTCGAGGAACAGCAGCAGCGCCGCGTCGCGGATCGCCTGGGCCTTCTTCTGCCGGTTGAGATCTCTGACCCCACCCACCGGTCCCGGCCGCTTCAGCGCCTGGCCCTTGGGCGTGGACACTTCTCGTCTCCCTCGCGCGTGCTTCATCGCTGGCTTCACTTTTTCTTCGCGTTCTTTTCTGCGCGCTCGACCCGGGCCACTCGATCGAGGGCCTCGTCGTGACCTACGAAGCCCGCGGCGCGCGCGGCGAACTCGACCGCCTTGCGCTTGAGGCCGTGCTCTTCTTCGACCTTCACCTGATCGCCGCTCAGCCCCGACGCAGCCAGGAACGAGCGGGCCAGCTCACGCTCTTCGTCCTCGGCGTGCGGAGAGAGCACCCGCGCGACCTCGAGGTGCCCATTGGCCGCGGCACGAAGGAGCGCCGTCTCGTCGTTGGAATCGCGGCAACGCGGCTCGGCCCCCGCGGCCAACAACAGCTTGACGATCTCGAGGTGACCCTGCCCTGCCGCCTCGATCAACGGCGTGCGCTTGTCGGTCCCCAGCATGTTGACGTCAGGGCGCTCCGCCAGCGCGGCCTTCACCTGCTCGACGTCACCGGTCTCGACTGCCTCGTACAGATTCATGGGTTGGGCGCGGGAATGTACAGGAAACCTGCCGCTCTCACTTCCTGAGAAACGTCGTCATGTCACCACCATAGGACTGTGACCCCCAGGTGAAGTGACAGCATGGCCGCTCCTGTGGCACACGCGGTTGCATGTCGGGTCTTCGCCTTGCCGCGCTGTTCCTCGTCGGGTCGTTCTTCGCCGGTTGTGCTTGCGGCGACACGCGCATCAAGCCCATCGATCCCGTCCCGCCTCAGTTCGACGCGGGCACCTGCGTGGACCGCGGTGATTGCCCCGGCTGCAACCCCCAAGCTGAGCTCTGCAACGGCGTCGACGACGACTGCGACGAGGCGATCGACGAAGACCTGCCCACCGTCGACTGCGGCGTGGGCGCTTGCGCGCGCGTGGTGCCCGGCTGCATCGGCGGCGCTCCCGCGGTGTGCATGCCCTTCGGCCCGTCGGGCGAGACCTGCAACGGCATCGATGACGACTGCAACGGCACCATCGACGACAACCTGATGCCCCAGATGTGCGGCGTGGGCGAGTGCGCGGCGGTGGGCGGCTCGTGCAACGCCGGCGTGCCGGTCGCGTGCATGCCCGGCGCAGGCATCACCGAGCTCTGCAACGGCAAGGACGACAACTGCGATGGCACCGTCGACGAAGGCCTCATCGGCAACACCACCGGAGACCTGCGCATCACCAACAACAACGCCTCGAGCGACTTCGTCTACATCGGCAAGAGCGACACCGGCTTCGGCACGGTCTGGCAGGACAAGCGCGATGGCCCGGAAGGGCAGATCTACTTCGCCGCGCTGACCTCGCAGGGCGTGCGCGCCTCGGCCAGCGACACCCGCGTCTCGAACACCAACGGCACCTCGGCGCACCCCGCCCTGGCGTGGAACGGCCAGACCTGGGGCCTCGTGTATTCGGAGGCCGTCGGCGCTGCCGATTCGGAGCTCTGGTACCGCCCCCTCGCCGCGAACGGTCAGCCCACGGGCGCCGCGCTGCGCCTGACCAACAGCGCCGGTGACTCCGATTGGCCCGACCTCGTGTGGACGGGGAACAACTACGCCCTGGCCTATGAAGACCTGCGCACCACCGGCGCGAAGCAGGACCTGTACTTTCAGCGCTTCGATCGCAACGGCACGCGCATCGGCGGCGAAGTGCGCGTCACCAACAACGCAGAGCGCCAGTCGAGCCCCATCTTGAAGTGGAACGGCAACAGCTTCGCGCTGGTGTGGACGGACTACCGCAACGCCGGCAACCGCGAGATCTACTTCCGCCGGCTGGCCGCTGACGGCTCGTCCGTGGGCCCCGAGGTGCGGGTGACCAACGATCCGGGCGACTCGTCGTGGGCCGACATGTCGTGGAACGACGTCGATCGCGAATGGGCCATCGTGTGGAGCGACACGCGCGCCGGCAACGCCGAGATCTACTTCGCGCGCTTCGACGATCAGGGCACGCGCCAGGGGCCCGATGCGCGGCTCACCACCGCGGCGAACTTCTCGGGCTTCCCGTCGATCGACTGGAATGGTTTTCAGTACGGCGTGTCGTGGCAAGACGAGCGGCTGGCCGTCGGTCAGTCGGCGATCTACTTCGCGCAGGTCTCTGCGACGGGCGTGAAGAACGGCGCTGAAGTGAAGCTGTCGAGCGGCAGTGGCAGCGCGAGCTTCACCACCGCGCTGTGGAATGGGACGACGTTCGCCTTCTGCTGGCGCGACGATCGCAACGGCGCGAGCAACACCGAGATCTACTTCGCGCTCGTCGGCTGCCCGTAGCGCCTTCAGGGAACGTGGGGCGCGAGGGCTTCGGGCGAATTCCATTCATGTGACGGGTCGCGAGTTCGGGCGCCAGAGTACAGCCCGCTGTCCGCCTGCGCCCCGCGTCGTCCAAACGCATCGAATTCGTCACGCAGAGCGCCCTCGTTCGAAGCCCAGAGGCCTGATCGGAATGAGTGATGCGCCGAACGACACCGACGGCCTTCCCCAGTGCTGTCGTTGCCTTCTGCTTCACTGCGGTTGAAGGTCAGAAGAGCGGCTCGAGCGTCTTCATCATCAGCGCGCGCCTTCGAGCTTCGCGCGGCACGAACTTCACCGGCCCGAAGAACTTCACCTTGGGAAACCGGCGCTCCAGCTCAGGCCTGTTCGTCGGCAGCGAGAGTTCACGGCCCCGCGTGGCCTGAGACAAAACCACCGCCGCCACGGGAAGCTTTCGCAGCGCCAGCGCCTGGAGAGACAGCGTCGTGTGATTGATCGTGCCCAGCCCCGCCCGCGCCACGAGCACCACCGGCAAGCCCGTCGCCTCGATGAGATCGATCACATCGTGCCGATCATCGAGCGGAACGAAGAGCCCACCCGCGCCTTCCACCACGCCCGGCCCTTCGCCCAATTCGGCGAACCCTGAGAGCAACCGCTTCCAATTCACGCTCTTCCGCTCAGCCCGCGCAGCCAGCGACGGCGCGAGGGGGGCGCGGAATCGATACAGGCACACGCTCTTGCGCGACTGCCAACCGCCCGCCGCCTTCCACAGCGTCTCGCTGTCTTCGTTGCCCCCGCTCTCACACGGCTTGAACGCGAACGGGCGCAGTCCGTTCATCACCATCGAGCTGAGCAGCGCCGCGGAGACCTCGGTCTTCCCGACCCCCGTATCGGTCCCGGTGACGAAGAAGCGCATCACCGCGACGTCCCGATGGCGTCTTCCAGCGCAGTGATGAGCAAGCGCGCTTCATCGACGGTCAGCGACAGCGGGGGCATCAGCACCACCACGTTCCCCAGCGGCCGCAACAGCACGCCGTGCTTGCGCGCCGCCAGACAGACCTGAAAGCCCGCGCGTTGGGCGAAGGGGAACTCTTCTTTCGTCGCGCGGTTCTTCACCAACTCCACGCCGATCATGAAGCCGCGCCGGCGTACGTCGCCGACGTTGGGGAGCGTCGCGATGCGCGCGAGCCCTTCAGCGAGCACCGCTTCCGCTGCCTTCATGGTGGTGAGCGTCTTCTCTGATTCGAAGAGCGCGAGGTTGGCCAGGGCCGCCGCGCACGCCAACGGATTGCCCGTGTACGTGTGCCCATGGAAGAAGGTCTTCAGCTCATCGAAGCGGCCGAGGAACGCGCTGTAGACGCGATCGTTCGTGATGGTCGCGGCGAGCGGCAGGTAGCCACCGGTCAGCCCCTTGGCGACGCAGAGGAAGTCAGGCGTCACGCGCTCCTGCTCGACCGCGAAGAGGGTGCCGGTGCGGCCAAAGCCAGTCGCGACCTCGTCGCAGATGAGCAGCACGTCGTGCTTCCGGCACAACGCAGCGACGCCCGCGAGCCAGCCGTGGGGCTGCATCAACATGCCCGCGGCGCCCTGCACCAACGGCTCGACCACGAAGCCCGCCAGCTCATCTGCGCGCGCTTCGAACAACGCGGCGATCTGCGCGAGCGACTCGTTGAGCGGATCGGTGCCGGGCCAGCGGTACGCATGGGGCGTCGCCACGCGCTCGACGGGAAAGAGCAGGTGCCGAAACCGCTCGTGAAACAGGTCCATCCCTCCGACCGAAACCGAGCCGATGGTGTCGCCGTGGTACGCCTCGCTGAGCGCGACGAACTTCTGTTTTCCAGGCCGGCCGCTCAACTGCCAGTACTGGTACGCCATCTTCACGGCGATCTCGACCGAGGTGCTGCCCGAGTCTGAATAGAAGACGCGGTTGAGGCCCCTGGGAGAAATCGACGCGAGCTTCGCGGCGAGCTCGATGCTGGGCACCGACGCCTGGCCGAGCAAGGTGCAGTGCGCGACCTTGTCGAGCTGCGCGCGCACCGCGTCGTCGATCGCCTGCTTGCGGTGACCGTGCACGGTGACCCACAACGACGAGATGCCGTCGAGCCACCGGCGGCCTTCGGTGTCGATGAGCCAGTTGCCCACCGCACGTTCGATGACCAGCGGCCGATCGTCCAACCAGCCCTGCATCTGCGTGAAGGGGTGCCACACGTGCGCAGCGTCGAGGGCCAGCAGCTCAGCGGTGTTCAAGACGA
>JBKJSE010000263.1:0-3465 GCA_046595925.1 Archangium sp. | reverse complement strand
GGGTCACCTGCCGCGCGGCGCAGAGGTGGCATCTCGACTGCGCTCGATGCGAACGGTGGGTCTGTTCCTTCGGACGAAATCGCCGGCGAAGCCGGTCCCCTGCTCGGGAGGAACGGGTGGGCGCTCGTTATTTCGCTCGCGAGGAACGGTGGCTACCGCAGTGCGTCTTCTCTCGGCCGGCCCAGCTCCAGCAGCCACAACACCCCGAGCGTGACGAACAGGATCACCGTCTCCATGCGAAAGTGCGCGCCCGCATCGTTCGACAGGTTGGTCAGATACGACGCGACACACATCGCCAGCAGCACCAGCCACACCAGCACGCCGCGCGGCTGCACCGTCGAACCGTGACTGGTGTGCCGCTCACCCGCGAGCGTCACCATCAAGAAGACTGAGTGCAGGTAATAGTTCGCCGGGTTGAACACGATCCCGATGAGCGCGACGCCCCACGTGGCCGCGCGCGGCATCGACGCACGGCGCAGCGTGATCAACAGCACCAGCAACGAGCCCACGCACGCCGCCACCCAGGCCTGCTTGTCGGGCGTGATGTACGTGCGGAAGGCGACGTTGTTGAGGTGGTTGTCGCGATCGAGCGTCTGCACCTTGTGCAGCCACTCCACCCAGGCGTCGGCACCGAACACGGCGATCGAGAAGCCGACCAACACCACGCTGGCGATCACCACGCCCATCGCCACGCGCAGTAGCGGCTTGATGACCTCGAGCGCCTGCCCGCGCTTGCCCTGGAAGCTCAGCTTCAAGCCGACCCACACTGCGGGGAAGCTCAAGGTGATCAGCGTGAGCGCGGGGAACGCCCGAATCCACGCGCTCCAGGCGAACGCCGCGCCGGCCCAGCCCAGCTTGCGCTTCTGCAGCAGCGCCAACCCGATGGCCCACAAGGAGAGCCAGTCGTGACGAAGGGTGGCTCCGAACCAGTTGCTGCCGAATTGGTAGAAGTCCATCGCGCCGAAGACCGTCATCGCGAGCAAGGCGGTGCGGGCACCGAAGGCCCAGCCGAGCGCGAGGAAAGCCAACGCGAGCAGTGCGAGGTCAGCCACCACGCCGGTCCACAACGTCGCGTCACTCGCAGGTGCGGAAGCGAACAGCGCGCGTGCGCTCAAGAACCAGACGGGCGTCGCGTTGCCGCCGTGATCGTTCATCGAGCCCAAGAAACCGCCGTCGCCCATCGCGCGCCGGAAGTACGCCATGTCTTCCAGGAACATCGCCCACCGCTCGGGCGTGAAGCGCGCACGGACCTCGAGCAGATGCGCCTTCGAGTCGCGCACGTTGGTGAGCACGTGCGTGCGTAGATCGCGCAGCGGCTGCGCATCGAAGAGCTCGAGGTTCTTCCCGTCGGCGACCGCCAGCACGCTCGCGGCGTAGACGCCATCGAAGCGCAGCTCCGGGAAGTACTTGGCGATGGGGAAGTACGTCCTCATGTCGTAGTGGTGCAGCCAGGTGCCGCGCCGCTCGGTCGCGTCGTGAAACTGCGGCGTGCCCAGGTTGAGGAAGCACCACATCGCCATCGCGCCGGTGACTGCGAGCGTGCCGATGATGAAGCCGTTGTGAGCCGGCCACCTGCCGCGCCACAGCCGATCGCGAATGACCGCGGCCGCCGCCACCAACGCCACCGCCGCGCGGACCCACGGGAGCGAGCTCAACGCGCCCGGCGTCGTCGGCGTGATCTCGAAGACGAGATACGCAGTTCCACCAAGACCGAGCACCGCGAGCCCCACCGTGGGGATGAGCGGCAGCTTGCGGCCTGAGATCATCAGCAGCACCGCGGCCGCGATGATCCAGCTGATGAAGGTCTGCTCGAGGGGCCTGCGGGGAATCCACCGCGCGCGCAGCAGCGTGGAATCGGAGCTGTCGCCGGCGAAGAGCTCGAGCTCCGAGATGCTGTAGCGGGTGTCTCCGCCCGTGGCCATCAGGCGCACGAAGCGCGTGGTGCCGAGCGGGGCGACGATCGATCGCGTGCGAAGCCCGCCCCCCTCGATGGGCCCGGCCCGCCACGCCTCGCGCCACTGCGCACCGTCGTCGGAGAAGTACACGACGTAGTCGTCGTTGTTGTCGGCTTGCAGCGCACCGCCCGTGATCGTCCTGGGCGCGCCGAGGTCCCATTCGATCATCGCGCCCGTCGGCATCACCGCGGCGCTCGGCCCGTCCCAACCTTCACCGTCGACCGGGCTCTGCAGGTTCGTCAAACGCTCAGGCGCGGGAACGCCATTGGCCTGAGAAGGAGGCCGGTGCCCGAGCACGTTCTGCGCGTGGGCTGACGACGAGGTCCCAACGAGGAGAAGGAGCAGCAGCAGACGCATGGGCGGCGCGGACCCTAGTACGGCTTGGAGTCTGCTCGGATGGCCGACTTTCCTGCCCTCGAAATCCTCACGCCCGGCAGCGCAGCTTCGTTTCGGCGAATGACCGTTCACCGCTTCGAACGGGCGGCTCAGCGGAATCGCTGCAAGCCTTCGAGACCTCGCGCGTAGAGTCGCCGCGCCCATGACTGCAGCTCTCTCCGTCAGCCAGTTGGTGAAGACCTGGAAGGGGCTGTTCGGACCCGCACAACACGCGCTGCGCGGCCTCACGCTCTCGGTGCCCCAAGGGGCCGCGTTCGGGTTGATCGGGCCCAACGGTGCGGGCAAGACCACCTTCATCAAGGTGCTGCTCGGCGTGGTGCGGCCGACCTCGGGTGACGTGACGGTGCTCGGCGGCGACCCTCAAGACACCGCGGTGCGCGCGCGCATCGGCTACTTACCCGAGCGCATGCATTTGCCGGCTGCGTTGAGGGGTCGCGACTTTCTCCGCTCGGTCTCGACGCTCAAGAGCCTGTCGCCTTCCGACACCGAGCTGGATCGCCTGCTCGCGCGCGTCGGCCTGCGCACCGGCTCTCAGCGCGTGGGCACCTTCAGCAAGGGCATGCGCCAGCGACTGGGTCTCGCCGCGGCGATGTTGGGCGAACCTGAGCTGCTCATTCTCGATGAGCCCACCGACGGCATCGATCCCGTCGGGCGCGTGGAAGTGCGCGCCTTGCTGCTGGAAGAGAAGAAGCGCGGCGCGACCATTCTTCTCAACTCGCACCTGCTCGCCGAGACCGAGCGCATCTGCGATCGCATCGGGGTCCTCGAGCACGGCCAGCTGCGCCTCGAAGGCACGCTCGACGACGTTCGCCGCGCCGCCAGCCGCTGGGTGGTTCGTTTCGAAGGAGAGATCAATGCCGAAGACGCCGGGTTCACGCGCGCCGAAGGGGGTTGGTCGTACGAGGGCGACGTGGAAGGGCTCAACCAGGTGCTCGATTCGGCGCGCGTTCAAGGCCTGCGCGTCATCGCCGTCACGCCGCAGACGCGCGATCTCGAGGCCGTGCTCGCCGACTCGTTGATCTCGAAGGAGACCAATTGAGACAGCTCTTCCGGGTCGCCTTCGATCTCCTGCTCGAGGCCGCGCGCCGCAGGTGGTTCCTCGGGCTGTTCGGAG
>JBKJSE010000137.1:0-20353 GCA_046595925.1 Archangium sp. | reverse complement strand
AAGTCCATGGTTTCTCAGGAGCTTCTACTGTGTGGGTCCCCGTGAGGCCACATATTCCTCAAGCTCTTCGAGGGTCGCCGGCCAGTCTTCTTTGAGCAGTCGCGAGAGCGATCGATCGGCGAGCAACTTGCCACCGGTCTGGCACCGCGCACAGTAGTTCGTCTCGTTATCGGCATGCACGATGCGCTGCACCGGCGAGCCGCACACCGGGCAGGGCTGCTTGTGCTTGCCGTGCACGGCCATCTCGGGCCGGAAGGCGGTGACCTTCTCGGGCCAGCCTTCGCCGGTCTGGGCGCGCAGGCGCTCGAGCCATTCCGCGAGCACACCGCGGGTCGCCTCATAGAGCCGGGAGATCTCTTCGCCGGTGAGGGTCTTGGTCTGCTTCACCGGCGAGAGCTTCGCGCGATGGAGGATCTCATCGGAGTACGCGTTGCCGATGCCCGCGAAGAGCCGCGGATCGGTGAGCGTGCGCTTGAGCGTGTGGTTCTCGAGGCGCGCACGATGGGCGAAGTCGTCGAGGTGCGCCTTCATCGGGTCGAGGCCACCGCGATCGAAGGAGCGCAGCGCAGCCTCACCTGAGGCGACGTGAAGCGAAGCGCGCTTCCTGGTGGAGACCTCGGTCAGCAGCAGCGTGCCGCTGGGAAAATCGAACGCAGCCAGACCTGCGCGCCCGGGGATCTTCGTGCCCGCGGCTTTCCACTGAAACCGGCCGGCGATCATCAGGTGAATGAGAATGAACAGCTCACCTTCGAGCTCGAAGATGATTCGTTTTCCGAGGCGGCGCAGCGCCACGATCTTCTTCCCGAAGGTGGAGCTGAGCGGCGGCTCGACGCTGCGCAAGACGAACGGACTGCCCAGCCGCACGCGCTCGAGGGGCTGCCCGATCACCCGCGCGGCGAGAGACGAGAGGTAGAGCTCCAGGTCCGGATACTCGGGCACGGCCCTACTTTGCCAGAAAGCGCCTCACTGGCAGTCGATCGCAGGCACCGCGAGCCCACCGTCGCTGCCACTGACCAGCACCTGCAGTTGCGCAGGGTCGAGACGGCTGCGCTCGCACCACACGCCGACGCTGGGCCCGACGGGGCCGGCGGAGCCCCTGCCCCCTGCCCCCCCTTCTCCACCCGAACCGCCCATGCTGCCTGCACCGGCGGTGAAGTACGAGCTGATGCCCGTGGGCGACGCGCTCGGCGGGTTCAGCCCGAACTGCGGCAGCAGCGGCGGAAGCTCACAATCGGCCGTCCAGCGGGGCCCACCCGCGCCACCTGGTCCGCCGAGCCCACCGGGGCCACCGGCGCCGGGCGCTCCACCGGCGCCACCCCGGCCCGCGATCACGCTCACGTTTTCCAGCCGCGGCGCGAGGCCGACGACGACGAGGCCGATGCTCGCTCCGCCCTGATGGCCGCCCGACCCCGGCTGGCCTCCGCAACCCGGCGCCCCACCACCACCGCCGCTCGAACCCAACGCAGCCGAGCGGGCCTCGACGCCCGCGTCGCTCTCGAGAGAATAGATCGCCGTTCCTCCGAAGGCGCCCGGCGCGCCGGGAGCACCGGGGTACCCCACGGCGCCGGCGGCGCCTGCGAGCGGCAGCCAGAGGCCGCCGTCCAGACTTCCGGTGCCTGCCACCCTCGCTGGCCCGTCAGCACCCGCGTCACCGCTCGCCGGGGGCGCGGCGGGGGGTAGCCCATCGAGCGCATTGGGAGTCTCGAGCTGCCCTGTCTTATCGAGACACGGGCATTGAGAGCAGGGACCGGAAGTCGGCCGCAGCAAGACCACATCGAGCGGGGGCGGCGTCCTGACGCCATTGGGGAGCAGCGGCGTGAGGCCCGGCGTGCCCTCGCCACACGGACCCACGCCCGCGTCACCAGCTGCGCCCGCGACGGGAGACTGGCCGCAGCCTGAGCAGAGCTGGCCACTCGAACCGACCGAACCCGGACCACCGGGACCGCCGTTGGCGCCCCTCACGCCGTCGGCCCCGCGCAGCCCGGGAGGGCCATCGCCCGCGCGCACCACGAGCTGCTGCAGGCTGACCGGAGCGTCTTGCACGAAGAGCCCGATGCTGGCGCTCCCCGCGTCGCCGGGCGTGCTCTCGATGGTCAGCAAAGAGAGCTGCACGGTGGCGGGCAGGTTTTCCAACCGGAGCCCCGTGCCTCGCCCGCGCAACGTGGTGGTGCTCGAGCGCGTGCGCAGCCACTCGGGCGCCCGGTAGCCACCGGCCAACGAGACCGGGGCGCGCCAGGTGCCGCCTTCCGTCACGCCTTGCGAGATGAAGACCGTGTGAATCGAAGGGTCGAGCTGCACCAACTCGGCGGCGCGGGCCAGCGAGTAGAGGGGCCGGGCGCGCGTGCCGGTGTTGAGATCGCTGCCCGACTGGGGATCGATGAAGAGTCCACCGTCCACCATGCCGTCGAGCCCGTCGCAGTTGGTGTCGACGAAGTCGGGGTCAGGCGCGTCGGCGGCCGACGGATCGCATGGAGAACACACGCCCCGCGCCACCGAGCCGCAGGTCAGCCCATTGGCGCAAGCGCCGCAGTCCTCTTCACCGCAGCCGGTGTCGAGCAGCCCGCACTCGCGGCCTTCCGCAGCGCAGGTCGTCGAAGGCGTACAACCGGCGTCGGCCCTCGCACAGCGGCCGTCGTCGCCACAGCGCTCACCGGGCGAGCACGAAGCACCCGTACAGCGCAGGGCCGTCGGGAGCTGCACACACTGACAACCGCTGATCAGCATCAACACGCTGCAGAGCACGGCGCGCGATGCGCTCATGGCGTGCACCCGTACGAGAGCTGCGCCACGCCCGCCCGCGCTCCGTCGGCCCCAGGCCCCGGGGTGCCAATCATCATCACGCCGCCGTCCATTTCGAAGCCGCCATCGAGCTCGCAATACACCCCCAACGAGTGTCCGCCCGCCCCGCCGCCGCCGCGACCGCCGTTGCCTCCGCGGCCACCACTGCCGCCTGCTCCGCCCCGCCCGTAAGGAAACGAAGAGCCGCATTCGAGAGCAGCGGGCAAGGGGCCTGCGCTTCCTCCAGCGCCGCCAGGAAGACCGGGCCCCGCGGGGCCACCCGGGCCGCCCGGACCACCTGCGCCCGCGATGATGAAGGTGTCGGGCCCGATGACGGGGCGGCCGTTGATGACCACCAGCCCGATGGAAGGTCCTCCCGAGGAACCACCAGCGCCGCGAGCGCCTGGACAACCACCGCTGCCCCCCGACCCGCCGCTCGAGGAGGTCGAGCCGGCAACGTTGGGCGCACCACCGCCGCCTCCACCCGAGCCGGGTTTGCCCGGGGTGCCGGTGGAGCCCAGGGTGCCGTCAGCTCCGATCCACTTCCGCTTGTCGTTGAGCTGGCCGAAGGCGGTGGCGCTCACGCCGGGAGCACCGTCGATGCCGGCATCTCCGTCGCCGCCTTGCCCTGCCTGCACGCTGACCATGCTGCACGTCGCCGAAGGCGGGGCGCCCGCCACCCCACCCAGCGGTCCTTCGCCGGCTGAACCCGACGTGCCTTGTGACTTTGCTGCGCCGCCACCGGCGAAGCCGTCCTCGCCGCCGCACACCCCAGAGGGTCCCCCGTTGAGAGTGAAGCCGCTGCTCACGCCCGGCGTGCCGGGAAGCCCGGGCTCGGCGTTCGGATCGCCCTCAGTGCCCCCCGCCAACCCGCCCCCACCGGCGACGGCGAAGAGCTGCACGTCGACGAAATGAGGCGAGGCGCTCTCCACCAGCACGGCGATCGATGAAGGTGGACCTTCGGCCGAGCGCACCTGAAAACCACGCAGCGTGCGCCCCTCGACTGAAAGGATGCGCAGGCCCACCTGACCACCACGCAGGTTCGACATCGAGCCGCTGGGCGCCCAGGTGCCGACCCCGCTTCGCCCACCCCACACGTCGACGTTCGCCGTCCATTCCACCTCGGTCTCGTCGTACGCACCCGAGCTGACGAGCACCGCGTCGAACCCGCCATCGCGGCTCGCGGCGAAGCGCAGCGCGGCGCCGACGGTCGCCCAGGGCTGACTGGAGGAGCCCGGCACCGCGGTGGTGTCGTTGCCTTGAGAGCCGCTGACGAAGAGCTGCCGGCTCATCACGCCGTCGACGCCATCGCAGTCGCTGTCGAGCCCGGAAGTGTCGAGCACATCGACGAGCCCGTCGGGTACGCACCCACCATCGCGCGGGCCGCCATCTGAGGCCATCGTGCCCGCATCTTCGATGCTGGCGTCGGGCTGCGCGTCGCCGCAGTCCACCGTCGCGTCGCAGACCCGGTAGTCCTCGAGGCGCACACATTGGCAACCGCCGAGCGCGCAGACCATCACCCACAGCAGCACGCGCCTCATCGGGCAGTCACTCCCAGAATGATCGCGGTCAGACCCAGCGCACCGGCAGCGCCCCCTGCGATGGCGGCGCCGGTGTACGCGCCGTTCGCGCCATCGACGAGCTGCTGGGCGCGCTCCGGCGAGAGCGCGGGCTTGTTCGAGTCACGCGGAGGCAGCTCACCCTGCTGGGCCGCACCCACGCCCACCAGCACCGCCGCCGCGATCAACGCAGCCCCCGCGGCGACCGCGCTGATGACCACCGGCACACGCGAAGGCGCGGGGGCGATGGGAACGAGCAACTCTGGCGCCGGAAGCGCCGGAGCAAGTCTCGGCTCGAGCGGCGCATCGGCCAAACGCTTGCGGGCCTTCGCTTCGAGGTCGAGCTGTTCTGCGATGCCGCGCGCGAAGAGCACCACGGCATCGGGCAACGCAGCGTCGGGACCCTTGAGCTTGAAGTTGGTCTGGCTGAGCACCGTGCCCGTCGCGGTGGACGCGGCCTCGAGGTCGACCACGATCGACTTGAGGCTCATCACCAGCGCCACCACCACCACCACGTCTCGCGCTTCGTCCTTCCCCAACGCCACCAGGCAGGCGCGTTCGCCATCACAGCTCTGCGCGACGCGCTTGACGATGAGCCCTTCACGGGTGAGCACGGTCTCGACGCGCAGCAACAGCTCGCCTGCGATCTTCTCGCTGAGCCCCACGCGGGTGCTCGCCGTGACCAGCGCCTGGCGGCCCTCGGCGAAGGAGACGCTGGCGGCACCACACAGCCACATCATGAGCAGGACGTGCTTCATTTCTTCAGCGCACCAGAAAGAGGGTCAACGAGGTGAGGGCCAGCGCGCCCGCGACCCCGCCCGAGACGGCGGCAGCGGAGTACGTGGCGTTGGCGGCATCGCGCCGAGCCGTCGCCTGCTCGCGCGTCAGGGTGAAAGGCGGCTCGGTCGCGAGCCGGCTCTGTTGATCGAACGCGACGCCCGCGAGGACGGCCGCGGCGATGCCCATGGCAACGGCGGCCCCTCCGGTGATCGCTTCAGGCGCCCGGCTCACCGCGACGGCAGGTGCGATCACCACCACAGCAGCCGCGGCGGGTGCAGGCGTCAACACGACCTGTTTGGGGACATCGACGGGACGCGCGGCCAACACTTTCTGCGCGACGGCGCGAGCGCACTCGTCGATCGAGGTGGTGATGGAATCGAGCGGTTGTTTGTTCTTCCAGCCGAACCCGCGTTGATCGATCGAGCTGGCGGTGCGCACCGAGACGGTTTCAACGTCGATCGCGATCTGACGGGGCCCGCTGGCCAGGGTGACCGACACCACGGCCTCGACGTCGACGCCCTGCCCCTGCTGCTGAAGACAGGCGTAGTCGCCCTGGCAAGGCAGGTTCACCTCGAGCACCACCAGCCCGGCCTCTTTGAGCGCGGTGGCGAGGCGGGCGTTGAGCTGCGCCGCCGGGGCCTCGGCCACGTTGACGCGGGAAGCGGTCATCAACGCCACCCGGGGTGGCAGCGCAGCGACCACGAGGCTGAGGCAGAGCGAAATCATCACTTCGAGTTTCGCTCATATTCCTTGAGCTGCCTCCAGAGTTCCTCTGGTTTTCCCCCGGCGACGAGCTCGTCACGAAACTCGTCGAGCGCACGCTTTCTCGAGCGCGCCTCGCCGGGCGGCCGCTTGCTGGCCTCGGCGTTGAGCTCAGCCAGGAGCTTCTTCACGTCATCGGCGGTGTGCTGCCGCGCTTTGGGTCTGGGGGGATCGCGCGGCTTGACCACCTGGGGGGCATCCACCTGCGGGGCGGGAATCGGCACGGGGTCGGGCTCTGCCGGCAGCACCTCGGCAGGAGGCGGTGCGACCACCTCGGCAGGAGGCGGTGCGACCACCACTTCGGCAGGCGGCGGCTCGGGCAGCGGCTCGACGACGGAAGGAGAAACGGGCCGCTGCAACACCACCAACGCGATGATCAGCACGCTCACCACCGCGGCCAGGGCGGCGATCAGCTTCGGCGTACTGGAAGCCGGCGGCGCCACTGGGGCGGTCGATGGCGCCGCGGCGCGGACAGGCTCGGGCGTTGGGGGCGGCGCGACCGGCCGGCGGCGAAGCTGGGTGCCGCCTTCGATGAGCTCCTTCTTGAGCTTGAGCAGCTCGCGCCGCACCCAGCTCGCGGACTCAGGTCGATCTCGAGGATCCTTCGAGAGCATCGCGAGGATGAGCGACTCGAACGCAGGTGGAATGGAAGACTCGAGCGAGGTCGGCGCCGGAGGGGGCGCGGCGATGTGCTGCATCAACAGCTCGACGGGGTTGCTGGCCTTGAAGGGCAACGAGCCGGTGAGCAGCTCGAAGGCGAGCACGCCCATGGCGTAGAGATCGGTGCGAGGGCTGACGGCCTCGGCGCGCGCCTGCTCGGGCGACATGTACTCGGGCGTTCCCCGCACGATGTTCGTGTGGGTCTGGGGCGTGCTCGTGGCGCCGGGCGCGGTGAGTTTGGCCAGACCGAAGTCGAGCAGCTTCACCCGCCAGGCGCCGTCTTTGAGCTGCGAGAGGTGAATGTTGGCCGGCTTGAGATCTCGATGAATGACCCCGGCTGCGTGCGCGGCGTCGAGCGCGCTGAGCATCTGCTCGAGCAGCTCGATGGCTTCGAGCGGCTGAAAGCGCCCCACCCCGTGGAGCACGGCGTCGAGTGATTCGCCCTCGAGCAGCTCCATCACCACGTAGGGCCGGCCATCTTGCGTCGAGCCGAAGCTGAAGATGTCGACGATGCCCGGGTGGTGAATCGAGTTCACCGCGCGCGCTTCGGCGAGCAGCGCCTGCACGCTGTCCGTGCCCTCGGCGATCTCGGGACGGAGCACCTTGATGGCCACCATCTTGCCGATCTGCGGTTGCACGCCCCGGTACACGATGCCCATGCCGCCCGCACCGAGCTGGCCGATCACGTCGTATTCCCCCAGCTTGAGGCCAATCAGGCTGCCCGAGGGCTCCGGGGGTCCATCGCCCAGCGCCGGCCGGGAGAGGTGCTCCCGCCGACGAACGACTGTGGCGTCCGTGGCGTCCGTGGCGCCCTCTGTCATCAACGGCATCGGTGGAGTCGGTTTTTCGGGTTGAGACATGCGGCAGCGGCCTGAACAAATTCAAGCACGTCGCGCGCCTGTCTGGAACTTCGCTCGCGCCCGACTACCTGGACAGAAAGGGACCCACGAGCGCCTCAGCCCAGGCGGCGTAGGCTTTGGGTGAGGGGTGCAGGCCGTCGGGCGCGATGAACCCCTGCCGGGCCAGCTCGATGAACTGGGGGAAGAGCTCGAGGTACGTCGCCCCCGCCAGGCTGGCCTCTTCCGCGAGAATGGCGTTGTACGCCTCGATGCGCGCGCGCAGCTCGGTGGGATCTCCGAAGCCCGCGGCGACCGGAGACTGCGACCAGTCGGGCTGCGGCAAGACGAAGGTGCGCTTGACGCCCGCCTTCGTGATCGCCTTGAAGATCACCTTCAGGTTGGCGCGGTACGCCTTCTCGTCATCACCGCGAACCAGATCGTTGGCGCCGATCGCCAGGGTGACGGTGTCGGGCTTGAAGCGGGGCAAGGCCTCGAGCTCGCGTTCGATGAGCTCGTTGGTCGAGTAGCCGTTGACCGCGACGTTCTCGAGCCGCACCTCGACCCCGCGCTTGAGGAGGATCCGCTTGAGTTGCGAGGGGAACGCGAGCTCAGGAGGGCTGCCGGTGCCGATGGTGAAGCTGTCGCCGAGCGCCAGGTAGCGGATGAGGGAACCCGAATCGGCCGCAGGCGCGTCGCACCCCATCAACAGCGTCACGACCAGAGCGAACCTTCTCAAGCAGGTATCGTGGTGCAGGGAGGTGCTCATGCGGATCTCACAGGTGGTGTTGCTCATCGCTGCGCTCCACGCCGGGATCGCCGAGGCGCGCTTCGGTAAGAAAAGCAGTGGGGGCGCGTCGAACTCCAGCGCCGGTGGGGGCGCCCAACCTACGCACGCCGCGGTGCCAGTGGATTCCGCAGGCTCGTCTTCTTCGAGCTCTTCCGCTTCTCCTTCCGGGAGCTTCCTGCGTCCCAACCGGCGCCTCGGGTACTTCAACGGGGCCTTCGTGCCGCTGTACGGCTACGGCGTTCCGCTCGCTGCGTACCCGGCGACGACGTTGATCGAGCCCGATGACGGCGCCGACGAAGCGATCGTTCGCGCGACGGCCGGTCTCGAGGTCCTCTACTTCGCCAACCAGACCCGCGGCTACGCGCTGGGCTTGAACGCAGCGGTGGAGATCGATCGCATCGGCAGCAGCATTTCCGGTCAGCACCTGAGCGTCGCGACAGATGATGGAACGCCGGGCGACGACACCTTGCAGCAGCTGAGCGTGCGGGTGAGCTACGCGGTGTGGGTGGGAACGCAGGGCCGCCTTCGCGCGGAAGCGGGCGTCGACACTCTCTTCGCGGCCGACGTCACGGTGACCGCGCCGACCATCGGGTTCTCGGGCACGTTGTGGATCGCGGGGCCGCTCGCGTTCGAGGGCAGCTTCTACGCCTCGGTGTATCCGTTCTGGCAGATCGACGGCCGCGCGGGCTTGGTGGTCGGCATGGGCGCGCTGGGCATTCGGGTCGGCTGGCGTACGCAGCTGCTCGACGATCAAGGCGTGGTCGACGGCGTGGAGCACCGCGACGTCTTCATGGGTCCGTACGCGGGTCTGGGGTTCGCCTTCTGAACCATCGGGGTCAAGCCGGTGAGGTGATGCCCACGCGCGCGGCCAGTTCGGGGCGGCGCAGCTTCCAGATCACGCCGTCGATCCAATAGTGAGACAGCGTCAGGCTCACCCAGATGACGCCGGCCCAGGTGTAGAAGCTCCAGCTCGTCACCAGCGAGAGGCCGAAGACCACCACGTAGACCGCGCCCGCCAGCGACATCAGCATCGCCCAGTAGAGGAAGCCGCGCGTCCACCCGGGCTGCGAGAGCCACGAGATCACCTTCGCGTCCTGGCTCACCCCGCCCTTCCAGGCGTTCAGGTTGTAGTGGCGCATCATCCCCAGGTACTGAAAGCCGTGCCAGCAGGCGGCCGCCGCGAACGCCGACGTGTCGTCTGAGGTGATCAGCTGAAACGGCACGAAGAAGCCGAGGAAGGAACAGCCGATGAACGCGAGCCGCAGCCAGGACGCTTTTGCCCACGGCTGATGACGCTCGCGGATTCGCGTCACGACCAGCGTGCCGAGCAGGAAGAAGATCGGCGCGAGCAGGCCCAGCACCAGCGCGCGGGGGAGCGTCGGGTAGAAGACCTCGACTCCGAAGAGCACGCGCGGCCCGGTGTAGAGGCGGTGCGTGATGCAGAACAACACGATCAACATGAGCAGCGGCCGCTCGAGCTTCGGCGCCCACGCGGTGACAGGCTCACCTGACTTGCGCTGGTAGATGCGGAGGATTCCCCAGTTCTGCGCCACGAAGTGCCAGGTGGCCCAGTAGAGGATCGTCGAGTTGAGGACCTTCGGGCCGGACGCCTCGAGCTTCCAGTTGAAGAGGAAGACGAGCGCGAAGATGAGCAGCGGCATGCCGACGGTGGCGAAGGGGCGCGACCGCCATTCTTTCGGGTCGAAGTAGACGCGCGTCCACGTCGAGACGAGGTGCGGGCCGTTCGAGGCGACCGCGACCGTGGCGAGGATGGTGTAGCCATCGACGTGAAGGACGGACGAGGCGAACCAGGCGAGCAGCACCACGCCGGCGGACGCAAAAAAGAAGAGGAAGTCCTTCACGGGCGAGATGATGGCGAGCGACGGCGCTGCTGGGGTCACCGCGCTCGTATAGCGCAAACGCACTTTGCCCTCACCCCGACCCTCTCCCACGGGGAGAGAGAGATACGTGTGGTATCAGCCGCCGCATGAAGCCCCCGCGCCTCGTCTTTCTGCGCCCCCGCAACGCCGACAACCTCGGCGCCATCGCCCGCGCGATGAAAAACTTCGGCCTGACGGACTGGGTGGTCGTCTCACCCAACCCGCTGCTGCTCGAGGTGCCGGGCCTCAACCGCCTCGCCGTGAAGTCCGGAGAGCTGCTGGAATCAGTCCGCCGGGTCGACACCTTCAAAGAAGCGATCGCCGACTGCAGTTGGGTGGTGGGCACCACCATGCGGCTCATCGACGGCAAGCGCCGCCTCACGCCGCGCGAGCTGGCCGAAGCGGGCAGTGAACGCACCGACGAGACCTGGGCACTGGTGTTCGGCGATGAGCGCAACGGGCTCATCAACGACGACATCGTGCAGTGCCACGCGCTGTCCTTCATTCCTTCGGCTGAAGAGCAGCCTTCGCTCAACCTCGCTCAAGCGGTCGTCGTCTACGGCTACGAGCTGGCGATGGCGCGCCGCGGGATCGTTCACTCGCCCAGCCCCATGCTCGCTGACGACGCGCAGCTGAGGCAGGTACGCGAGTCGATGGAGAAGGGCATGTCGGCCTCGGGCTTTCTGCAGGCCGACACGGACGATCGGCACGCGGTGTCCGACCTGATGGCCTCGCTGGTGCGGGGCAAATTGACCAAGAAGGAAGCCGCCCTGTGGATCGCGGCGTGGCGCGTCGTCTCGAAGAAGCAGGTAATGTAACGAACGTGTTCCGTCGCATTGCCGCGCTCTGGTTGATCTTCATGACTGGCTGCATCTGCGACGGGGGCGGCGACCCCGACGCGGGCCCTGATGCCGGGCAAGACGCCGGCTTCGATGCAGGCACGCCCACGGGCCGGTGTGACGTCGAGCTCTCCGGCTTCATCGCCGGGCAGGGCGCGGCTCGAGGCCTTCGGATCGAGCGGGCCGACCAGCTCCTCGGAGGGCTCAACGCGGTCGGCAAGGTGGGCGACTTCCGCCTCGAGAACGAGAAGATCAGGATCGTCGTTCAAGCAGAAGGCCGCGCGTTCGGGCCCCTGCCCTACGGCGGCACCATCATCGACGCTGATCTCGTGGGCGCGAACACGGGCAACGATCAGTTTGGTGAAGTCGGCCTGCTCTACAACTTCGGCCGCACCGTGAAGCCCGATCAATACGAGTTGCTCAGCGACGGCCTCGATGGCGGCTCGGTGATCGTGGCCATCAGCGGCAACGACACGGCGAACGATTACCTCTCGATTCGCAACAAGCTCAACGAGTCGCTCGGCCGCGTGCCCTACGCCGATCCGTACGTCGCGATGCCGTTGCGCATCACCAACTACTTCGTGCTCAACCCCGGCGAGCAGCGCGTGCGGTTCATCACTGGCTTCTGCAGCACCGACAACCGCGAGATCACCGCGCTGGCCGTCGGCGACCTGACCGATCCCGGCTACGTGCTCGAGTTCTTCAATCCGCGCGCCTGCACCAGTGGGTTCGGCTTCGGCGGGCTCTGCTTCTCCCTCGATCAGATGTCGTGGTTTGGGTACCAGGGCGACGGCGTGGCGTATGGCTACGCCCCATACCGCGGTGGCAGCGCGCTGATCGCCGAGCCGCAGAACGCGACGCTCTCGGTGGCGGGCATCACGGGCACCATCGTCGGCGCGAACGGACTGCTGGGCCTGGGCTCGTGGGTTCAAGAGAGCGCGCAGCCTCGCGATGGTGAGCTCCGCATTCCTCCTCGTGGGTTCGGAGTGCTCGCGCGCGACTTCTGGGTGGCGAAGGATCTCGGCGCGATCTCCACCTTGGTCGAGACGAGCCGAGCTCCGCTCACCGGCTCAGTGCTCGCGGACCTCAGCGGCACCGTGCGCGCAGGCGCGACGCCCGTTCCTGGAGCGCGCGTGGTGTTCGAGGGCACCGTCGATCGCGCGGTCTTCGTCACCGAGGCAGACGGCACCTTCTCGGGGAAGCTGCCCGCGGGCGCGTATCAAGCATCAGCGTGGATCGCCGGGCGCGCTCCGAGCTCGAAGCAGAACGTGCCGTTGTCCGTCACGCCGACGAGCCTGACCTTCGATCTCGCGCCCGTGCGCAAGCTCACCATCAACGTGCGTGCGGCCAATGGCGGACCGATACCGGCGAAGGTCACCGTGTTGTGCGCGAACGGGCCCTGCGCCACCCCGCATCGTTCGCTCGTTCTGTACACGGACGTCACCAAGGACCCGCTGCCTGATCAAATCGTGCACGTCGGCTGGGTCGGGCCGAGCGGCACGGCGACGTTCGAAGTTCCCGCGGGCCAATACGCGGTCCTGGTGAGCCGGGGTCCCGAGTACTCCGTGCACCCCGCCGCGTATCCGACGATTCCCGGCCAGGCGATCGACGCGCGGACTGCCGACGTCACGATCAACGCCGTGCTCGCGAAGGTGATCGACACCACGGGGTGGATGAGCGCCGACTTTCACGTTCACGCGGTGAACAGCCCCGACTCGATCGTCGACAACGCGAAGCGTGCGTTGACCTTCGCGGGTGACGGCCTCGACATCATCGTGAGCACCGACCACGACGCGATCACCGACTTCGCGCCGATCATCGCGCAGACGGGCCTGAGTCCCTTCCTGGCTTCCGTGATCGGTGAAGAGGTCAGCCCGATGGAGTGGGGCCACTACAACCTCTTCCCGCTCACCTTCGACCCCACCAATCGCACGAACGGTGGCGCGCTCGACTGGGCAGGCGCTGACGGCCCCACGCTCTCCGTCGGAGAAATCTTCGCGGAAGGCCGGCGGCTCGGCGCGCGCACCATTCAGGTCAACCACGCGCGCGGGTCGCTGGGTGGCTTCACGGCCCTGCAAGTCGACACCGATACGCTGGCCACGCACGTCAACCCGGCGCTCCTTCGCATGGCGCCTCAGCCGGGCGCGTCGGCGGAAGACACGCGGCTGATCAGCTCAGACTTCGACGCGTTGGAGCTCTTGAACCCGGGCGACGACAACCTCGACGGCACCACGACGCTGGCGCGGGGAAAGTTCAACGACTGGTTCACCCTGCTTTCTCGCGGGCTGCTGGTCGCGGGCACCGGCGTCTCTGACACCCACTACGCGCTGCTGGCCACCGGCTGGCGCACCTGGGTCGAGGTGGGCGTCGATCAACCCTCGCAGCTCGACCCGATGATGTTGAGCACGCGCCTCAACGCAATGCGGGCCGTCACCTCAAACGCGCCCTTCGTCACGGCGCGCGCGTACCGGGTGAACACGGCAGGCGCGATGGTCACGGCTCCGGTGGGCATCGGCGGCACCGTCCCGCCCGACACGCGCGAGCTCGGCGTGACGATCGAAGTGCAGGTGCCTGAGTATCTCGACCTCACGAAGGTCGAGCTCTACCTGCACGTTCCCGCCGACGATGCGCGCTGCCCGCTCGACCCGATGAGCCCTCGCGCTCGCACCACGCGCGTGTCGTGCGGCGGCGTGACCAACTCGAACTGGCCGGCCGCGAGCATCAGCGCGACACAGCTCGTGACGTTGACGGCGGGTGATCGCGAGCTGGTGACGACCGACGGTGCGCTGTCGTTCTATCGCTACCGCAAGGTGGTGAACTTCAGGCTGCCTGCGCCCACCACGGACAATTGGCTCGTCGCGATGGTGTACGGCTCGCGTTCGATCGGCCCCTTGCTCTACCCGTACCCGGGCGGCGGTACGACGGCGACTCCGTTCGCGTTCACCAACCCGATCCTCATCGATGCGGATGGGAATGGGTACGATCACCCTCCGTTCGCTCCGTGAGTGATCTCTGACGGACCCGTGCTAATCCCCGTTTCGTGACGGGTTCGCGGTCCATCGACCAGATGGTCGAAGCAGCCATCTGGCTGATGGTGCAAGGCGATCGCGCCGGCGCAGAGGATCTCCTCGCGCAGGTGCTGCGCATCGACCCCACGCATGCGCGTGCGCGACAGGCCATGAAGTCGGCCGGTTCTCCGACCAGCCCCGGCAGCCTCGCCCCGCTGCCCCCGGTGCCGAACAGCACCCAGGCCCTCATTCCGCCGGGGCTCCTTCGGGTCTCGCCGGTCGATTCGGCCAGCACGCCGCTCGAGCCGTTGCCCGCGTTGCAGCGCGACGTGCCCCCAGGCCTCATGCGCCGCACCACCATTCCGGGTACGGGCGCGCCGTTCGAGCTGCCGGGCGCAGATCTACCCTTCGTTTCCACGCCCAGCGCGATCGCTTCGAAGAAAGACGAACGCACCGATCGCCACCTCACCCTCGTCGTCGAGGACACGCCCGCACCTTCGAGCGCCTCGACGCAGCCGCAGCTCGAGCCCCTGAGCGGGCGCCCCACCGGCCTCAACCCTGCGCTCGCAAAGAGCTGGTCGCTCGAGGTGCTCACCGGCCCGCACCTGGGCACCAGCATTCCCGTCAGCAAGCGCCCGATGTTGATCGGCAAGGGCCTGGGCGTGCTCGACGTCGAAGAAGACCTCTTCATGTCTTCGGCGCACGCGTCGTTCTTCCAGCGCGCGGGGGAGCTGTGGATCTCGGACGGCGGCAGCGCCTCGGGCACCTGGGTGAGCATCGACGCGCCGGTGCGCCTGCAGCCCGGTGAGTCGTTCTCGGTGGGCCTGCAGCGGCTCAAGTACCTCGGCCCCCTCGATACCGCCCCGGCAGAGCAACCCTGGCCTTACGGCGCGCCTCGACCGGCGGCTTCGTGGCGGCTCGAGCACATTCTCGTCGGAGGCCGTGCGGCGCGGACCTGGGTGCTGCGCGGCGTGGTGACCATCGGGCGCGAGGGCACGATGGTGCGTTTCCCCGACGACGACTCGATCGCCCTGGTGCACGCCGAGCTGCGCCCGGCTGGAAACGCTCTCGAGATCGTCGACAAGTCGGCGCGCGCCGGCACCTTCACGATGTTGGCGCCCAGCGGTGAACGGAAGGTGCCTGAGGGCACGCGCGTTCGGTTGGGCAGCACGGTCTTCCGCATCACTTCGAGATGATTGCTTGCGCCGGGCCCGTGGGCTGTGCAACACGCCCGGCCCGAAGCAGTAACTCTCGGAAGGAGGTGACAAATGACCACAGTCAAACTGAAGGACGGCGAGTCGATTGAAGGTGCCCTCAAGCGTTTTAAGAAGGCCACCGAAAAAGCCGGCATCCTTTCCGAGATCCGCAAGCGCGAGCACTACGAGAAGCCCTCCGTGAAGAAGAAGAAGAAGGCGATCGCAGCGAAGAAGCGCGCGGTGAAGAAGAATCGCCGGTCTTACTGACCGCCTGAGGCTGTCAGGAGTACACGGAGGTTGGCATCAACTGCCAACCTCCGTTTTCCGTTTTGAAGCCTTGTGAAAGGAACCAAAGACCATGGCCACCCTGCGAGAGCGCCTCGACTCCGACCTCAAAGACGCGATGCGAGCGAAAGATGAGATGAAGCTCACCACCATTCGCGCGATCAAGAGTGCCGTGAAGTACAAAGAAGTCGAAGCAGCCAACAAGGTGCTCGATGAGCCCGCGATCGTTCAGGTGATCGTCACGCAGGTGAAGCAGCGCCGCGATGCCGCCGCCGAGTACAAGGCCGCGAACCGCGTCGATCTCGCCGACAAGGAAGAGAAGGAGATCACGATTCTCCAGGTCTACCTGCCGACGCAGCTGAGCGCAGAGCAGCTCACCGCCGAGATCGCCAAGGCGATCGCGGAAGCGGGCGCGAAGTCGGTCAAAGATCTGGGCAACGTGATGAAGATCGTCACCCCCCGCCTCAAAGGGCAGGCCGAGGGCAAGGCCATCAGCGACGAAGTGAAGCTGCAGCTCGGTAAGCTGGGCTGACCTTCCTTGTTGATTCCCGACTCCAAGATTCAGGAGGTGCGTGAGCGCGTCGACATGATCGCGCTGGTGCAACGCCACGGCGTCGATCTGAAGAAATCAGGCCGCAGCTACAAGGGCCTGTGTCCGTTTCACGGCGAGAAATCGCCTTCGTTCTACGTGTGGCCCGACGAGAAGCGCTTCAAGTGCTTCGGCTGCCAGGCCGGCGGTGACGCGATCAGCTTCGTGCAGCGGTTGATGGGGAAGACCTTCCTCGACACGGTGCGCGATCTCGCCAAAGAGCTCGGCGTCGACATCGAAGCGGCCGTCGACCCCGGCATGCAGGAAAAGCAGCAGGTCAAAGACGCCACCGACTTCGCGGCCACGCATTTTGCCGAGCGCCTCTGGGACCCCGTCGTGGGGCGTCACGCGCGTGACTACCTGCACAGCCGCGGCCTCACCGACGAGCTGATCAAGTCCTTCGGGCTGGGCTGGGCGCCGCTCGCGTGGACGGAGCTCGCTGATCAGCTGCGTGAACGCGGTCTGCTCGCCTTCGGTGAAAAGGCCGGGCTCTGTTCTCCCCGCACCAAGGGCGACGGCTACTACGACATGTTCCGCGGGCGGGTGATCATCCCCATCCGCTCGCCTGAAGGCCGCACCATCGCGTTCGGTGGGCGATTGCTCGAAGGCGATGACGGGCCGAAGTACCTCAACTCAAAAGAGAACCGGCTCTACAACAAGTCAGACATTCTCTACGCGACCGACCAGGCGCGCGATGAGATCAGGAAGAAGAAGTCGGCCGTGTTGTGCGAGGGCTACTTCGACGCCATCGGCATGCACCAGGCGGGCGTGAAGAACGCGCTGGCGCTGTGCTCGACCGCGCTCACGCCGGGTCACCTGTCGCTGCTGGGCCGCCTCGAGGCCAAAGAGCTGGTGTTGCTGCTCGATGGTGACGACGCCGGCCGCAACGCCGTGGAGCGCCTCGCCGGAGCGCTGTTCGCGGGCGGGGTGAATTGCCGGGTGGCCGTGCTGCCGCAGGGTGAAGACCCCGACACGTTCGCCCGCAAGGCCGGTGCCGAGGCCGTGCAGGACCTGGTGCGCGAGGCCCCTTCGTTGAGCGCCCACCTCTTCATGACCCTGCTGCCCAGGGGTCCCCATGCCGAATTCGAAGAAAAAATGGCCGCCCTCGACCGCTTCCGGCCCATCGCCGCCCAGGTGCCGGTGGGGCTGACCCGCAGCGCCCTCTTCGGGGCCATGGCCAAACACTTCGGCCTGCCCGCCTCGGAGCTCGAGTCGGCCTTGAGGAACAAGGCCCCGGTGGTCAAAGCCGCCCCCAAGCCGGCCGCCCCGAAGGTGCCCGATGGACCGCCCCCTGATCAGCTCGAGGCGAGCTGGATGGCGATGATCCTCAAAGACCGCAAGCTGCTGGCCAGGGATGAACACCGGGTGCGCGACGAGCTAAAACACATGGGATTACGGCATCTTGTGGCGGCCCTGCAGTCGGGCGGCAACGTCGAAGACGCCATGTACGAGACCGGCGAGGCCACCAAGAGTGCGCTGACCAGGAGTCGAGACATGCTGCCGGCTGACGAGAGCTCGCTGGAACAGGCGTTCGCGTCGGTGTGTAAAAGACTCAAGTTACGAGCGATCGACGACCGGCTGGCGTACATCGCCCGGGAAACCGCCAACACCCTCGGGGGAACCTCGGAATTAACCCAGGACTCCCGTGACCTCCTGACCGAACGGGGCGAGTTGCTCGCCCTGAAAAGACAGCTGTCACAAAAGTGAAGTCTCACCGGTTCATTGTATGAAGCCCTGCAGTTGAGCTAAGGGCGGCCGGTTCACCAGTACCGCAGCGTTCCTCCCCTGTCGGAGACCACCTCGCATGGCCACGAAGCACGCGTCGACCAACTCCAAGAGTTCCAAGAAGGATCTGGAGAAAAAGAAGAAGGCTGAGGACAAGGCCAAGGACAAGGAGAAGAAGCGCAAGAGCGAAGCCCGCTCTATCGCTGCTGCTCACGCGGTGCAGTCCGCCGACGCGACCGCGCTCGCCAAGGAGAAGCTCAAGAAGCGCGGCAAGGGCACGACCGAGGTCTCGGACGACGAGGTCGAAGAGAAGGCCATCGAGATGATGGGGGGCGCCGAAGTCGACGCCGACGCCCAGAAAGACGATGACCAGGAAGATCCCGTTCACGAGCGCAAAGAGGTCCAGGACCTCCTTGCCGCCGGTAAGCAGAAAGGCTTCGTCACCTTCGACGAGGTGAACGACGCGCTGCCCGGTGACGCCGTCTCGCCCGAGCAGATCGACGACGTCATGTCGATGTTCGGCGACAACGACGTCGAAGTGGTCGACGCGCAGAAGCAGTCCGAGGGCACCGTCGAGGTCAAGCCCACGGTGGCCGCCGAAGAAGACGCCGCCGAGGAAGAAGAAGAGGACGACGACGACGAGGAAGAGAAGCCCGCCGCCGCCGCGACCACCGTTCCGGGCCGCCCCGCTGCCAAGAGCTCTGCTGACGACGCCGGCACCAAGTCGAACGACCCCGTTCGCCTCTACCTGCGCAAGATGGGCTCGGTCTCGCTCCTCACCCGTGAAGGCGAAGTCGAGATCGCCAAGCGCATCGAGGACGGCGAGAAGGACGTGATGCGCGCGTTGCTCGACTGCAAGGTCGCGGTCAACGAGATGCTCGACATCGGGCCTCGCCTCAAGACCGGCAAGCTCCGCGTGCGTGAGGTGTTCAAGGACGCGCCCGAAGAGCCGCAGCGTGAGGAAGAGGAAGAGAGCGAGTTCGAGCCCGAGGCTGAAGTCGACGCCGAAGGCGCCAAAGAGATCCAGCTCAACGCGGCTGAGACCAACCGCATCGAGAACCTCTGCAAGCAGCTCGACAAGCTCAAGAAGCTCTACAAGGACGTCGAGGACAACTTCGAAGACCAGAACGGTCGCAAGAAGCTGTCCGAGGTGAAGAAGAAGGAGCTCAAGCAGGAAGACAAAGAGCTCCGCGACAAGATGATGGAGCAGGTCGAAGAGATGCGCCTGTCGAAGAAGGCCGTCGACCGCATCGCCGAGCACGTCAAGGGCATGATCGACGCCGTCGATCGCGCCGAAGAAGAGCTGCGTGACCTGCAGCGCCAATACGGCATTCCGGTCAACGACCTGAAGGTCTCGCTCAAGGAAGCGGTGGGCAACCCCCCCGCGGCCAAGAAGCTGCAGCGCCGGCTGAACATCACCGAAGAGCACATGGAGTCGCTCGACCGTGACGTGCGCACCTCGCTTCGCCGGATCAAGAAGGTCGAAGAAGACGCGGGCATGGAGATCGTCCTGCTGCGCGAGAAGTACGAGGCGATTCGGGTCGGCGAGCGCCGGGCCGAGCGCGCGAAGAGCGAGCTGGTCGAGGCGAACCTCCGTCTCGTGGTGTCGATCGCCAAGAAGTACACCAACCGCGGCCTGCAGTTCCTCGACCTGATCCAGGAAGGCAACATCGGCCTGATGAAGGCCGTGGATAAGTTCGAGTACAAGCGTGGCTATAAGTTCTCCACGTACGCCACGTGGTGGATCCGCCAGGCCATCACCCGCGCCATCGCCGATCAGGCCCGCACCATTCGCATTCCGGTGCACATGATCGAGACGATCAACAAGCTCATCCGCACCTCGCGGTACCTCGTTCAGGAAATCGGCCGTGAGCCGACCCCGGAAGAGATCGCCGAGAAGATGGAGCTCCCGCTCGACAAGGTCCGCAAGGTCTTGAAGATCGCCAAGGAGCCCATCTCGCTGGAGACGCCCATCGGTGAAGAGGAAGACTCTCACCTGGGCGACTTCATCGAAGACAAGGCGCACGTGAAGCCCGACGAGGCGGTCATCAACATGAACCTGGCCGAGCAGACCCGCAAGGTGCTCGCCACGTTGACGCCGCGTGAAGAGAAGGTGCTGCGCATGCGCTTCGGCATCGGCGAGAAGTCGGACCACACGCTCGAAGAGGTGGGTCAGGACTTCGAGGTGACGCGCGAGCGCATTCGTCAGATCGAAGCGAAGGCGCTGCGGAAGCTGCGTCACCCGTCGCGCAGCAAGCGTCTGCGCAGCTTCGTCGAAGGCCAGTAACTCTCTTTCCTTCTCCCTCTGGGAGAAGGTCAGGGTGAGGAAGTTCGAGGCCGCCACTCAGTCGAGGGCGGCCTCTTTCATTTCAAGGGCAACCGGCTCACTCTTTTTCGGGCGAGTCGCCACCAGCCGCTGGCACCGCGACAGCACTTGATCCGACAGCTTCTTCGCCGCTTCCGTGATCATCGCGCGGTGCATGTCGGCGAGGCTGGTGGGCACGTTGGTCGGCAGCGACATCTTCTCGCGCCGCACGCGCTCGTTGACCGTGAAGAGGATGGTGCCGGTCTTCACGTCGAAGAGCGTGGCCTCGAGGACGCCGGCCGACTCGATGGTGGTGCCGGGCAGCACGAAGGCGCCGATCAACGTGATGAAGCCGGCCGCG
>JBKJSE010000441.1:0-3707 GCA_046595925.1 Archangium sp. | reverse complement strand
GCACCTTCGCGTTGAGCGCGGCGGTCTTCGGCGGCGGCGTGAAGCTGTAGATGCTGACCACCTGGTCGACCGACGGGTACTTCGAGATGTCGACCTTGAAGTTGTAGTCAGGGTCGTCGGTCATCGCGTCCCAGATGTCTTTCGTCTCCTCCAAAGTCTTCGTGTAGACGGCGATCGGATCAGAGCTGATCTGGAAGCGAGCGTTGATCTCGTCTTGCAGCTTGATCGAAGGCTGATCGACCGGAGCGAGCGCGCGGGTGTTGTAGTTGAAGCGCACGCCTCCTGAAAAACGCTCCCACAGGGTCATCTCGCGATCCTTCGGCAGCGGGGCGTCGACCCAGGGCACCGAGAAGGCGCAGACGACGCCGACCACCAGCACCGCCGCCGCGAGCAGCAGCTTCGGAGCGGGAATGCGGGTCTTGCCCGAGACCAGATCCTCCGACGGGGGCGCCATCACGCCGATGAGCTTGGCGGGCAGCCCGGGGTTGCGGTGACCTGCCAGCGCGAGAATGGCGGGGCTCCAGCTGAAGAGCGTCAGCCCGATGATCAAGGTGCCGAAGCCCGCGAGGAAACCGAATTGAGAGAAGCCGCGGAACTCCGAGACGAGCAGCACGAAGAAGCTGCCGGCGGTGACGATGGCGGCGATCAACGCCGGTCGGCCCGCGTTGATGATCGCGTCGGTGATGGCCAGGTCCCACTTCTTGCCGGTGCCCAGCTCGATGCGCGTTCGGTAGATGAAGTGGATGCCGTAGTCGATGCCGAAGCCCATCAAGATGGCGCCGATGATGCTGGTGACCAGGTTGAGCTCGCCCAGGGTCAGCTTGGCGAAGCCCATGGTGAGAATGGTGCCCAGCGCCATGCCCGAGAGCACGATGAGCGTGGGCGCCCACTTGCGAAAGAACACCACCGTGATGACCGAGATGAAGAGGAACGCGAAGACGAACACGTCGTCGAGCGACTCGGTCATCGCGTAGTTGTCGTCGACGCTCGTCTTGTACGAACCGGTGAAGCCGAACGCGATGCGCTGGGTGTTGCCCATCAACTTGTAGTCTTCGACCAGCTCGACGCCTGACTTCTTCGCGGCCTCGAAGAGCAGCCCCTTCGTCACCGTCGTTCCGATCGGCGCCCCGCCCGTCATCGCCTCGACGAAGGCCTTCGTCCTGGGCAACAACGTCGAGTTCCACATCGGCTTGATGAGGACCATCATCATCTTCTTGTCGTCCGAGATGTAATAGTCGTCGCGAATGCTCTTCTTCCCGATCGAGCTGTACTTGTTGATGAGGTCGGTGAGCTCGAGCTTCACGGGCTGGGTCTTGCGCAGCTCGATGAAGAACGGGTTGTTCCGCCGCAGCTGATCCTTCACGTAGGGGTCGATGCGCTTCTTGGCCTCGACGAGGTCCTCGTTGCGAATGAACAGCACCATGTTCTCGCGCACGAACTCGACCGGCACCTTGTAGGTGATGAAGCGAACGTACGGCGTGCCGTCGGGCTGCCTGGCGGCCATCAAGGTCTCGTGAATCGAGTCGGCGAGCTTCTTGAGCCCTGCCTCGTCATCGGCGCGCAACGCGAGCTGCAGGTAGCCAGCGCCACCGACCATGTCGATGACCCGCTTGACCTCTTTGACCTCGGGCAGGTCCTGGCTGATCAACGCGAGCTGATCAGCCTCGATGGTGAGCTTCGAGGTCAGCCACGCACCGCCCAAGCCCAACAGCACCAGGGCCAGCAACACCTTGCCGGGGTACTTCACGAGAACGTGCGCGTACGCGGTGATGCCGCGCGTGATGAAGGCTGACTTGTCGCTGCTCATGTCGGCGCGCCTCATACCACCCTCGCCTTGTTTCCCTTGCTCAACTCGGGCACACGCTGCGCATGCCGCGCGTCATCCAACTGCTCAAAGCCAAAGAGGCGGTGGAGGTCGTCGACGTGCCGCTGGGAAACCCGGGCCCTCACGAAGTGCGCCTGCGCATCGAGGCCTGCGCGTTGGGGCAGCTCGACTGGAACCTGCTCACCCTCGACGCCCCGCCCCGCCTGCCCCTGGTGCCAGGTCACGAAGCGGTCGGCGTGGTGGAAGCCGTCGGCTCACCCTGTTCGCTGCGCGTGGGAGAGCGCGTGCTCGTCACCCCGCTCGCCGCGAGCTGCGGTACCTGCAACGCCTGCCGGGGGCGCGACGCGAGGCATTGCAGCGCTGCGTCGTGGCGGGGCATGCACGTCGATGGCGCGCTGGGCACGCACCTCGTCACGAATGAGAAGACGTTGGTGCCGCTCGAGCTTCCCCTCGGCGTCGAGCCGCTGCCCGACGTGCTGACGCCTCAACTCGCGGGCTCGCTCGCGCTGTGCGGTGGCTCGTTGTGGACCGCGGTCGGCGCGGTGAACGCGCTGGGCCTGGTGCGCCCTTCTCGCGTGGCCGTGTTCGGGGTCGGTGGCGTAGGTCACCTCGCCGTGCAGGTCGGCAAGGCGTTGGGTCACGAGGTCTTCGCGGCCGATGCAGACCCGGAGCGCGTGACGCTCGCAGCAAGCCTGGGCGCCAAGCCGCTCGAGGGTCCAGTCGATGGCGCGGTGGTGTGCACGCCGTCGACGCAGGCGTTGCAGCAGGCGGTTCGGCTGCTTCGTGCAGGGGGTCGCGTCGCGCTCGCGGGAACCAGCCCCACGGGGCGAATCGATCTCGCGGTCGCTGAGCTGGTCTGGCGCGGGCTCACCATTCACAGCGGGCTGCTGGGCACGCGGGAAGATCTCGAGGAAGGCGTGGGCATGCTGTTCTCGGGGAAGGTGAAGCCGAGCGTCGAGCTGGTCACGTTGGATGAGGTGCCTGCGAAGCTGTGGGCGTTGCGTGATCTCGGCTTTCCCGGCCGCATGGTCGTGTTGCCGGGCTGATCAACGACCGGTCCTCCCGAGAGGGTTGGCCGAAATGAGAATTGAGAACCCCACCGTTCCCCCCGAGCGAAGTCGAGGGGTCACCTGCCGCGCGGCGCAGAGGTGTCATCTCGACTGCGCTCGATGCGAACGGTGGGGCTGTTGCTCGGGAGGACCGGTTGTTCTTCGCCTTCAACCTCAGGTGAAGCGGTACTGCTTGACCACGAAGCGCGGCCCCACCATCGCAATGGTGGCCGAGTCGGAGTCCACCTCGCCCTCTGCTTCGATGCGCGCCCCGCTCTTCTTGATCTTCCGATCCCCACCCGCGAGCAGGTACGTCTTGCCGTCGTCGGCAGCGAGCACCCAGATGCCCGTCTCGAGATCGCGAAACTCCACCGTGCCGGAGACCTTCATACGGTCTCCTTCTTGAGCATCGCGCGCGACACGAAGAGGCAGATGATCGCGTTGACGGCCAGCCAGGGGATCGCCAGGAACTTGAACGGCATCCACGCCAGCGCCGGAGCGTTCGCCCAGATCGTGTAGCCGAGGATCGCCGCGAAGCCGATGGAGAGCCCGGAGACCACGGGGCGCATGCCCTTCCACTTGATCGCGAAGAGCGACGCGATGATGGGGATCGCCGAGCTGTAGATGAGCGGGTTCGCCAGCGAGCCTCGGCCGAAGATGATCTTGTTGAGCCAGTCGGGGATCGGCAGCGTGATGGAAGCAGACACCGGGCCCGGCGAAGCGATGTACTGAATCGCGAAGGCGCCGACCGTGGTGAGCACCATGGGCACGAGGAAGCCCGGGGTGAAGAGCACGTTGAGGAAGCCGGGGCGCTCCTTGGTGCCGAGCGTGAG
>JBKJSE010000397.1:0-10438 GCA_046595925.1 Archangium sp. | reverse complement strand
CGCCTCCTGGGCGAAAAAGTCGCGATCGTCTCGCCCAAGCCTCAGACCACCCGAACCCGAATCCTCGGGGTCATCACCAGGGATTCCGGGCAGGTGGCGCTGTTCGACACCCCCGGCATCCACCAGGCGAAGGGTGCCCTCAATAAGTTCATGGTCGACGCCGCCCTCCACGCGGCCGACGACGCCGACGTGGTGCTCTTTCTGGTCGATGCCGAAGGCGTCACCGAAGAGCGCGCGCCCACCGTCTCGCCGGGCAACCGCCTCGTGCTCGAGCGCCTCAAGCAGCTTGGCAAGCCCGTCATCCTGGTGCTGACCAAGATCGACACCATCAAGAAGGTGCTGCTGCTCCCGCTCATCGATCTGTACCGCACTGAATTCCCCTTCGCGGAGGTGATCCCCGTGAGCGCGCGCCACAGCGAGGGCATGGAAAACCTCTTCGACAACGTGCTCAAGCACCTCCCCGAGGGCGAGCTCATCTTCCCCGCCGACATGCTCACCGACCAGGCCGAGAAGACGCTGGTCGAAGAGTTCGTGCGCGAGCAGGTGCTGCGCCACTGTCATCAAGAGGTGCCGTACTCGGTGGCCGTGGTGGTCGAAGAGTTCGACGAGTCGGAGCGCGACAAGCCGCCGCCCCAGGCCAAGAAGAACGCCAAGAAGAAGGTCGCCGCGCCCAAGCCGGGTGACAAGCCAAAGCCGAAGCTCGAGGGCCTGGTGCGCATCCTCGCCAACATCTACGTCGAGCGCGATTCGCAGAAGGCGATCGTCATCGGCAAGCGCGGTGAGATGCTCAAGACCATCGGCACCGATGCGCGCATGAGCATTCAGCGCCTGCTGGGAAATCACGTGTACCTCTCGCTGCAGGTGAAGGTCGAACCGCGTTGGACCGAGCGGCAAGACGGCCTGCGCAAGCTCGGGTACGTGCAGGAGAGAACGTCATGAGACGCGGCCGCCCCTTGATCGCCATCGTTGGCCGACCCAACGTCGGCAAGTCGACCATGTTCAACCGGATGATCCGCAGCAAGCGCGCGATCGTCGAAGATCAGCCGGGGGTGACGCGCGATCGGCACTACGCCGACTGCGAGCTCAACAACGTGCCGGTCACCCTGGTCGACACGGGCGGTTTCGTGCCCGACAACAAGGAAAGCCCGCTCGCCCGCTACATCCGCCAGCAGGCCCAGGCCGCCGTCGAAGAGTGCGACGTGGTGCTCTTCGTGGTCGACGCCCGCACCGGCCCGACGTCGGAAGACCAAGACGTGGCCAATTACCTGCGCAAGTCGAGCAAGCCCGTGCTGCTGCTGGTTAACAAGACCGACGGCCGCCGCGACGCAGAAGAGATGGTGGCCGACTTCCACCGCTTCGGGCTCGGCACGCCGTTCCCCGTCTCTGCTGAGCACAACGAGGGCATGATCGAGGTGCTCGAGGCGCTCATTCCCAAGCTGCCCGAGTCGCCGCCCATCGAAGAGAAGCTCGAAGAGGTGCCCGACGCCGACCGCCCCGTGCGCATCGCCATCGTGGGCCGCCCCAACGTGGGCAAGTCGACCCTGGTCAATTCGTTGCTGGGTGAAGAGCGGGTGATCTCCAGCCCCGTCGCGGGCACCACGCGCGACGCCATCGACTCGGAGCTCGAGTTCAAGGGCCGCAAGTTCATCCTCACCGACACCGCCGGCATTCGCCGCAAGTCGACCATCACCCAGCGCGTCGAGGGCTTTTCGGTGATGGGCGCCCTGCGCGCCGCGGAAGATGCCGACGTGGTGGTGTTGATGATCGACGCCACTGAACCCGCGGTCGATCAGGACCGGAAGATCGCTCACCTGGCCGAGAGCAAGGGCCGTGGCCTGGTGATCGTGGTCAACAAGTGGGACCTCGTCAAAGCCAACAAGAAGGAAGAGAACTTCCGCGCCGGGGTGAAGTGGATTCTCGACTGGGTCGACTGGGCGCCGATGGTCTTCATCTCGGCCCACACGGGCGAGAAGGTCACCAAGGTCCTCGAGATCGCGCTCGAGGTCTTCGAGCAGCAGTACTTCCGCGCGGCGACCCCCAAGCTCAACAAGATCGTCGAGCACGTCACCACCGAGCACTCGCTGCCCATCATCGCGGGCAAGCAGCTGCGCATCTACTACGCCGCCCAGGTGGCCACCGCGCCGCTGGCCTTCACCATGATGGTGAACCAGCCCAAGGGCATTCCCGACCGCTACGAGCGCTACGTCATCAACTACCTGCGCAAGGTCTTCCGCCTGAAGGTGCCCATTCGGGTCTTCTGGAGACCTCGCCCGGGGCAGAAGAAACGCGCCGAAGCCGCCCAGCGTTTCAGGGCTCGTGAGAAGAGTAAGCAACGCGCGCGTTGACAGTGGTGTTACCGACACTTAGACAGCCCGCGCGATGGCCTACAAAGACGAGCAGAAAGAGCTGAAGCAGCCCGACGAGTTCCAGAAGCTCGGCGCCGAGGCGGTGCCCTTTCTGGAAAAGCACGGCAAACAGGTCGTGATGGTCGTCGGCGGCGTTCTCGCCGTGGGCCTCGTGATCGCGATTGGCGCCAGCATGAGCGGCCGCGGTGAAGAGACCGCGTCACGCGACTTCGGCGCTTCGCTCAAGGTGCTCGAGCGCACCGTCAGCGCGACCGCTCCTGCCGAGGTGAAGCCCGGCGAAGAGCCGCCCTTCAAGACCGAAGCTGAGAAGGACGAAGCCATCGTCAAGGCGCTGTCCGACTTCCGCGCCAAGCACACGGGCTCGAAGGCTGCCGTCTCGGCCGCGCTGCCCCTGGGCCAGGCGTACCTGCGCCAGAACAAGGCCGACCAGGCCCTGCCGCTCATCGAGGAGTACATCTCGAAGTCCGAGCAGAACGACCCGCTGCGTCCCGCGGCGTACGAGGCGCGTGGCTACGCCCTCGAGGCGCAGAAGAAGTACGACGAGGCGCTCAACGCCTTCGATCTGCTCGCCAAAGAGAACAAGACCGACTTCATGAAGGGCATGGGGCTGTACCACCGCGCGCGCATGCTGCTCATCAAGGGCGACACGGCGGCTGCGGCGAAGACCCTGTCTGAAATCGAGAACGCGGCCCCCGGCTCGGCCGCGGCGCGTCTCGCGAAGGACCGCATCACCATGCTGACCGCGCAGGGCATCGACGTGCCGAAGCCTGCTCCGGTCGTGCAAGCAATTGACGCAGGGAAGTGACGTCAAGGTCTTCATGAATCTGCGAATCCTCACGCTGCTGTGCTTCGCAGGCTGCAAGGCGATCCCGCTCAACGACGATCCCACGATCCCGTTTCGCGACGCGCACGTCTCCCACCCGGCCATCTACGAGGTCGCGTGGACCAACCCGCTCGTGAAGCTGGGCTTGCTTGAATACCAGCCGACCGAGCCCGCTTCTCCGGCGATCGACCCCGACACCGAGCGCATCTACGTCGCGACCCGTGACGGGTTCGTGCGTTGCCTTTCCCCGGTCGATGGTCACGTGGAGTGGGAATACAAGACGGCTGGCCGCTTCCTCTCCGGGCCCACCGTTCACCACGGCATCGTGTACGTGGGCGGTGGCGACGGGGTGCTCTACGCCTTCCGCGCGCTGACCGGCGAGCAGGTCTGGGCCTTCAAGGCGAACGAAGAGCTGGTCTCGTCGCCCACCATTTCTGACAACAAAGTGCTGGTCGCCTCGCAGTCGGAGACCGTCTTCGCGGTCAACCTCGAGACCGGCGCGTGGATCTGGCAGTACCGGCGTGACGCGCCTTCGGGCTTCACGGTGCGCGGTACGTCGCGGCCGGTCGTCGCGGACGGCCTCGCGTACATGGGCTTTGCCGACGGGTTCCTCGTCGCGCTCAACCTCGAGTCGGGCGTGGCCATGTGGGAAAAGAAGCTGACCACCTCGGGCGGAAATCAGTTCCTCGACGTCGATACCGCTCCGGTGATCGCGGAAGGCCGGCTGTTCTCAGCCAGCTACGCAGACGGCGTCTCGGCGCTCGACGCGAAGACCGGCGCGCTCATCTGGACCACGCCGCGCGGCGGGCTGACGGCGTTGCTGCCTCGCGGAAACACGCTGTTTGCCACCGGCGACGGCTCGTTGACCGCGTTCGACATGGTGAAGGGGCGAATGTTGTGGTCGCTGAACCTGAGTGATCCCACCAACAAGGGGAAGGGCGTCAACGCGGGCCGCTCGTTGGCCTTCGCGCGCGGGTACGTGGTGGTGCCGACCTCGACCGCGCTGGCCTTCGTCGAGCCGACCTCAGGCAAGGTGCGCGCGATGTGGAACCCCGGTCGCGGCGTGACGGCGTCTCCCGCTGGCTTCGCGTCGATGCGCTTCGGCAACCGGCTCTACGTGATGTCCAACCTCGGCACGGTGTTCGCGCTGCAGATGGTCAGCACGGGCGGATGAAGACCATTCGGGTCGTCGCTGCGCTGATCGCCGACCCGCGCGATCCGTCGCGCTTCCTGGTGCAGCAGCGCCTGCCCGACAAGAGCAGGGCCAATCTCTGGGAGTTCCCCGGCGGCAAGGTGGAACCCGGAGAGACCGATGAAGTGGCGCTGGCGCGGGAGTGCCAGGAAGAGCTGGCCGTGGTGCTGAAGGTGGGCCGGCGGCTGTGGAGCACCACGCACGAGTACGAAGACCTCACCGTGCAGCTCGAGCTCTTTGCCGCCGACATCGAGTCGGGTGAGCCGCAGCTGTTGGGGGCGCAGGCGCTCCGGTTCTGCACGCCCAAAGAGATGCAGGGCCTGCCGTTCTGCGAGGCCGACATCCCCTTGCTCGAGCTGCTCTGTGCTCCCTCTCGCTCCGGGAGAGGGTCGGGGTGAGGGTCGAAACCTCGCTCGCAGAGTTGGCCAGCCTCTTCTTACGCCTGGGCGCGACCGCCTTCGGAGGCCCCGCGGCGCACGTCGCGATGATGCGTGACGAAGTGGTCAAACGCCGCGGCTGGATGACCGACGAGCACTTCCTCGATCTGGTCAGCGCGACCAACCTCATCCCCGGGCCGAACTCGACCGAGCTGGCCATTCACATCGGCTTCGAGCGAAGGCGCTGGGCCGGGCTCGTGGTCGCGGGCGTCTGCTTCATCGTGCCTGCGATGTTGATCACCGCGCTCTTCGGCTGGGCGTACGTGACGTGGGGCAAGTTGCCGGCGGTCGGCTGGGTGCTCTACGGCGTCAAGCCGGTGATCCTCGCCGTGGTGGTTCAGGCCATCTGGACGCTGATTCCCAAAGCGGCGCGGGACGGGTGGCTGAGTTTCCTCGGCACGGTCGCGGCGGTGCTGGCGGCCATCGGGGTCCACGAGCTGCTCGTGCTCTTCGGCGCCGGGCTGATCTCGGTCATCGGAGCGCGCCCCAAGAATCGGAGAGAGGGGCCCGACAATCTCCCCCAGCTGATGCCCCTGGCCCCGGCAGTCGTCGGCGCCGTCGCCGCCACCCAGGTCACCCTGTCGTCGCTGTTCTTCGTCTTCCTCAAGATCGGCTCGGTCCTCTTCGGCAGCGGCTACGTGTTGCTCGCCTTCTTGCGTGCGGATCTCGTGGAGCGCCTCGGCTGGCTCACCGAAGCGCAGCTGATCGACGCGATCGCCGTCGGGCAGATCACGCCGGGGCCGGTGTTCACCACGGCGACCTTCATCGGGTACGTGCTGGCAGGGCCGGGTGGGGCGCTCGTCGCGACCGTTGGCATCTTCCTGCCCGCCTTCGTCTTCGTGGCGCTGAGCGGGCCACTGGTCCCGAAGATCCGCCGATCGCCCTGGGCGTCGGCTTTCCTCGACGGGGTGAATGTTGCTTCGCTGGCCCTGATGGCGGTGGTCACGGCGCAGTTGGGCAAGGCCGCGCTGATCGACGGGGCGACGATCATGCTCTGCGCGTTGAGCGCCCTCCTGTTGCTGCGCTTCAAGCTGAACTCGACGTGGCTCGTGCTGGGCGGTGCGGCGGCCGGTGGCGTCCTTCACCTGACGGGGCTGGCGGGCTGATGAAGTTCCTCGAGCGCACCTTCCAGCTCAGCAAAGGCGTCGGCCCGTGGCGGGAGCGCGATCTCTGGGCCCGCGAAATCGCCACCTGGACCGACTTCGAGAAGGCGGCGGCCAGCGGCGTCGTCATGAATGACCGGCTCGATCGCGAGCTGCTCGAGGCGATCAGCAAGACCCGCGACGCGTTGAAGCGGCGTTCGCTGGTGGAGCTCGCGGCGTTGGTGCCGGTGAAGGAACACTGGCGGCTGTACGGCGACTTTCTCGAGGAGGCCGCGTTCTTCGACATCGAAGCCGACGCGGATCATGCGCCGACCGTGGTGGGCGTGATGGATCGACAAGGCGTGGCGACCTTCCGCCGCGACCACACCCTGCACCTGCTCCCGGAGCGGCTGGCGAAGAGCCCGATCTGGGTCACCTTCAACGGCTCGGTGTTCGACGTGCCCGCGCTCGAGAAGGCCTTCGACGATTTCCCCAGGCCGGTGGTGCATCTCGACCTGCGCTTCCTGATCCGTCACGCCAGGTTGAAAGGCGGCCTCAAGGGCGTGGAAGACTCGATCGGCCTCTCCCGGCCTCAGCACCTGCGCGGCGTGAAGGGCCTCGACGCGATTCGCCTTTGGCGCGAGTGGATCTTCAACAAGGAGCTCGGCGCGTTGCGGTTGCTCGTCGAATACAACCTGTACGACGCGATCAACCTGCGCTCGGTGCTCGAGTGGACGCTCTGGCGCGTGGCGGACCTGAACACCTGGGCCGTCGATCGCCAGCCCCTCTTTCAGCGTGGTGACGTTTTGTACGACGTCAGCCGACTGGTGCTGGCTCAGGAAGGGTGAACTACAACGCTGCTCCATGAGCGATCCGTTCGGGTTGATGGCGCCGTCGACGGTTCAGAATCCCTACCCGGTGTGGAAGGCGCTGCAGAAGGACGCGCCGGTCCATTTCAGTGCGGGCTGGAACGCGTGGTTGATCACCCGCTATGGCGACGCGGTCTCGGCGTTCAAAGACAAGCGGCTCTCGGCCAATCGAAGCGGTGGCTACGTCGCGAAGTTGCCCGAGCCGGTGCGCGAGCACTTGAAGCCGCTGCTCAGCAACCTCTCGAAGTGGACGTTGCTGCTCGACGCTCCTTCGCACACCCGGTTGCGCACGTTGATCAGCAAGGCCTTCGTGCCCCGCGCGATCGAGGCGATGCGGCCGCGCATTTCGACGCTGGTTTCCGAATTGTTGGCGAAGGTGCCTGCTGGCAGCTCGTTCGACGTGATGACAAGTCTGGCGCAGCCGCTGCCCACCATCGTCATCGGAGACATGCTCGGCATGCCCGCCGACGAATGGTCGAAGCTCAAGACGTGGTCGGACGCCCTGGCCGCCTTCATGGGCGCGAGCGCGATGACGCAGGAACTGGTGGCCAATGCACTGCGCGCCGTGGTCGAGATGGAAGAGAGCATTCGCCAGGTCATCTCGGACCACCGCGAGCGGCCGCGCGAGGATCTGATGACGTTGTTACTGCGCGCCGAAGACTCGGGCCAGGTGCTCGACGAGCAGGAGCTCCTCGCGAGCTGCACGTCGATTCTGTTCGGCGGCCACGAGACGTCCACCAACCTCATCGGCAATGGCGTACTCGCGCTCTCACGCAACCCCGAACAGCTCGCACGGCTTCGGGCCGATCCTTCGCTGATGCCCAGCGCCATCGAAGAAGTGCTGCGCTTCGATTCTCCGGTCCAGCGCATGGGCCGGGTGGCGCTCGAGGACGTGGCGATGGGTGGGCAGATCATCAAGACCGGAGATCGCGTCTTCATGGTGATGGGCGCCGCCAATCGTGACGACTCGCAGTTTCCCAACGCCGATGCGCTCGACGTGGGGCGCACCGAGAACCGGCATCTCTCGATGGGGCTGGGCACTCACTACTGCGTCGGCGCCGCGTTGGGTCGAATGGAAGCGCACCTGGCGATCGCCGCGTTGATTGAACGCTCACCGGACCTTTCGTTGGGCGCCGGACCGCTCGAGTGGCTGCCGAACCTCACGGTGCGTGGGGTGAAGTCGCTCCCGATACAGCTGAGCTGAAGGCCGGTCAGGGGCAGGGCGGAGACGCCGACAACTGCCCCCGGGGCCCGAGGCTGCCCATCCGGCGAATCAATACTTCGCGCTCGAAGGGCGGGGCGAGGGCGATGGCCTGCTCGTAGTACGTGCGCGCGCGATCGATCGCGCCGAGTCGGCGATGAAAGTCGGCGAACGTCGCCAGCCACAGGTGCGAGCCGCCGAGCCACGTCGGCGGCCGCATCTGTTCGAGGAGCGCGAGGGCGACGGCCGGGCCCTCGGCATACGAACGGGCGATCGCGCCATGAAGGTGATGGAGCGGCGAGAGCTCGACGCGCGCGAGCCGCTCATAGAGGGCGACGATGCGGGCCCAGCGAGTCTCCGCGAAGGTCGGCGCGAAGGCGTGCTCCGCGGCGATCGCAGCCTCGAGGTGGTACTTCGAGTCGAGGTTCCCGGCGCGCTCGAAGGCCAGCATCGCCAGCGCGAGTTCGTCACGTCGATACGACGTCCGATCTTGATGCTCGAGCAACACCGGCTGGCCCTCGGCGTCGGTGCGAGCGTCACGTCGTGCATGGTGAAGGTGCAGCAGCGCCACCAACGCCCAGGCCTGGGGCGTCGTCGCCCGCGGGTGTTCGGCCACCAACTGCGCCAGGCGAAGCGCTTCCTGGCAGAGCTCGAGCCGCAAGACCGTCGGTCCACCCGAAGCGAAGTAGCCCTCGGTGAAGAGCACGTAGATCACCCGCAGCACGCTCTGGACCCGGGTGGCCCATTCGGCGCCGGTGGGCTCGAGCTCGACGGTGCGCATCGCCTCGCGCGCGCGTTCCCATCGCTTCTGCACGTTCTCGTCCGACGTCACGAGCCGGTTGGCGATCTCCCGGGTGGAAAAGCCGCACAGCGCGCGCAACGCGAAGACGATCTGCGACGCCTCGGGGATCGTGGGCGACGCACACGCGAGCAACGCCCGGAGTTCGTCGTCGTGCACGTCGTCGGAGAGGCTCGGGGTCTCGACCTCGATGAACTGGGGCTCGTCTTCCGTTTCCGGCAGCTCGTCCTGAAATCGAGCCCGCCTGAGTTCATCGATGACGCGGTTGCGCGCCGCCCGATGCAGCCAGGCCGTGGCGTTCTCGGGAATACCGCGAGCGCGCCAGCCCAGCGTGGCCTCGAGCATCGCCTGCGCGAGGCCGTCTTCGACTTGCGCCAGACGGTGCGAGCCGAACTCGCGGATCAGGCGCGCGACGACGCGACCGTAGGCGTGCCGCAGCACGGGGCTGATCGCGTCGTCATGCATTTGCCGTCAGTACCGGGCGAGCTCACGCACTTCGATGCTTCCGCCAGGCAGGGCGAGCATCGGGCACGCCTTGGCCACCACGACCGCGGCGTCGTAGTCCTTGGCTTCCACCAGCGAGTAGCCGGAGACCAGTTCCTTCGATTCGATGGTTGGGCCGTCGGTGACGACGCCGTTCTTGAGGGCCTTGCCGGTGGGCAGCAGCCCGTCGCCCATGTCGACGACCGATGGGAAGGCGGCCTTCCACTTTGCCCACTGCGCGAGGATGGCCTCGAGTTCGGTCGGTGACGGCGGCTTGCGATCGGGCGACGCGGGCTGGCGATAGATCAGCATGAACTTGTGGGTCATGGGGTTTCTGCTCCTGTTGAGTGAGGCCGAAAGTGGCCTTCAAACGCAGAGCGAACGGGCCCGGCGTTTTCCGACACTCATTTCTTCTTGTTGGGCTTTTTCTTCCTGGGGCCGGGTTCAGGCTGAACGTCGCCGGCGATTCGAAAGCTGAGTTCCCAGTCGTTCCAGGTGCCGCCCGAGTCGTCGGTGACGATCGGCCCAAGCTCGGCGTCGAGCGTCAGGGTGTAGCCGCGGCCGGTCTTGAGCGGCTCCAGCAAGCCGATGACGTAGGTCCGCCCATCGGCCATCAGCTCGTCATCAGACGCGACGACTTGTTCGCGGTAGTCGAGCAGGCGAATTCGAAAATCTTTCAGTTTGATCGGCAGGGACACCGTCAACGCGGTCGCCGCGTCGATGGCTGAGCTCGTGGTCACTGGTGCCGTGCCGCCATCTGGAAACGCGGCGACCACCGTCGGCTCGAGACTCGAAGGCACCGGTGGTCCGGCATCGATCGGAGGTCCTGCGTCGATCTCGATGAGTTCCAGACCGGCGTCGACGACGGACTTCGGCAACTCCGCAGGACAGGCCGTCAGAAGCAGCCCGATAACCAGCCAAACTGAACGCATGATGAGACACCTGATACAGCCATTCCCCTCGGAAAACCCCATAGGCCGACGTCGGATAATCAGCGTTATGTAAACTAACCGGCCAATCCGCCCACGGGTTCTCGGCTGGTGCTTTCGGGTTTTGGAGGCGGCTTCTTGGGCCTCAGAGGTCGCCGACTTCCTCTCGGATCCGCTTGAGCCGCTTCACCAGGGCCGACGCGCGCTTCTGTTGATCGACGCTCTGTCCTGCGCGCTTCTGCACCCAGCGGATGATG
>JBKJSE010000312.1:0-2795 GCA_046595925.1 Archangium sp. | reverse complement strand
GAAGTCGAGGGGTCACCTGCCGCGCGGCGCAGAGGTGGCATCTCGACTGCGCTCGATGCGAACGGTGGGTCTGTTCCTTCGGATGAAATCGCCGGCGAAGCCGGTCCGCTGCTCGGGAGGAACGGTGGTTCTCAATTCCTATTTCGGCCGGCTCAGCCTTCGGTCGACAGCACGCCCCGGCGCAGCAATTCGGCCAGCGCGGGCTCGACCTCGGTGACCGGCAGGCCGACATTGGCGGCCAACGCATCGAGGCTGTCGGGCGAAGCGCGCACCGCGTCGAGCACCTTGAGCTCGTTCACCGTCGCCACCTGCGAGAAGAGACTGGCCAGCTCGTCGTTCAGGTACAGCTTACCCGGGTCGAGCGCCGCCTCGTGCAGTCGGCGCACTTCTTCCTTCCGCATGCCGTCGACACACTCGTCGAGCAGCTCGTACAGCCACGGGGCGCCCCGGGGCGGCTCGGACTTTCCGAAGATGAAGCGGCCTTCACCACGGCTGGTGATGATCGCCTCCAACGCCGCGCGTCCCTGCACCCGCAGGCTGCCTGTCTGGGCCGCGGCATCGATCAGGTGGCCCTGGGACACGCTCAGCTCGTAGCGGCCCATCGCGTCTTCGAGCTCGAGCCGGCCCATACAATCGAGCTCGGCGAGCGTTCGGAGGAACCAGAGCGGCCCCACGGAGCGCAGCTCGACCTTGAGCTCGCTGCGCGCGGCCAGCGCATTCCAGACCCGGGCGCGCGGCGCGGCGAGCAGCGCCAGGGTGTCGAGCAGCTCCTTCGAGCGGCCGGACTTCTTCAGGTACGCACGCGCACCGGCCCGCGCGGCCTTGAGCGTGTCGACCGTGCCGTCGTGCGCCGAGAGCACCATCACGGCGATCTCGCGCGAGGCCACGTCGCTTCGCAGCGCGCGCAACAGGCCCCAGCCGTCGAGGCGCGGCAGGTCGAGATCGGCCACCACGATGTCCCACGGCTTGTGGGTGGCCAGCTGCAAACCGGCCTGGCCGTCGGCGGCGACCTCCACCACGTAGCCCGAGGGCGCGAGCTGCTTCGTCACCATCTTCCGCAACGACGGGTCGTCTTCGACCAGCAACACCCGCGCTTTGTAGCCCTCGGGGACTGCGGGCTTCTTCTCGGGTTCCGTGGCGAGCGTCTCGACCCAGATCACCGGGCCATCATCGAGCTCGAGCAGCTGGTCGAGCGCTCGTTCACCCGACTCGTCACCGAAGCGCGCTTCTTGAAGTTCGCCCTCGACGAAGCTGGCGCGGCCCTCGAACGGCGTGCCGGGGTACGTGGTCACCGTGCCGGTCAAGCGCGCGCGGCCCACCCACGCCAGCAGCCGCGGCCTCATGCGGCCCAGCTGCACTTGCGAACGATCACACTCGTCGATGAGCTCGCGCGTGCGGCTCGTGACGTCGCGCGTGAAAGGAAAACGCCAGAGATCCGTCGCGCCCACCCGCAGCCACTTGAGGACGTTGCCAACCGAGATGTCCGTCAGCACCCCGGCGATCGCCACCTTGAAGCTCTCGCCACTGGCCCGCAGCGAGAGCACCACCTGGCGGCCACTGCGCTGGGGGAGGTTCTCTTCAACCACCACGAGATCGGGTCGCCACGACCGGACGATCTCAACCACGGTGAGGGCGTCATCGGAGTCACGAACCTCGAACCCTTCGGCCCGCAGTTGCTCCGTCAACGCGTTCCGCATGGAGCCCGCGGCGATCACCAGCACGCGCCTTCGAAGATCTCCGGTCACGCCTTCACTCACGTCCATCGCGCCCGCAGAGTGTCGAGAGTTCCCTCTTCAGTCGAGCGAGATCTTCCTAGAAGCCCGCGCCGAACCGCAGGGTGAGCGTCGACTCGCCCGCAAGACCCACCAGCTCGGCGACCAGCTCGACGTGATTGAGCAGCGCCACGGGAACCAGCAGCAGCGTGGTGAACACGTTCAAGAACTCGCCGAAGAAACCGCGCTCGCCTTCGAAGGGGCGCTGAAAGAGGAACGTCTTGGTCCACCACGGCGAGGTGACCCCGATGCCCGCGCGAAAACCGAACACGCCGTCGGGGCCCGGAGGCGCCTGCAACCCCGGGGCAATCTGGCCATCACCGAAGCCGACCGACGAGCCGATGAAGGGTGTGAGCCGCACGTAGAGGTACACGTCGGGCATCAGCTCGGGTTGGTTTCCCGCCGCGCCCCACGCGTAGCCGCCGCGCAGTTGCAGACCGTACGAGGCGCGAAAAGGCACGCGGCCGAGCTGCTGTACGAACTCGAAACCCACCCCGCCGAACGGCGTGCCCCACGGAGGTCTCGCGGGCCCCAGCGCCGCCCCCACGTAGAGCGCAACGCCTGCGGCCGAACGTTCACCCAGCCCGGCGACCGCCGAGAGATCAGCCTGAAACGGCACCACCCGCTGCTCCACGGCGCCTGAGACGAGCAACACGAGCACCGGAGCGAGCACGAAGCAGAGCGTAATACTCACTCGGGCGCACATGTGGGGCGGTCGGGCAATCGCGGCGCAGGAGTTTGCCGATTACTGTTCTTACGTCCCCACGGCCGACAGAGAGCAGGAAGCGCGATGTCGACGTTCGATACGAAGGTTCGGCAACTCAAGCGCACGCTCAAGTACCTCAAGGGCTACGTCGACTTCGATCGCAGCACCAATCAGATCGTGCGGCGCACCGACTTCACGAACTGCCCGCGGCCGGTGCTGATGCTCTACGGCTTCATGTCCACCCGGCAGAGCTTCGAGATCCTCGAGCACCGCCTGCGCCGCGATCAGTTCTGCGTGTGGAGCATCAACCTCGGCGG
>JBKJSE010000267.1:0-3791 GCA_046595925.1 Archangium sp. | reverse complement strand
GGCGCGCGCGATCTCGGTCTCTTCGATGTAGCCCATGCCGCCGAAGAACTGCTGGCAGTCGTAGGCCACCTTCTGCGCGAGATCGCAGGCCACCAGCTTGGCCATCGAGATCTCCTTGACCGGGTTCTCCTTCGCCTCGAACAGCTCGACCGCGTGGTAGGTCAGCCGCTTGGCCGCCTCGATGTGCGAGAGGTGCTCGACGAACTTGTGACGCCAGACCTGGAACTTGATGAGCGGCTTGCCGAAGGCGCTGCGCTCGTTGCCGTACTTCAGGGCGCCCGCCACCATCTGCTCCATCGCCGCTACGGCCGCGATCGCCGCGGTGAGGCGCTCGCCCTGGAAGTTCGTCATGACGTGGTAGAAACCTTCGTTCTCTTCGCCCAGCAGGTAGCGCACGGGCACCCGGCAATCTTCGAAGTAGAGGATCGCCGTGTCGGACGAGAGGTTGCCGATCTTGTCGAGCTTCTTGGAGACCTGGAACCCCTTCACGTCGGTCGGGAAGGTCAGCAACGAGACGCCGCCGTAGCCCGGGTCACCGGTGCGCACCGCCAGGGTGAGGAAGTCGGCGCGCGTGCCGTTGGTGATCCACATCTTCGAGCCGTTGATGACGTAGTCGTCGCCCACGCGCCGGGCGGTGGTCTTGAGGTTCGCCACGTCGCTACCCGCGCCCGGCTCGCTCACCCCAAGCGCCGCGATCTTCTCGCCGCGCAGCGCGGGCTCGAGGAACAGCCGCTTCTGCTCGTCGGTGCCGATCTCGTTGATGATCGGCGTGGCCATCTGGCTCTGAACCATCAGCGCCATGTTCACGCCGGCGTTGTGGCTGCGCACGAGCTCTTCGCAGAAGGCCGTCACGTACCAGTAGTCGAGGCCGCTCCCGCCGTACTTCGGATCGTGGTTGATGCCCAGCAGGCCCAGCTCACCCGCCTTCGAGAAGATCTCCCTGGGGAAGATGCCGGCGCGGTCCCACTCGAGCGCGTGCGGCGTCAGCTCCTTCTCGACCCACTGGCGGACCGTCTTGCGGAAAGCTTCGTGCTCAGGCGTGAAGAAGTTGGGCATGGCGGGCTCCGGTGGTGAAGATTGATTTCGGAATCAATATCAAACCAGGGCCGCAACGCAACGCTGCCTTCGGCCCCTCAGCTGAACCAGAGCCTCAGCCAGTTCAAGCGCGTGAGCAACCACGCCAACGCACCCATCAACTTTGGGGACGTGACGGTGGGGGGCCGACCGGAAAATGAACGAACGATCAGCTCGACCGCGCGCTCGACGGTGATCATCAACGGCTTCACAGGGCCTTTGGCCATCTTGGTGTCGACGAAGCCCAGCCGCACGTTGGTCACCGCCACGCCCCGGCCGCGCAGCGCCAGCCGGAGACCCGCGAGGTACGAGGTGAGCCCCGCCTTCGAGGCCGCGTAGCTCGGCGCTTCGGCAGAGAGCTGGTCACCGATGCTGGAGAGCGCGATGAAGTGCCCCTGCCCCGCTGCGAGCATGAGCGGCAGCACCAGCGCCGCCGTCGTCACCGCGCCCACGAGGTTCACCTGGAAGATGCGGGGATCTTCGGCGAGTCGCTCGACGTCGAAGAGCTCGCCGATGCCCGCGCAGTAGATGCAGACGACTGGAGTGACCGACAGCGCGCCGCGCAGCGCCAGCCAATAGGCCGGCGCGGCCACGTCAGCGATCAGGTGCGTGTACGCAGGGTGCTCGAACGCGGCCGCCCGGCGCGACACGCCGAGCACCGTCCACCCGTCTTTCAGCAGGCGCCGGGTGAGCGCCAGGCCGATGCCATCGGTATTGCCTACGACCAGCGCCGTGCCGGCCGCCGGTTTCACTGCGGGTTGCAGTACCCGGTGCCGCTCTGCGCGGTGGGAATCGCAAGGCAGGTGCGGGGGCGATCCTGCAGGCAGCCTGCGGTGCCGGCCGCGGTGTCGCAGTAGGCGCGGCAGATGCCGGTCTGACCGAGCGCGAGGCCCAGGCAGTGGAGCGAACGCGCACCGGGAACCATGGTGAAGCAGGCGGTGGCGGTGGTGCAGGCCGAGTCTTCTTCCTTCGTGTCGGTGGGCACCGCGCAATACGTCGAAGGCGTCGCCGCCGAGGAGTCGAAGTAGCAGTAGTTGCCGGTCTGGCAGTCGGGGCTGCGCACGTCGCACGGGCGACGACACACCTGCTGAATCGGGTTCGAGATGCAGATCTCGGCAGGGCTCACCGCGCCGCCATCGGCACCGGTCGCCGGGGCGCAGAGCAGGCCGCCACGACCGCCGCACTTGCACAGGCCGTCTTCGGGGTCGCAGCTCGTGCCGCCAGCGCACACCTTCGGGCCGCCGTCGGGCTGCGCGCACTGCTGGCCACCTTCACACTGCGCCGGAGGGCCCAGGTTGCAGATCTGGTTGCTGGCGCACGCCGGGCCACCAGGGCCGCCGCACTTGCACTGGCCATCGCCCGGGTCGCAGGTCGTGCCGTTGTTGCACGTCACGTTGTTGCACAGCCCGCTCACGCGGCAGACGCGCGCGTTCGCCGCGCAGCCGCCGTCGCCACCCGCCGAGCAGGCGCAGGCCTGGCCGCTCTGACAGACGACCGAGTTGCACTTACACAGGCCGTCGGCGGGGTCGCAGACCGACGAGCCCGTACAGGCCACGCCGGAGCAGTTGTCAGCCACGCAGGTCTTGTTGGAGCTCGAGTCGATGCTGCACGACTGGCCCACCGCGCAGGTGGTCGTGGCGCACTTGCAGGCGCCGGTGGTGGTGTCGCAGGTCTGGTTCAGCGGGCAGGCGATCTGGTTGCAGTTCGAGCTCGCCACGCAGGCCTTCGCGTTGGGGTTGCAGGTCTCGGTCGCGCCGCACACCGCGCCGCCGGTGCCGCCGCACTTGCAGACGCCGTCGAGCACGTCGCAGCTGGTGCCCGCCTTGTCCGAGCAATCGACGTTGTCGCACTTTCGGGTCAGGCAGGTGTTCGAGCCGGGATCGCAGACCGAACCTTCGGCGCAGACCACCCCGCCCCGCCCGCCGCACTTGCAGATGCCATCACCTGGATCGCAGATGGTGGGCGAGGTGCAGCGAATGTTTCGATCGACACAGATGTTCTTCGGCTCGCCACCACACGAAGCGCCTACGACGCCCATCACGCCCGCTGAGATCACCGCGACACACAGATTCTTCCACATGACTTGAGCTTCTCTTTTCTTCGAAAGGGAGTGCGCCGAACCGATCAACGACGGCGGCGGCGCAGGGCAAAGCCAGCCAGCGCGAGCGCCAGCAACGAGGGGTCGAGACCGACGGTGCTGCAGCTCGACTTCTCGAGTGCGAAGTCAGGCCGCAGGCGAATCGCCAGCGCCCGAACGTCTTGCCGGCCCAGCGCGTCGGTCACCTTCACCAGGAACGTGTAGGTGCCCGTCTCGGCGACAGCGGTGCCGATGACGGTGCCGTCGGTCGCCAGGTTGAGACCGGCCGGCAGGCGCTGCAACGCCTCGCTGTCGGCGCACCTGAACTCGCCGGGGCGCACCGCCTGCTGAATGCAAGGCACCGAGAAGGCGATGCCCACCGCGTCGCTCCCACCGTTGTGCGACAGGCGCACCTGGTAGGGCTGGTTGACGAACGCGTCAGGCAGCTGGAGCGTGGTGATGGCCAGGCCGTCTCGATAGCTGACGCGCAGCAGGACGCTGGCCGTGTCTTCGGTGTCGGCCCCGTCTTTCACCTTGAGGGTCAAGGCGTAGAGGCCGGCGCGGCGCGGCGTGCCGCTCAGGTAGTCGGCGGTGTCGCGGTCATCGATGCTGATGCCGAAGTCGGCCGGGAACATGATGG
>JBKJSE010000013.1:0-5922 GCA_046595925.1 Archangium sp. | reverse complement strand
GCCCCCGCAACCAAATCAAACGGCCCGGTCATTCGAGAGAGTGACCGGGCCGAGTTTTGTCTCCCCGTTCTTGGCGTTGGTGTCGCCCGAGGCTTCGTGTTGGTCAGGTTGTGAAATCGACTTCACGAATCCAGCTCTGAATGGTCTCGATGCACCCATCGAGAGTCTTCCGCGGCCCCCAGTACATGGGCCCAATCGCCTCGAACGCGCTTCGGATCGCATCGCCGCGCGCGTCAGCCTGAATCACGAACGCCGCATGGTCGACTGTCGGAACCGGCTTGATTTGTTTCTCGCGAACCATCTCCTCCGCGAGCAGGCGTGGTCCCGCATACCCCTCGAGTGCCGGCAGGCTGCCTATCTTCGTGATGATTCTCTCGGCATCCTCGTAGTGCCGAATGAACGTCGCCGGGTCTCGGTCTGGGTTCGGGACGCGTCGCGCAAGGGCGTCGAGTTTCTCGAGCAGTGTCACTGTCGGGTGGACGCAGCGAAGCTGCCTGGGTCGATTGTCCTGCCACTGTGCGAGCTGTCCCTGCGCGACGAGTTCGTCGTGAACGAACGCGGACATGTCGCAGGCGATCGAAGGGGTCACCCGGGCGCTCCCGACCTCGAGCAACACGAACGGCTTGAGCACACCGCTCAGGTTCCCGAGCTGTTTGGCAGGGTAGGCCACCTGGATGTTGACGCTGCGCCAGGGTTCATCGACGAGGTCTTTGTCGAGGCTCACCTCCGCACCTGGTATCGCGATTGCCGCCGCGAGCGCCTCGAGGTGAGCTTTGCGCGTAGCGACCAGCTGCGTGCCCTCGCGTTTCCAATCGGTGACCGGCGGGATGCCCGCAACGCGGCCGGGCTCGAGCTTCAAGTCGAGATCCTCCGAGAAGCGCTCGATGAGCCCGAACCCCTTCGAGAGAGAGGTTCCTCCCTTGAACCAGAGGTCGAAGCCTGCGTGCTGAAGCGCCCACAGCACGTGGGTGACCCAGTAATCCTTCTCCACCAGGCCGACCGAGATCTTGCGCTTGTCGGCGACGATCCGGAGGAGCGCGTCGAAGTCTTTGTCGTCGTGTACGAAGCTCACGCTCGACTCGCTTCGAGGGCGGCGCGCACGAGGGACGCGGTCGCCTTCGACGCGAACTTTTCGGTCATTTCCTCAAGGCGCGCGCGACTGAACGCGCCTCGTCGAGTCGCACGCCCCAGGGTCTCGGCGAGTTCCCTCGTTGATGCTCCGGCCTGTTCAGCGTTCTCGAGCAGGTCCACCGCGAACCACTCCCGAGGTGGGTTCTGGGGGAACGCCACGCGGCGGAGAAGGAAGCGGCGGCCACCGAACTCGAAGGTGCCTGAGCGCTTCGTGTTGTACACGAGAGGGATCGCGAACACGGCCGTTGACCCGAGGCCCAGTGCGTTCCATCGCTCGGGGCCTGTGAACACGAAGCTGGAGCCATCGAGGAACGCTCGCATGAGCTCCTGATCGGTGGGCGGCACGTCGCCAAACCGGCTTCGCTCAGGGCTCGCGAACAGACCATGAGCGAGCGGCACCAGCTGCCCCTCTCGCACGAGCCGCTTCGCGAGGCGCGGAGCGTTGGCACCCCACGCAGCGAGGTCTCGGGTCCGGTACACCCGTCCGGGTTCTAGGGTTGGCAGGGTGGCAGTTCCCATAGCGGTACTAATTCTCCGGAAACAAAGATACGTTTCCGGGCAGCGCCGCGCAACCCGACGGGTCAGAATTCCACGTCATTACAGTTGTTTTCGAAGACGTTCGGGTGGAGCGAACTCCATTTGCATGTGCTCCTCGCGTTCGCCCGTACGAACCGGTGCACGCAAGGGGCATCAACGGCCCGTCGGGAGCGCTCCAGCGAACCGCGCAGCGATGGGCGCGGCAACCTTGCCGCCCGTACCGCCGCCCTCGACGAGGATCGCGAACGCGACGTCGCCCTGGACCCCGATGAACCAGGCATGCGTGCGCAACGGCGCCTCGGTGCCGAACTCCGCGCTGCCGGTCTTGCCGATGAGGCCCGGTACGCCCGCAGCAGCCTTCCCCGTTCCTTCGGCGACGACCGCCTGCATCAGCACGCGCAGGGATCGCACGGTGTCAGTGCCGAGGTGTGGGCCCCGCGCCGGCGAACTCACGGGATCCACGAGGAGCGACGGCGACTGCCACTCGCCCGCGCCCACCGCCGCGGCGACCGACGCCATGTGCAGCGGCGTGGCCAGCACGCGTCCCTGGCCAATCGCAGCGGCGGCCCGCTCGGCAGGATCGCCGGGCGCGGGAAAGGTCGCGCGCGGAGAGGGCAGTCCTACGTCGTAGTCGATGTCGAAACCGAAGCGCCGCGCAGCCTCCGCCAACCCGTCCGGTTCCAGCTCGGCGCCGAGCAGGATGAAGGCGGTGTTGCACGACTCGGCGAACGCTCGGCGCAGCGTCGTGTCGCCCAGCGCGCCGCCGTCGAAGTTTCGGAAGTGGAAGCCGCCGGCCTCGGTCGTCGCCGGGCACGAGACCTTGCTCTCCGGCGTCAGGCCCCGCGCGAGGAGTGCTTCGGAGGTGACGACCTTGAACGCCGACCCCGGCGGATACAGTCCCTGCAGTGCGCGGTTCAGCGAGACGCCCAGCGGCCGGCTCACCACCGCGAGCACTTCGCCGCTGCCGACCTTCACGGCGACCAGTGCCGCGGGCTCTGTGACCTCCCCCAGCGCGGCCTCGGCGGCGGCCTGCACCTCACTGTCCAGGGTCGTGGAGACAGGCTTCCCCGCGCGACCCTCGAAGCGGTGGAGGAGCACCGGCTCGCCCGACGCGCGCCGCAGCCGCACTTCTCCTTCCGGAAGCCCCGCGAGCGTGCGCTCATGCACGCGCTCGAGCCCGCTCAGCCCCACCACGTCGCCCACCTGGTACGGCACGCCGAGCTCCGCCAGCCGCTCTGTCGTCACTGTCCCGACGCGCCCGAGCGTGTGCGCGGCAAAGCCTTCCGTGGGCGTGAGCCGCAGGGTCTTGCGGCGGAAGAAGATGCCCGGCACCGGCGCGAGGGCCGGCCGCACCGCCTCGTAGCGCTCGGGGCGCAGGTCGATGAGCGGAACGAAGGCATCGGGTGCGCCCTCGCCGGACCGGAGGGCGCGGTGCACGACGGAGGGCTCGAGCTGAACGTGTGACTGGAGCGCCGTGGCGACCTCCTCGGCGCGATTCACGCGGCCGGGCACGACGCCGACGCTGACGACCTCGCCCTGCACCGTCAGCGGCACCCCGCGCCGGTCCAGCAAGGGCGCGCGGGCCTCGAAGCTGCGCGTGCGGTCGAAGCGGTCGCCCGCCCGCGCGTTCGCGTGCAGCACCGCGGGCGTCCAACGCACGAGCCACCGTTCCTGCCGGTATTCGAGATCCAGCGCGGACGTCACTTCCCAGTCGCCCAACCCCCTCAGCGTGTGCACGCCGCGGAAGGTGACGCGAGCGTTCCCGGGCTGCTCGTCCACGTCGATGATCTCGAAGCGGGAGGCCACGACGCCGAGCCGGTCCCGCCAGACGAGCTGCTCTGCCAGAGCGTGCGGCGCCGCCAGCGATCGCTGCGTCGCGATGTCTGCGCTCGCCCAGGCGCGCAGGAATGTCTCCGCCACTCGTTCGGCGTCGCTCCGCGGCCGCAAGGCACGCATCGCGGGCGCGCACGACGCGAGCAGCAGGAGGAGGCCCAGTACTGGGACGGGAAGAACGCGCACCCAACAGAGTGTGACGTGGATGGCACGCCCCGCAAGTCGAACGCCCGGCACATCCGTCGACACCCGTTAATCCTCATTGTCGCTGAGCACGAAGGCCTTCGAGTGCCTGGACTTCGAGAGCGGAGGGAACCGCTCCATCGCGTAGCGCTGAAGCACTTCGGAGAACGGTCGGCCCGTCTGCTTGGCGAGGGTGAGCAGTCGGGTGTCCGGCCGAGTCTTGTGGGCTCACTCTCTGACGACGTGAGGCTGCGCCGCGGTTCACTCCCCTCGACGCTCCCGAACTCAGGACCAGGGCTGGGAGAGAGCGCGTCCCGCGAGTCCGTCGAGGTGGCTGGCAAAGCGAACCCTCTCGCCGCGACCTGCGGCGGACTCCAGCCACCCCGCCGGGTCACTCAGTCCGCTGCCATCACCGCCAACCTCCAGCAGGTAGGGTCGCCAATTCGGGAGGGCTAGCAACACCGCCGCAACTCGGTACGCCCCTGTGCCGAACATGCCCATCTGCGCCGAGAACTTCCGGCTGAGGTTCTTCTCATCCATGCCGAGGAGGGCTTCGACGCGAGGTGGTGATCCCTGCCAGCGGGGCGGGCTCGGACTGGAGTCGCTCTCGTCGAACTCCTCCTCCTCCTTGGCGAGTAGGGCCTTGACCCGGTTCGTCAGCAGGCGGTCGAACCCCAGGTGAGCCAACGCGGCCCGACCCGCCGGCCAGCGCCGCGCGCGCACCAGCCACCGGGCGAAGTCCGCGGTCAGCAGGTAGAACTGCCAGGCGAGCGGGCGTGGCCCCGCTGCCGGAGCCAACTCGTCGAGGCGCAGCGGCGTTGAGCGAGCAGCGTGCGCGAGGCGCTCGGTCAGCGCCTCGGGGCCAAAGACTTCGAACGCAGCGCTGAGCGCGATCACGGTTGGTGGCACTGCTCCAGCGTCGGCCGCGAGCGAGGCCTCGAGCACCACCCTCGCCAACTCGATCTTCGCGTCGTCGAACAACTCCCCGTCGTCGAGCAGCGCCTGCTCGCCCGTTTTCAGCGCCTCGACGGCGAGGCTTTCGCGGCCATGGAAGAGCGCCTGCTCGATTGCTCGCCCGAAGTACTCGAATTGCCGCGTTGGAGTGCGAGCCCACTCGAGAAGGTGCGGCTCGGGGGCCTTGCCAGACTCGTACGCCTGGTCGAGCGCCCGCTTGGCGAAGTAGCCCACGTTGGTCTCGTAGGCGCTCGGATGACGCTGCCGGATCAGCTCGATCAGAGGGTGCAACTCTTCCGCGCGTCCTGCCTTCACGAGCGCTGGCTCGAGGAATTCGATCACCAGAGCGAAGGCATCCTCCTCGTCGAACTCGGGCTCGGCCTCGATGTACGCGCGCGCAAGCCCGAGCATTTCGTTGAGCGACGCAGTTCGGAGCTGATGGAAGAGCACGCTCCATCGCTGCTCGTGCCCGGTCTCAGGAGACGGCCGCGCTTCCGGGCTTGGTCGCTGCTCTCGCTCGATTGCCGCGTCTGAGTCTTGATGGCACTTCTTGTACTTCTTCCCTGAACCGCAGGGGCAGGGCGCGTTTCGCTCGGCGCGTGGCATCAATTCCATTTTCTCTGAACCACGCTTGGGCGGACAGCGCAAAGTTCCCGGTGCGGCTCACCAAGACCAACCGGCTGCAACTCAGCGAAGCAGGCGGGAGCTGAGTTCTGACCTGGTGGACGCGCGTGCACGTCGCTCAGCTCAGCGGTGGGGTGCAGACCTTGCGCGGGCATGCGAGCCAAGTTCGGTTGTGACCGGGGGAATGACGACCCTCGCATCGCGGGGCAACGACCCGAGCACGCTCGCTACTTGAACAGGTGACACCCAACGCACTGAGCCGGCGGAGTCGGATGGCTCTGAGGCGGCAGGTGCTGGTGACACGTCCTGCAGGTCGCGGGGCCCCTTGGCGGCTCGGGTGTGTGCGGGGCGTGACAGCTCGCGCACTCCCGGTGCTTTTGTACTGCGTGCAGGCCGGGCAACGGCGCCGAGGTCGGGGTCAGGTGACAGCTTGCGCATGTCTTCGTCACCGCCGCTGAGTGACTGGCGTGACAGCTCGCGCACTCCGGGTGCTTCTTCTGCGGTGGCACCTTGTCCTTGTGGCAACTGAGGCACGCCTTCGGCTCCCCGGTCTCTCCATGCGGGAGCCCGGCGTGACACGAATTGCAATCAGCGTGGCCCTTGTTGAGCCTCACCGCCGTCACCTGCTTCTCGTGGCACGTGACGCACAGCACCTGCCGA
>JBKJSE010000342.1:0-6190 GCA_046595925.1 Archangium sp. | reverse complement strand
CGAAGTAATCCCTCGACCGCGCTCCTAGGGAACAGCACCGTTCCCCCCGAGCGAAGTCGAGGGGTCACCTGCCGCGCGGCGCAGAGGTGGCATCTCGACTGCGCTCGATGCGAACGGTGGGTCTGTTCCTTCGGTTGAAATCGCCAGCGGGTGGCGGTCTGCTTCGACTACCTGCGTGCCCGTCGTCGCGGAATGAACGCAGCGACCTGCGGCTCATCACCCGACGCGCGCGCCATCAAACAGATCTGCGAGATCCGCGGACCAAACCGTTCCCACCTCGACTCGCCCGTTCCCTTCACCGCCAGGAACTCTTCCTTCGTGGTCGGCAACGCCGCCGCCAACGCGAAGAGCGTCGCGTCATTGAAGATGATGAACGACGGCACGCCGAGATCCTGAGACAGCTCCCGCCGCCATCGCTTCAGCTCTTCGGCCGCGAGCACCGAATACTTCTCAGGCAGCGCCCGCACGTTACTCGCCGCGCTGGCCGTCTTCGCAGGCCGGGCCACCAGCTTCGGCCCCACGCACACGTCACACGAACCACACGACTGGCTGAACGGCACCTCTTCACCGAAGTACCGCAGCACGAACGCGCGCCGGCACCGCTTCGTGTAGGCGTAGTCCGTCATGCGCTTGAGCAGCAGCAGCGCGTTGCGTTCCTGTTCACGCAGCCGGCTCAGGTCGACGCCGAGCTGGCTCCACGAGTCGTGCTTGAGCACGCTGATCGCCCGCCCCGCGAACGGGCGCTGCACCGTGACGATCGCGCTGCGCTCGAGCAGCGTGAGCGCATGCCGCACCCGCTCTTCATCGAGGCCGCACTTCCGAGACAGCAGGTACAGCTCCATCGTCTGCTTCACACCCGGAGACGCGCCCGAGTTGAGCGCGTTGAGCAGCGCCTTCGCTTCCGCGCTGCGCGGCTGGTGGAGCATGCCCGACGGCTGCACGGTGATCCCGTAGCGGCCTTCGCCCCGGCCTGCGCGAGACAACGCGCCCTGCCGCTCGAGAATCTTCAGCGCTGCCGAGACCTCGAACTCCGACGCGCCGACCTGGCCCGCGAGCAGGTGCACGCCGCGATCGAACGTCTCCATGTTGCGCAGCACGTTCCACAGATCGACGAACAGCGTCTCAGGCGGGTGGTTGCCTTGAATCAACCGCTCCTGCGTGAACACGTCGGCGTGATTGAAGAGCAGCACCGCGCGGCTGTCCTGCCCGTCACGGCCGGCGCGGCCGATCTCCTGGTAGTAGGCCTCGACCGCCTTCGGAATTCCGGCGTGCGCCACGAAGCGGATGTCGGGCTTGTCGATGCCCATGCCGAACGCGTTCGTCGCCACCGCCACGGAGTTCGGCTTCGACATGAAGGCTTCCTGCGCCTTGCGCCGCGCGTCGTCTTCCATGCCTGCGTGGTAGAGCACCGCGGGCACGTCTTCCTTCACCAGGTGCTCGTGAATCACCTCGGCCTGCTTGCGCGTCGAGCAGTAGATGACGCCGCTGCCTTCTTCGGCGAGCGAGGTACACAGCGCGCGTTTGTCGGCGTCGCCGGTGACCGTGGCCACCTCGAGGAACAAATTGGGGCGATCGAAACCCGCCACCGACACCTGAGGATCCTTCATCAGCAGCACGCGCACGATGTCGTCGCGCACTTCAGGCGTGGCCGTGGCGGTGAGCGCGACGGTGCGCGGAGGCCGCAGGCGCTTTCGCACCTGCCCGAGCATCGCGTAGTCGGGCCGAAAGTCGTGACCCCACTGCGAGATGCAGTGCGCTTCGTCGATGGCGTAGAGCGCGAGCCTGGCTTCCAGCAGCGCGTTGACGAACGCCTCGCTGCGGAACCGCTCGGGCGCGACGTAGACGAGCTTGTACTCGCCCTGCCGCATGCGCTGCTGGCGATTGGCCCGCTCTGAATCGGAGAGCGTCGAGTTGATGTACGTCGCCGAGATGCCGCGCGCCTGGAGCGAGTCGACCTGGTCCTGCATGAGGGCTATCAACGGCGAGACGACCACCGTGACGCCGTCGAGCAGCATCGCGGGCAGCTGGTAGCACAACGACTTGCCCGCGCCGGTGGGCATCACCACCACCGCGTTGCGCCCCGAGATGACGTTCGAGATCACCTCGGCCTGGCCGTGACGAAACGAATCGAGCCCGAAGTGCTTCTTGAGCCCTGCCTGCATCTCACTGAGGTACGGCAGGTCTGCTGACACTGCGCGCATATGGTCTCTCCTCCGCTCGGGCGTCAACACTCATGGTGATTGCAGTCGAGCGGAGAACCCCGGCTCGTCGCCCTTGATGAGGCCGCGGGCGAGCATCGAGACGAACCCCGTCTCGCCCACCACGATGTGATCGAGCAGCCGCAGGCACAGCAGGCGCGCGCCTTCTCGCAGTTGGCGGGTCAACGCCACGTCCTGAACCGACGGCTCTGGGTCGCCCGAGGGGTGGTTGTGGATAAGCACGATGCCCGTCGCCCTCGAGGTGATCGCCGGGGCCAGCACCTCGCGCGGGTCGACGTGGCATTGATCGATGCTCCCCACCGCCACGCAGGCATGCCGGAGCAGCACGTTGCGGCTGTTGAGGCACAACACGTGGAACTCTTCCCGCCGTGCACCGACCAGTTGCTTGCGTGCCCACTCGTAGATGCCCTGCGGCGTCTGCAGCCGGGGCCGCTCTTCCACCGCCGCGTGCAGGCGCCTCGCCAGCTCACCGGCCGCCAGCACCCGCGACGCTTCTTCGGGCGTCAGCTGCCGGAATTCGATCAACGCCTCGGGTGACTCGGTGAGCAGGGCCTTCAAGCCCTGATCGACCAGCCTCGCCGCGCGGGTGAGCTCGTCGCCACCGAGCAGCACGCCGATCAGCTCTGCGTTGCTCAGCACGCGTGCACCCAATCGCAGCAGCCGCCGCCGTGCTTCTTCAGCAGCACTCGGGCCGCTGCTTTCCAGATTCGTCAGCCAGTCACCATCCATCGCCCCACCCCCAGAGGACCTCCTGAGCAACGGGTATGCCGCGAACCGTGCGAGCGGAGGCCGGGCTGAGCAGGCTCACCAGCGAGAGGGAGCGCGGATGCTCCGTTTCCGTTCTCATTTATGGTGAGGTGAGGCGTGGTCTCCACTGCACGCATCCCTTCCAATTGCGCGACCTGCCAGAAAGCCGGCTTCCTCGAGGTCGGCCAGGAGCTCGCCGACGACCAGCTCAAGTGGTTCGAGCGGTTCAGCTGCGCGTGTGGTCATGGCTTCGAGACCGGCGGGGCAGGGTTGCCGGCCCAGGGCCTGCGGAAGTCGATCATCGCGCAGTCGGGCCGCGCGGAGGTCTGGGTGGATGATGCGAAGAAGGTGGCCCAGGTGCTCACGCTGCTGGTGAAGGGGTTGGGCGTGCCCGAAGCCGATGCGAAGAAGCGGCTGGCGAAGTTGCCGGCCATCGCCTTCGAAGGCAGTCACGCCGAAGCGACGTTCATCTCACTCGCGCTCGAGAAGGGCGGCGTGGTCGGCCGCGTGGTCAATCACCTTCCCAAAAGCTCGAGCTGAGCGAGGAACGGGTTGCGCTCTGCCTGCCGGGCGTAGCCAGCCGAATCGCGCACGCAGCTCGGGCACCAGTGTCCCGCGCGCAGAATGAGCCGGGGGCTCGCCGTAAAAGGGTGTCCCTCGGCGCAGCGCCACTCGAGCGGTGAAGCGACGTCGCCCGGCGTCATCGACGTAGACACCACGCTGCCGCCCCGGAACGTCGCGGCGTCCGCCATCTCTCGGAGCGTCCATCGGTCGGTGGCCACCGTTTCGTCGTAGCCGTGCTCGAGCCTCGTCGGGCTTCGACTCGGCGCTGGAACGACGAAGGACTTCCAATCGCCGATGCGTGACCACGCCTCCCTCGAGCCGAAGAACGCGGTCACCCGCGCTTCATCTGCGTTCCGAAGCCAGCTCAACGGACCGCGCGGGTGGTGTGCGAGGCGCTTGATGATGAGGTGTTTGATCAACGCCGCGGGCACCAGGCCGGCAAGACGCATCGAGCGCGGTGAAGCCTCGACCGCGCCCCGCAGCGCCTCGTCGAAGGTACCCTTTCGGAACGGCACGAGCGCTTCCAGTCGATCCGAGTCGAGGTACCACTGACCGTGAAAGTTCCGCGTCGCGAACCAGTTTCGTTCGTACCAACCGCGTGCGTCAGGCACGCCGAGCGCTGCTGCGATTCGGCTCAGGAATTCCCAATTCGTCAGCCGCCAGCTTTCACCGCCGCCGATGTTGTGAAGGTCGCACCAGACCTCGTCGGGCACGTGGTCGTCGCAGAGGTTCACCGCGAGGCGGGCCGAGTCGGTGTCAGAGACCCATTCGAGGACGCCCTCGAACGGGCAGTGCAGCGCGATGGGATCGCGGATCGACAGCAGGCCGGGGTGAAAGATGCCCGTCTGTCGCAACCAGACCCATTTCGGCAGGCCGGAATCGACCAGGAGTTTTTCGGCGACCACCTTGCTCTGCCCGTACTCGTCGAAGTGGGACACGCGAATCGGATCACCCATCCGCCCCCAGTGGTGCGGTGGGTTGCGATCGCCTGTCTGCGCGACCGAACCAGACATGATGACGCGCACCCGCGAAGGGTCGGGCTGTCGCCGCACGGCCTCGATGATGTTGCGCGCGCCACCGACGTTGATGGCGTGCGCACGCTCTGGGTAGTCGTCTGCGACGGGCGACACGAGCGCCCCCAGATGGAGCACCACGTCGACGCCGTTCACGGCGCGCTCGACGGCCGCTGCATCGGTCAGATCGCCGAAGACGACCTCGAGGTTCTTCATCGGCGCGAAGTCGGCGATGCGCCGTCGTTCCGCAGAGGTGGGCAAGACGAAGGCGACGACCTGGAAACGATCTTCCCGCTGCGCGAACTCGCGAAGCACGGCTCTTCCCCAGTTGCCGGTCGCCCCGGTGAGGAGAACTCGCGTGGTCAACGCGCTTCCAGGAATGCGAGCGCGGCGTCGGCCTCGTCCCACTGCAGCTCGCTGAACACCGCCACGCCGGAGGTCCTCAAGGCGCGCGTGGTCTGGCCGACTTCACCGTGCAACTTCGTCCTGGTGAACGAGCCGTCGTAGACGAAGCCGCTCCCGCACGAGGGGCTGCCTTCCTTGAGCACGGCCACGGCGATGTCGTTTTCAGCCACCAGGCTCAGCGCTGCGACGACGCCGGCGTTGAAGGCCTCGCTCACGTCGACGCCGGTGTCGGTGAGCACGCGCCCGTCGGGCTGACGCTCTGCCGGAGGTCTGGGCACGCTCAACCCACCCGCCACCTCAGGGCACACCTTGATGACCCGGCCTTCCGCGAGCCACCGGGCCAGCACCTCGTTCTGAACGCCCTTGTCCTGGCCGTCGAAGCGCACCTTCTCACCGAGCAGGCAGGCGCTGACGAGCACGCGCTTCACGATCGCGGTGCCTTCTCGACGAGGTCCCAGAGCGGCGCTCCTTCGAGGGCCACGCCGAGCGGTGCCCGTTCGGTCGCAGAGAAGAGGATCGCCGACGCCAGCTCGGCCAACTTGATCGGCTGATACTTCTTCATGCCGAACAGCCTGGTGAGCGCGCCCATGCCGGGAATGAACACGCCCTCGCGATCGGCAAACGCCGAGGGCCGGAAGATCGTGAACGGAATTCCACTCGAGGTGACGATGCGCTCGGCCTCGGCCTTGGCCTTCAGGTACGCGCCGCGCGGGCTGCCAGCGCCGACACTGGAGAGCAGCACCAGGTGATCCACCGTGCCGCTCGCTTTGGCTGCGTCGACGAGCTGCCTGGTGGTGCCGATGTCACTCGACTCGTACGTATCGCCCGCTGCGAAGCGCTTTCGCATCGTGCCGATCAGCTGGACGACGGTGGTGCAGCCCCGCAGCGTGTCGGCCAGCTTCGGGTCGGAGAGTTCGAGTGCCGCGACGGGATGGTTACCGACGCGTGACGCGCTCTTGGGCCGCGCATGCGCCAGCACGTCGATCTGACCTTTCGCTGCCAGCTCGAGCAGCGATTGACCCACGGCACCTGTGGCTCCCGCGACAAAGACGCGACGCTTCGACATTATTTTCGGCTCCTTCAGATGCTCAACCGTATTGTGCCATCGCAGATTTCCAATGGAGGCTTCATGCGACGTTCCGCGAAAATCATCTTGATGGCTGCGACCCTGCTTGCGACGCCCGTGCTGGCCGACGATGCGCCGGCAGCGGGTTCTGACACGCCCACCGAGAGCACCTGGCG
>JBKJSE010000140.1:0-4547 GCA_046595925.1 Archangium sp. | reverse complement strand
GAGGACCGGTGTGTTCCTTCGGTCGAAATCGCCAGCGAAGCTGGTTCCTTGCTCGGGAGGAACGGTGTTCGCTCGTATTGTCGAAGCCTTCTTCAACACCCTCTCCGGGAGAGGGTCCGGGTGACGGCATCACCTCAGCGGCAAGCAGGCTGAACACCACCCGCACACCCAAACAGCAGCGTGTCGATCGCGCAGATGCCTTCGTTCACGACGCCCGCCTTCACCAACTCGCCCACCACCGGCAACGCCAGCTGAGCATTCGACTGCGCCGCCCCCGGCGCCTTCGCGGTCGAGAACACCGTCCTGCACACGTTCGCCGCCGAATCGATCGCGAGTTCATCAGACCGAACCGCCTTCGCCAGAGTCCCCACGATGAAGATGAGCGAGCCGCGCTGATCAACATCCTGAACGCCCTGGAGCGCCGCGGTCAGCCGGGTGAGCCCGAACTCCGAGCACTGCTCCTCGATCGCCAGCCGGTACAGCATGCGAACCGTGTCGAGGCTCTGATCCTGGGTCGTCAGACAATTGAGCGATCGCCGCACCGGCATCATCAACTGAGTCTGGCCGAGCACCTTCTCGAGGTCACCCACCACCGGCTGCAGATCCATCTTCACTTGATCTGGCAGCGGCAGCGCATTGAACGCATTGCGAAGCGCCATCGGGTCAGCACCCTGCACTGCCACGATCAAGCTCCGCGCGATCGTCACGGTGTCCGACTCGGTGAGCGACTGTGGGTTGAGCAAGCTGGTGATCGAGGGCTTGGCCGCCAGCTCGTTCAAGTGCTGCACCAGCAACTTGCCGTCAGCCGTGTTCACGTAGGCGGTGAACGCAATCACCGCATCGAGCCCGTCGCTCAACTGGCAATTGCCGTTCTGCGAGCAGAACTCCGAGACCGTGCCGGCCACTTCGTAGTGCGGGATGCGCGGGCGGCCTTTGCAGTCCAGGCCCGTTCCCGTGAGGTAGTTCACGATGGTGAGCAACTGCGGTTCGATCAGCTTGATGGCGTCAATGCCCTTGCCCTGATGCACCAGCAGGTCGAGCGCGCGGCGCATCTCGCACAGCTCATTGGCGCTGGTGAGCGGAGGCGGCGCAGAAGTCGGAGCGCAGAACTCAGTGCCGATCGCACCGGGCTCCTTCGGCTTGAGCGCGAAGGTGTTGAGCGTCTTGAAGATCACCCTGAGCACTTCATTGATCGGGGGTGGCACGTCTGCACGTTCGGACACGAGCAACTGCGTCTCGACCAGGCGCTTGAGGTTCTCCGTCTTCCCGTCGCTGATGACCTTGAGGAAGTTCGGCATCAACTTCTCGAAGCCACGGCACTCGACGATGGTCTCTTCAGCCGCGGGGGCGACTGCGTTCTCCGCGCCGCACGCCGCGAAGACGAGCACCGTGAAGACGACTGTGAGCGCAAGCGCGAACCGGAGGTGGTCCATGAGTCCGCACAGCGTAGACGGTCAGGCGCCCGCGTGCAGCAGCCGCTCGAAGGCGGGGCGCAACACCTCGCGCGTCGAGCGCACCCGCAACCGGAACCGGGCGGCCGGCTCGAGCAAACCCCAGGCGCTCAAATCGGGCCCTGAAGGAGGCTCGACACCCGAATCCAGCGCCCGGAGCGCACGCTCGACCGCACCGCGAATGGCCTCGCGCAAAGGAGCGCCGCCGACGCCGATGGCCCAGGCCACGTACTCCCACGCGAGCTCGGCGTGCGCCTGCTCATCGCGCGCGATCTCCTCGAGCACCACCCGGAGCGCCTCTGGCTTCGCGCCCTCAGCAGCTGCCCCCGCCTCCAACGCAGCAATGGTCTCGTTGAGACACCCATCGAGCGCCGCGGCGATCGCGCTGCCGTGCAACGTCATCGTCTCGCTGATCGACGCAACCGAAAACGGGAGCGGGCCCGGCCCGAGCGGCTGGCCTGCGCAGCAAGACGCGACCCGGAATGACATGCGCGCGTGATCGATCTCATCGAGCGCCGCCTTGTGAGCGCGAACGAGGAACGAAGGAGGCGCCCCGACCGCCATCAGCTCCAGCGAGAACTTCGAGAACGAGGCGATCGACGCGTGCTCCTGCTGGGCCGCGAGAGACCACCCCTCCGTGATCGCCCCGCGGTCTCGAGGGAACGCGGCCTCGAGCGCTGCCCATTCTTCGGTGGAAGGAAAACGAGTCATGCCCAGTCAGGGCTCGCGATGATCGCGGCGAGGATCGCTTCGTTGCCGTCACGCAAAGGTCGTCCGGTGCACCCGATGCTGCCTGCGACGTAACAGCATTCGGAGTTGCCACCATCGGGCTGCGCGAACGGACCCGCGACAGCCGCGCCGCACAAGCAGGTCCCCGAACCCGGAGGCAACGCGGGCGAAACGGGAAGTCCATCGTTGGGAGCAACCGTCGCGGAGCAGGTACCGGTGACCGGCGGGTAACAGTGCAACCTGGTGCAGCAAGAACCGTAGAACGGGCCCGTCGTCCCCGCGTCGCCGGTGCAGAAGAACGAACCTGCTGGAACCTCGGCCAACGCGCCGCCATCGACGTCACGCGGAGCCATCGAAGTCTGTGTGCCGCCATCGCCTGAGCCGTTCCCAGCATCAGGACCCGGACTCGAAGGTGAACCACACGACAACGAAGCCGACACCGCCGCGACCGTGAAGCCACGTGCGATGGCGCGCTGAAGCTCTTCGAAGAATCGGTCGCGAGCGCTCATGTGCCCATTAGACACGGGCCAGCGCCGCTTGAGACATTCGCCGGCTCAGGCCCAATCTGAACGCGCGACCACCGCAGCGACGATCGAGGCGTCACCATCGCGAAGCGGCCGGCCGACACAACTGACGGTGCCGATGACGTAGCAGCACTCTCCGGTCGCGCCATCGGAGGGGGCGAAGGGGCCCGTGATCTCGCCGCAGATGCACGTGCCGGAGCCGGGCGGCTGGGGAGGCGAAAGTCTCGCAGCCAGCTCGCTTCCGGGCACCAACTGAGCCACGCAGGCGTCGGTCGTCGCGGGGTAGCAGTGCAGCCTGGTGCAGCAGGAATTCGATGAGCCAGCGTCCTCACTACAGGCGATCGCGCCTTCGGGCGCGGGCGACAGCGGCCTCCCGGACATGTCGCGAGCCACACCGCACGCCATGGCCATCGACACCGCCCCCAGCGTGAAACCGCGGGCGATGGCTCGCTGCAGCTCTTCGAAAAATCGATCCCGTGCGCTCATGGTGATGCTTCGACTCCTGAGCCCCGCACCATGGGACATCGGCGTGATCAGCTCAATCCGCACTCACGCAAGATCTCTTCGGTCTGCTGACCAATCGTCGGCGGAGGAATGATCGGCACGTCTCCAAAACGAAGGGGGGTGCGCAGCCAGATCACCTCGCCCTCCTTCGCGAACAACCCACGCGCCTGAAGCTGGGGATCGTTCAAAATCTCGTCACCCTCCAGCACCGGCTCCACGCACAGATCGAGCGGCTTGAAGAGCGAGGTCCATTCAGCCTGCGTGCGCGACGCGAAGACCTTCTCGAGCTCGGAGCGGACCTTCTTCCCGCCCTCGCCCACGTCGTACGCACCCTCGAGCAGCTCCGGCCGATCGATCGCCGCGCACACGCCCGCGAAGAACTTCGGCTCGAGCGACCCCACCGCCAGGTACCGATCGTCCTTCGTTTTGTAGAGCCCGTAGCAAGCGAAGCCGCCGTTGAGCGCCTCACGCCCACGCGCGAGCGGAGTGCCCTCTGCGCCCATCAACAACCGCGCCGCCAGGTGCATGTGCAGGAACGCCATCGAGCCATCGGTCATCGACACGTCCACGAAGCGGCCCTTGCCACTGGTGTGTCGCTCGTGAAGCGCCGCGAGAATGCCGACGATCGCGAAGAGGCTGCCGCCGCCGATGTCCGCCATCTGCACGCCGGGCATCGCGGGCGAACCACCATCGAGGCCGCCGTAAGCGAGCGCTCCGGATCGCGCGATGTAGTTGAGATCATGCCCCGCCTTCAGGCGATCGGGCCCCGTGTTTCCGTACCCGCTGATGGAGCAGAAGATCAGCCGCGGGTTCTCCTTCGAGAGCACCTCGTAGCCGACGCCGAGCCGATCGAGCACGCCGGGCCGGAAGCTCTCGACGAGCACGTCGTAGTGCTTCACCAAACCCTTGAGTGTGGCCACGCCCGAAGGCGACTTCAGATCCACGCCGATCGATCGTTTGTTCCGGTTGAGCCCCAGGAACAGCGCTGAGGTGTCGTCCTTCATCGGCGACGAGTGGCGGGTGTAGTCGCCAGAGCCTGGCTCCTCGAGCTTGTCGACCTGCGCGCCGAGGTCCGCGAGCACCAGCGTCGCGTAGGGGCCTGGCAGCAGCCGGGAAAGATCGAGCACCTTCAGACCTGCGAGCGGGAGCGACACGTGTGACCTCCAAAATGAAAACGGCGCCCTCCCCGATTCGGGAAGGAGCGCCGGTGTGACTCACGAGCTCGTGAGTCTCAGCCCATCAGCTTGGCGAGCTTCATCGCCAGGCCCATGTCCATCGGCTTGAACTTCAGCTTGCCGGTCATGGCCGCGGTCTGCGCGGAGAGCTGCTTGCTGATGAT